>NZ_BLKW01000004.1:0-312607 GCF_010723305.1 Mycobacterium botniense | reverse complement strand
CGGCCAGCACCAGCGGCACATTGACCTGCCCGTAGTCGAATGTGCCCCGCAGCGGCTCGATCCAGATGCTGACCGCCGTCCATAGCATCGCAGCACGCTGACCGCGGCCGGCCGGGATACCGAGCAGACGCTGGCTGATTCGCACCACGCCGTATAGCGCGGCCATGGTTCCGATCTGCCAGGCAAAAGCCACTACCCCGAACGGCAGCAGGTGCAGTGGGTAGAAGACAACCGCCGCGAACGGCGGGTAAGTAAACGGCAGGGGAAAATCCGGTGTCTGGTCGGCGTAGACATAGCTGTAGAGCGTGTCGGGATGGTCAATGGTGGCTGCGCCACCAATGTAGACATGCAGATCGACGAAGTTCGCGCCGTTCGGCGCGAGATATGTCCAGGCCAGACGCGCCGCGATGCTGAGGGCCAACACCAGCGGCGCGGCAGCGTCCCATGCGACCGCCTGCCGGCGGATGAGTGGTGCCGCCGGGGCGGCCGAGGTGGTGTCGATTTCTCCGACTTTAGGGCTTAACTCGTCACGGGTCATGCTCTCGGTTGCGCGAACGGCGCAACCGGGCGCCGGCAGGCCGGTCACCGTCACCGCTCGGGTGCGTAACGATCGAATAACCGCCACACGTGTCACTTGAGTCACTTTGACCACAGGCGAACGATCGGCCCTGGGACCTGTCGTCGAGACCTAGGGAGAATCATGCCAACACCGTGGACGTTATTGCGCCCCACCATCGTCGTCGTGGGATCGTCAGCCGCACTCCTCGCAGGCGGGCTGATGGGCACAGCCCACGCCGACCCGGCGGCGCCGGCACCAGTCCCCAACGTCGGGGAACAGCTCGCGAACACGGCCGTTAGGGCCCCGCAGATGCTGCAGAACCTCGCAACCGCCTTAGGTGCCCCGCCGCCGGTACCTCAAACGCCGCCGCCGTTGGCCAGCGCCGCGATCAGTGTGCCGCAGCCGGGAACGCTGCCCGGCACGCCGGTGGGCCTGCCCGGAACGCCTGCTGCGATGCCCGGGATGACGTCGGTACTTCCCGGGGCGACGACGGGTCTGCCGGCCACGACATCGGTCATCCCGGGCGCGACCACCACGGTCCCGGCCGCCGGATCGAATCAGTTGCTGCCTTCGGCGAAGGTTGACCTGCCACAGCTGCCGTTCCTGCCAGTACCGCTGCCCCAGCAGGTGTCGTTCCCGGGCGATCTGTTGTCGATCGCGTCGGGCGGCATGCCGGGCGCGCGGGGCGCGACCCCACCGGCCACGGTTGCCGCGGCTGCTCCGGGTGCAGCACCCGCCGCCGCGCGCGACGCCCTGCTCCTGCCTCTGTCCGGGCTGCCCTGAGGTGTCAGCCGGCTAAACCACCGTCGACGACTGGGGGAATACCGTGGTACGTACCTGGAACCTGGCCAGCGGCTTGGTCGCCGGCGCGGTTGTGTCGACGATTGCCCTGGTCGCCTCTCCTGCGGCAGTCGCCGAACCGGCACCACCGCCGCCGATCCCGTCCCAACAGCTACCGGGCCTGCCGGCTCTCACCCAGTTAAGCCCGATCATCCAACAGGCTGCGACCCACCCCGAGCAGGCGTCGCAGCTGTTGATGGCCGCCGCGTCCATGTTCACCCATAATCCGTCCACGCCCGACGAGTCCAAAAACGTCGCGTCGTCGGTGAACCAGTTCGTGCAGGAGCCCACCGGCCAAGTCCCGGGCCATGCGGATCTGAACCAGCCGGCACGCAACGAAACCACGGGCGCCGCTCCCGCGGCTCATATGCCCCCACCGGGGGTGGAGCCGGGTGCACAGGCGCACTTACCCACCGGCGTTGACCCCGCGCACGCGGCGGGGCCAACCGTTCAGGCGGCACCGCCGGTCGCGTCCGCTCCCCCACCAGCGGCCGCGCCGGCGCCGCCTGTCGGATCACCGGCGGGGGCGCCCGCCGCACCGGCACCTGCGGCATCGGCTTTCGGCCCGGACGCACCGCCGACACAAGACTTCCTGTACCCCTCGATCGGCACCGCTTGCCTGGCCGACGGCAGCAACTCCATCGCGACGGCGCTCTCGGTCGCCGGGCCGGCCAAGATCCCTGCACCGGGTCCGGGTCCCGGCCAGACCGCCTACGTATTCACCGCCATCGGCACTCCGGGGCCCGCCGAGGTGCAGAAATTGCCCTTGAATGTCACCTGGGTGAACCTGACCACCGGAAAATCCGGCACCACCACGCTCAAACCACGCCCGGATATCAACCCCGACGGGCCGACGACGCTGACCGCGATTGCCGACACCGGATCGGGCAGCATCGTGTCCACGATCTTCGGACAGGTCACCACCAAGGACAAACAGTGTCAGTTCATGCCCACCATCGGCTCGACAGTGGTGCCCTGACCGCCGCTCTCGGCAACACGGCGCTCCACGGCCCGGCATCGCCGGGCGCGGGCACTACGACACGATCACGACGGCACGATCAACACGATCAATACGCCATGAACAAAATGGCGTCGCGGTCATACTCCAGGCCGGGGTGAGAACTGGCCAGGTGCGCCTGGGTCAGCTCTACCAGCTCGTCCTCATCCTTGCCGACGATGGCCTCGCCGCACGGGCAGTTCAGATGTGTCTTCATGGTGTCGCCTTTCCCTTGATCTTCTCGGCCGCCTTCATCCGCTTCTTGTGCAATCGCACCTGCTCAAGCGAATCGGGATCGACGATGTCAGCCACCGACAGGTGGGTGCCGGGTTTTCCGTACTCCCCGGCTGCCGCCCGCCAGCCCTTCGGGGTCACGCCGTATTGCTTGCCCAGCAGCGCCAGCAAGATCCGGGCCTTCTGATCGCCGAACCCGGGCAGCTGTGTGAGCCGGCGCAGTACCTCGTCACCGTCCGGGTTGCCGGCGGTCCACAACGTCGTCACATCACCGTCGTAACGATCCACAATGATCTGCGCGAGGGCCTGGATCCGCCTGGCCATCGCCACCGGAAAACGATGTATCGCAGGGCGTTCCGAGCACAGCTCGGCGAACTTGTCCGGGTTGTAGTCGGCGATGGCGCGGACGTCGAAGCCACCCATCCGGTCGGCGATCTTTTTCGGCCCGGCGAAGGCGGTTTCCATTGGCACCTGCTGGTCGAGCAGCATTCCGACCACTAGCGCGAATGGGTTGGTCTCCAGGAGCGCGTCGGCGGCCGGGTCTTGAGCCAGCTGCAGTTTCGGCACCTGCACAGTCTAGAGCGACAGCACCACGTTAACAGCGCTTAGGCGGATTCGGTCGAACCGTGCGCCCGCGGCACCCAGTGTCTGGGCGACAGGCGGTGACAACGCAGTCGGGGCGCCCGCCTTCACCGAAGCTACTTCGGCCACCGCGGTCTTTTGCTTGCCCAGCAGGATCCGTTGTCTCGCAGTACTCTTCGGGATTGCTGACGACGAGCACTACCGGCTAGCCGCTCTTGCGGCGGAATTCGCGGCGGTTTTCGGCGGGCCCGTGCGCTCGCAACCGTTTCGCACCGCGGTCTTTGTGTTCGGACCCGCTCGCCGCTGTGGCTTTCTTATGTTCGAGGGCTTCCCGGAATCTGCGCTTGGTCTCGTTCCCCGGCGTGGACCGCGGTGACGAGTTTGATGCAGCCATGTCAGGAGCCTAACCCGGCGGCCCGGTCGTGCGCCCGGTGCGACTGATGATCGCCGGCGCGCGGCTAGCGCCTCCCCGGCGGCAACCCGTAGACGTGCGAGATCGGCAGCGTCAGCACCACCCGCCGATCCGTCACCATCGCCTCGCGGTACTCGTCCCAGTCGGGGTGTTCGCCGGCAATGTTGCGGTACAAGGCAATCAGCGCCTCGACAGTGTCATCGTCAGGTGCTGCTGCCGGCGGCGTCAATTGCGCGGTGCCCTCGGCGACCGCATACGCCCATCCGTCGTCGGCGCTGACCAAAATCGAGGCCCGCGGGTCCCGGCGCAGGTTGCGCGTTTTGGCCCGCGGCTCGGTGATCGACACCTGCAGCGTCACCGTGCGCGGGTCGAAGTAGTACCGCACGTTGGACAGCTGGGGACGCCCGTCGCGCTTGATGGTGGCCAGCACGCCAATGGAATTGCCGCTGATCAGGGCCAGCAGCTTGTCGTCGAAAACGTGGCGCCCCATGACGAAAGCCTACGTCGCGGCGCGGCGGGCAGGCCGCGATTCGGCCACCGCTACCATCACGCTATGACAACGCTTTAGACTGCTGGCCTGGCGGCCCTTGGACCGCATCCGGCCGCTGCGCCGGGCACGTCCGAGCATCACACTGCTGGAGTTCGACCGGTGAACCGGTATGCGGCGTTTTTGCGTGGCGTCAATGTGGGCGGCATCAACCTCACGATGGCCGAGGTGGCGACCGCGTTGGCTGACGCCGGATTCGCCCAAGTCCGCACCATCCTCGCCAGCGGCAACGTGCTGCTCGAGTCGAATTTGCCCGCGGCCGCGGTGCGAGCAAAGGCCGAGGCCGCGCTGCGCGCGAGGTTCGGCTACGACGCCTGGGTGCTCGTCTACGACATCGACACCGTCCGGGCGATCGTCGACGGCTACCCCTTCGAACCCGAGGTCGACGGGTACCAGTCCTATGTCACCTTCGTGACCGATACCGCCGTGCTCGACGAGCTCGCCGCGCTGGCCGCCCAGGCCGGGCCCGACGAGAAGATCAGCCGCGGTGACGAGGTCATCTACTGGCAGGTGCCCAAGGGCAGCACCCTGGACAGCACCATCGGCAAGACGATGGGCAAGCAGCGCTACAAGCCGTCGACCACCACCCGCAACCTGCGCACACTGGCCAAAGTATTGCGGTGAGGCAGGACAAACGGCGAAAGCCCCGCAGCCACCCGGGTTTCCGCGGCAGCTGCCCGTCGCTAACGCCGCTGCAGCCCGCTACACGGCGGCGCTCAGTGGTCGAACTCGGCCTCCAGATAGCGCATTGCTTCGGCCTTGCCGAGCCCGAGCGCTTGCGCCGCGTCATGATAAGCCCGGGCCGCCGCCGCCATCGCGGCGTCAGCCGGGTCGGCGCGGGCGACGAAAGTGCCGAAGCGGCCCCGGGTTTCGACGATTCCGGCCGTCTCCAGTTCACGGTAGGCGCGGGCCACGGTGTTGACCGCCAACCCGAGTTGACCGGCCAGTTGCCGCACAGTAGGCAGCCGCGCCCCCGGCGGCAACGTACCGTCTCGGATTCCGTCGATGACTTGTGTTCTGAGCTGGTCAAACAGCGGTTTACCCGCCTGCGCGTCAAGCCGCAGCCAGTCGCCCAAGTCCACCTGTCCAGTATCTCGCAGGCCGCTATGTTGGTGGGGTGCGAGTGACGGTGCTCTCCGGTGCAGGAATCTCCGCGGAAAGCGGGGTCCCGACCTTCCGCGACAGCAAGAACGGCCTGTGGTCCCGCTTCGACCCGTACCAGCTGTCCAGCATCGATGGGTGGCTGCAAAACCCGGAACGCGTCTGGGGATGGTACTTGTGGCGGCACCACCTGCTGACCCAGGTTGAACCCAACGAAGGACACCGCGCCATCGCCGCCTGGCAGGATCACGCCGAGGTTTGCGTCATCACCCAAAACGTCGATGACCTGCACGAGCGTGCCGGCAGCAGGCCGGTGCACCACCTGCATGGGAGTCTTTTCGAATTTCGCTGCGCTCGTTGCGGTCTGCCTTACACCGGTGAACTGCCCGAGATCGTTGAGGCGACGACGGACATGGAGCCGCCGAGGTGTCGCTGCGGCGGCTTGATCCGGCCGGATATTGTCTGGTTCGGTGAACCGCTGCCCGAGGAGCCGTGGCAGCGTGCCGTGGAGGCGACCGAAGCCGCCGACGTGATGGTAGTGGTCGGGACTTCGGCGATCGTCTACCCGGCGGCCGGTCTGCCCGAGCTCGCGCTGTCACGTGGCATCAGCGTCGTCGAGGTCAACCCCGAACAGACGCCGTTGTCCGCCAGCGCTACGGTCAGCATCCGCGAGCCTGCGAGCAGAGCACTCCCGGGGTTGCTGCATCGGCTGACCGCCTTGCTGAACTGATCCCCCAGCCGCCGGTGGGTCGCGACACAGCCCGCGCCCCGCGCAGCCACGAGGCCCGTCATCACGCTGGCCTGCGTGCGCGGCCGATCGCGAATTCCGCCGTCGGCAACGGCATCCACGCCGGAACCGTCCACTCTCGCCGAGCGCCGTCGATTTCGAACCCCGCCGCCAGAATCGATTGCTCAGTGTGCCGATGGGTGTGGCAGTTACCCAGCAACCGCGGCCAGAATGTCACGTCGACACACCGCTGAAACCAACCCCGCATACCCCGGCTGGCGACATGCTCGAGAAACCTCAGTTGCCCGCCCGGACGAAGCAGCGAATGTAGTCGCCGCAGCACGGTGTCGGGGTCACTGATCGAGCACAGCACCAGGGAGCACACGATTGCGTCGAATGGTTTGCCGGCAGTGAACTGCTCCACGGTCTCGCCGATCACCTGGACCGGAACCGGCACGTCAGCGGCCGCGTCGCGGGCCCGGGCAGCGAGTCGCGGCTCAGGCTCGATCGCCACCACCTGCTCGACGGAATCGGGGTAGAAGGCGAAGTTCGTGCCGATCCCCGCGCCAACCTCCAGCACCCTCCCTGACAACCCCGCCAGATTCTCCCGACGCAGCGCGCGGATCATTTCGGTCTCGTGCGTGGCGATGACCGGCCAGATCCGAGCGAATAACGGATGGTCGACCGTGGATGCGGTAGCAGATGTCATACGTGTCAGCCTTCCGAAGACCGATACGGTAGCAGCCGGTGCCCCGTGTTCTTGGACGCGGGCCCACACCCGCTGCCCCGGCACCACGGGCCCACCTGTCAATGCGCCGAGCACGGTCGGGCCAATGCGGCGGCCTCACTCGCATCGCGACCATTGTGGTCGCAGTGCCAAACCACGGCGACGTCGCATCGTTAACGACGCTCTGTCACCGGGGCCGCGGTTGGTTCACCACTGTATTCGCCGTCGGGACCGATCGATACCGCCGGCCCGGTGCCGGAGCGCTGCTGATGCATCCGGGTGGTGGCTGGCCGCCGTGTGATGCCAGCCTCACTGATTCCGCATCGCTGATGAAGCCAGGCCAGCGGCCGCGGCGCCCACCAACTCCACCGGCCCAGCACGTGCATGAAGGCCGGGACAAGGATCATCCGCACCAGCGTGGCATCAACCAGCACGGCCAGCGTCAGCCCAACACCGAACATCCGCATAAACGACACCCGCGCGGCGATCAGCGCAGCAAACGAGATCGACATCACCAGCGCCGCCGCGGTGATCACCCGGCCCGTGCGCGCAACCCCCAGCGCAACGCTTTCGTCGTTGGCTTGCCGAGTGCGCGGTGACATCAGCCAGTACTCGTGAATCCGGGATACCAGAAACACCTCGTAATCCATTGAGAGCCCAAACGCGATACAAAACAGCAGCACCGGGATATTGGCCACCAAAGTTCCCGTCGGTGTGGTGCCGAAAGCGCCGAAATGACCATCCTGAAAAACCCACACCAGCGCGCCGAACGCCGCCGACAATGACAGCACATTGAGCACCAGCGCTTTAGCCGGTAACACCACACTTCCGGTGAGCACGAACAGCAGCACAAAAGTGATGACAGCGATCAGTCCCAGCACCAGCGGCAGCCGCGTCATCACGGCGTTGACACTGTCACGGTTGATCTGGGCCAGCCCGGCCATCTGCACGGTTCGACCGCCCGGGCCAGGCACAGCGTGCAGCCGGTCGAGCTGCGCGTCGGAGGCGGGCGAGAACAGCGGTGCGCTGCTGCGGACCGTCAGAAATGCACTGCCGTCCGACAGCCCGGCTCCCCCGCCGGGGGGGCCGACTTTCTTGCCGCCCACGAACATCCCGGTCGGGGCGCTCACCGCCGACACATCGGGAACCCGCGACAGCTCGGCGGCATAGCGGTCAAGGTCGGTTGCGCGCAGACCGCGGGCATCAGGGACGACGACGGGCACCGCCGTCGCCGAGTCGTCGGCGAACGCGGTGCGCAACTGATCACCGACCTGATGCGCAGACGCCGAGCCGGGCAGCACACGATCATCCGGCATGCCCCACCTCACCCCGAGAAACGGCAACCCCAGCACCACCAGCAGCGCAACGACAGCCAAACCGACCGGCAGGGCGCGGCGGGTCACGAATGTCGTTGCCCGATACCAAAACAGCCGCTCAACCGGTTTGGCCACCGGATCGGGCCGGCGCAGCAGCCGACGCCCCAGCCGACGCACATCCAGCGCATCCAGCCGCGGACCGAGCAGCACTATCGCAGCCGGAGTCACCACAATCGCCGCGACGGCGACCAGGGCCACCGTGGCCACACCGGCATAGGCGAACGACTTCAAAAAATACATCGGAAACAACACCATCACGGCCATCGACAACGCCACTGTGGTCGCCGAGAACAACACGGTGCGCCCAGCGGTGGCCATGGTGCAGATCAACGCGTCGTCCCGGTCGGCGCCGTCGGCCAGCTCGTCACGGTAGCGACTAATGATCAACAGCGTGTAATCGATGGCCAGGGCCAAACCCATGGCAATACTGAGGTTGAGCGCGAAGATGGACACATCGGTGCTGAAGGTGATCAGCCGCAACACCGACATCGACCCGACAATGGCCAACCCACCCAGGGCCATCGGTAACGCCGCCGCCAGCAATCCGCCGAACACCCAGACCAGCACGACAAAGCTCAGCGGAATCGCGATGGTCTCCATCACCAGCAGATCACGCTCGTTCTGCCGGTTGATCTGCGCATATACCATCGCAACACCACCCGCTCGGACGGTGACACCGTCCCGGTTGTGCACCACGTCGCGGGCCAGCACCGCAGCGTTTTTTTGGGCGTTGTTCTCCCCGCCCTTCAGATTCGCCACAATCAGCCCGGACTTGCCGTCCCTGCTCACAAAATCGGAGGCAGCCCAAGCCGGCACACTCCAGGCCGAGGACACGTTAAACACCAGCGGCGACTTTTTCAGCTCCTCGACAATCTCTGTAGCAACCCGGCGAGCCTGAGCGCTACCCGCCCCGCCGGGCGCGGTGACCGCAATCAGCATCTGCTGATCGCTCTGGCCGAACTTGTCGGTTAACCGCTGGATAGCCTGTGCCGACTCCGAATTCGGATCCTGAAAACCACCAGCGGACAAACTCTTGGCGACCGGGACGCCAAAGACTGCGCCGCCCACCAATAACACCGCGGTGACCGCAATGACCCGTCGAGGCCAGGCGATGGCAAGCCGCGCGACCTTCTGCAGCAATCGGCATCCTCCCCCCGCCGACTTGCGTCGCGCTCGTCAGCCGCCGCGCCAACCCATCAGCGGTATTCAGGGGTGTTATCGACACACGCCGATAACACGATCCGTCTGTCTCCTCGGTTCACCTGCACCGGGTAGCTGTGACGTCAGCAATGCCTGACCAGCCCGGTCGTGGCTCAGGGCGGAAAACGACCACACCCACCGTCACTCCGGCAGGCCAACTGACCCTACCCGCCGTAATAGTGCCACCATTTTCCAAAGATTAAGCTCAAGCGAAGCTATAATTTACCTTAACGAAAGCAGGTTTCCCCGCGCAGAACGAACGGAGTTATTGGATGTATATCCGTCTCCTGCTGGCTGGGCTGGCCAGCGGCGGGCTGGCGGCCGCGGCGCTGTCGCAGGCCACCTCGGCGCTCGCCGATGCCCCCAGCGCCGACGGTGCCGACGCTTTTACCATCGCCACCACCACATTCGATCCCTACTACCTCAGCAGTAGCGGCGCCGAAGTCCAAGGCTGGGCGCCGCTGACCCAGATCAGCGTCGCTTCGCCGCTGTGGGAGCTTGCCGAACCGGTCGCCAACCAGTACCTCGACGTCTACACCACCAACGGCGTCGATATCGGAACCCTCAGCGTCAACGACTATGTGGCCAACGTGCTGGGCATGACCAACACCGGATTCACCGTCGCCAGCGCGACAGCCGCCAGCGGGGACACCGGTGCACAGGCCGCGCAGCTGCCGACGCCCGGCACGGTCTATGACGTGTTCAACCTGGGTCACGGTGTGGCGAACGTCTACACCGCCACCCCGGGAGCCGACGGCACCGTCACCGACACCCTGGTGACCCCGCTGGGTGACCTCAACCTGAGCCCGCTGGTCAGCGGAATCGACGCCGCTGAGCCGCTACAACCCGCCGACGCGTTCACCGCGCTGGTCGGCCACACCAGCGCCGGCAATTCCGACGCGTTCGCCATCGGCAACCTCACCTTCGACCCGTTCACCGTCAGCAGCAGCGGCACCGACGTGCCCGGCTTCGCCACGGTTCCGTTGTCGGTGGTCACGCCGCCGGTGTTGCTTACCGCTGGCGGGACGGCAGGTAATCCGGCCACCCAATTCGCGCTGGCCACCCAGAGTTTTGATGTCTACAACGGCACCAGCTCCAGCGCACCCGACATCGGAACCATCACGACCGCCGAGGACGTGACGAACCTGCTTGGCATGACCAATACCGAGCTTGTGGTGCGGGCTCCTGCTGCCGGCGGCGAGACCGGCGCGCAGCTGCCGACGCCCGGCACGGTCTATGACGTGTTCAACCTGGGTCACGGTGTGGCGAACGTCTACACCGCCACCCCGGGAGCCGACGGCACCGTCACCGACACCCTGGTGACCCCGCTGGGTGACCTCAACCTGAGCCCGCTGGTCAGCGGAATCGACGCCGCTGAGCCGCTACAACCCGCCGACGCGTTCACCGCGCTGGTCGGCCACACCAGCGCCGGCAATTCCGACGCGTTCGCCATCGGCAACCTCACCTTCGACCCGTTCACCGTCAGCAGCAGCGGCACCGACGTGCCCGGCTTCGCCACGGTCTACCAGCTGCTCGGGGTTCTGCCCCTGCTGAATCTCGGCGGCGGCTCCTACACCGACTGGATCCCCCCGCTGGCGACCCAAAGCTTCGATGTCTACAACGGCACCAGCTCCAGCGCACCCGACATCGGAACCCTCAGCACCAACGAATATGTGGCGGATTTGCTGGGCATGACCAACACCGGGTTCATCGTCACCGGTTCCACCGCCGCCAGCGGGGACACCGGTGCACAGGCCGCGCAGCTGCCGGCCGTCGGCACGGTCTATGACGTGTTCAACCTGGGTCACGGCGTGGCGAACGTCTACATCGCCACCCCGGGAGCCGACGGCACCGTCACCGACACCCTGGTGACCCCGCTGGGTGACCTCAACCTGAGCCCGCTGGTCAGCGGAATCGACGCGGCGATGCTCAATCCGGGCGCAGCCTTCGACATCGGCTCCGCTGCGGCCTCCCTCATCGACCCGCTGGCGTTCCTCGGTCTATAAGGGCCCGCACCCGCCGACCGCCCAGCACCCCAGCGTCCTGGTGTGCTTGTCGCGAGTGTTGCCCGCACGGTGAGCGAGGCCGCCCAAATCACCCGGCGATGGTGATCGGCGGCAATGTCGCCGGTGCCGGGCGCCGGGTGGTAAGCGGCCGCAGCCGCGCGCAGAGCACTGATGTATTTTCGCGTGGTCGGGGTGTAGGCACCGGCATCGAACGCACACAGGGGAGGTCAGCAGATGGCGTGTGGTCACGGCACCGGAAGGCAGCACCGTAAGGCGGGCCGTCGCAATCGGGCGGTGGCAACGACCGGTACCGCGGCGGCGTTTGTGGCGGCCGGGATGGCCCCGTTAGCCACTGCGCCGAGCGCGCACGCCGACGTGCTCGACTGGGTCGTCGACCTCTTCACCCTGGTCGACCCCTCCGGTTTCGCCCCCTCCACCGGCGTGAGCGCCGGCGCGGAGGGCGTGAGCACCGCTCTCGCAGCCGCGTCGAGCCTGCCGGGCGACGCCGTCCCGAGCGCCACAACCGGGGTCGACAGCGTCTTCGGCAATTCGCCGTTTTTCGACCAACTGATCCAGGCTGACCCACAACTCAACCCCGCGCTGGTGCTCAACTCGACACTGTGGAACCCGTTCAACACGGCCATGGAGAACTGGATCAACAGCCCGCTCGGCGAGCACATCGACACGGCCATCAACAGCGCTGCCGGTGAGTATCTGATCGGCAACGGTGCCCCCGGCACGGAGGCCGATCCCAACGGCGGCAACGCCGGGTTGTGGTTCGGCGACGGCGGCGCCGGCTGGAACAGCACCGAGCCCGGTGTGGACGGAGGCAACGGCGGCGACGCCGGAATGTTCGGTGATGGCGGCGCGGGTGGTAGCGGCGGGCTCGGCGCTGACGGCGGCGCCGGCGGCACCGGCGGCACGGTGATGGGCGACGGCGGCGCCGGCGGCGCGGGTGGCGCCGGAATTTCCGCCGTGTTCCACGGCGAAGGCGGCACCGCGGTCGGCGGCGCCGGTGGTAACGGCGGGCGGGCGGCAACGCCGTCGCCTCCATCTTCGGCAACGGCGGTGCCGGCGGCGCCGGGGGTGCCGGCGGTGCGGCCACGACAGACGGTAGTTCGGGCACCGTCACCGGCGGTGCAGGCGGTGCCGGCGGCGCCGGCGGGAGCACCACGGCAACCATCGGCGACGGGGGCACCGGCGGCACCGGCGGCGCCGGCGGTGCCGGCGGGACAGCTACCGCCAACGGATTCAGCGGCACCTCGACCGGCGGTGACGGCGGCATGGGCGGGACCGGTGGCACCGCCGAGAACGGGACGGGCGGCACCGGCGGCGCCGGCGGCGCCGGCGGCGACGCCACTGCCAACGGTGCCTCGGGCCACGCCACGGCTGGTAGCGGCGGTACCGGCGGCACAGGCGGCCAGGGTCTTATCGCCGGTACCGGCGGCGCCGGCGGCGCCGGCGGTAACGCCACGGCCAACGGGCACTACGGTGTCGCCGTCGCCGGTGCCGGTGGTACCGGCGGCGTCGGCGCCGAGGGCGCTGCCGGTGCGGCCGGCGCAGTCGGCGGGACGGGCGGTACCGGGGGCGCCGGCGGGGCGGGTGGCGACGCCACTACGCACGGCGCAGGTGGAGTCTCGACCGCCGGTAACGGCGGCGACGGCGGCGCGGGCGGCAACGGCGGCGCACCTGGCGGGGCCGGGGGCCAGGGCGGTGCGCCCGGCAGCGGCGGCACCGCCACGGCGACCGGCAGCGACAGCACGGCGACAAACGGCGCGGCCGGCGCCCCCGGCGCGACTGGTGAGCCGGGTGCGGCCACCGCATCCTCGTCATAGCTCACATGACGTGACGTGACAGTGCCCGCACGCTGAAACGTGCGGGCACGTGCGCTGTGCCGTGGGGCAGACGCCGATCAGGGCAACATACTGCCCGCCGCCCGCGACCCGCCAAGCCGGCCTTGCCGGCCGCCACCGACGCCGATGGCGAGAAACCTTTGGGTCCAGCGGATCCTGGCTTGGCGGCTGCGGCCCGGTGCTGACCAGCCGCCGGATTTTTGCCCGACCGACGCCGACGCTGCCGACGGGTGCCGATGCGGTCCGACACCGCGCGCACCGCATCCGCCACCCCGGCAGCCCAACTGACCCTACCCGGCAGTAATATTGCCACCATTTTCCGAATCGTGACTCAAAGATTCCTTAATAGTTACTCATACGCTCAAGGACATGTGGATCGACGACTCGAGTGCCGACGTCATCAAAGCCGACTTCGACGCTCTCTACCACGGCGACATGCTGGTCGAGGGTGACACTTCGGAGCAGCTTGACGACTGGCACCCCCTGCCTACCGCGGTCTGATACCCGACTCGGCCGACTGGTCCGTTGTGCTGGCCTTGACGGCACGATTTTGTCGTTTCTGTTGTTGGCGATTCACTAAGTCCATTCCATTCCCATCGTGGATTTCACGATCGGATTCCGTGCTAGCCGGAAGCTGCCCACGACCGGCGGGAACAGAGTTGGTAAATTGGAGCTAATCCGTCTCAGGCGCTGATCCCGCAAGCGGCTGTGTCGTGCACCGCGCGACGGATAACCGGCCAACTCCCGTGTGCTGTGGCGTTTTTCTCCGTTTTCTCCGTTTTTCGCCGTGAGTGTCAACGCGGGGCCATGCGAATGGCGCCGTCGAGGCGGATGACCTCGCCGTTGAGCATCGGGTTCTCAATGATGTGCAGCGCTAGTGCCGCGTATTCGTCGGGCTTGCCTAGCCGCGCCGGATGCGGCACCTGCTTGCCAAGCGATTCCTTGGCCGGCTCGGGCAGGCTGGCCAGTAAGGGGGTGTCGAACAGGCCCGGGGCAATCGTCACGACTCGGATAGCTTTGCCGGCGAGGTCGCGAGCAATCGGCAGGGTCATGCTGACCACACCGCCTTTTGAGGCCGAGTAAGCGGCCTGGCCGATCTGTCCGTCGAACGCGGCCACCGACGCCGTGTTGATGATGACGCCGCGCTCCTCGCCGATCAGTTCGGTTTTGGCGATCCGCTCCGCGGCCAGCCGCAGCACATTGAACGTCCCGACCAGGTTGATATCCACAACCTTGCGGAAAGCGTCGAGCGGGAACACACCGTCTTTGCCCAGCACCCGGATAGCGTTGCCGGTGCCCGCACAGTTGACCACGATGCGCAGCGGCCCGAGTGATTCAGCGATGTCCAGCGCCGACATCACCGCCTTTTCGTCGACGACGTTGGCCGGCGCGAAATGCGCTCGCTCGCCGAGTTCGCTAACCACCTCTTTTCCTTTGAGATCGAGCACGACCACCTGCGCACCGGCATCCAGCAAATGCTTCGCCGTGGCCAGACCCAGGCCTGACGCGCCGCCCGTCACGACTGCTACAGCGCCATTGATGTCCACTCGAGTCTTTCCTTTCCGGCCAACGGCCTACTGGTTGGTTGGTGCTGTCCAGTCAGTGACAACGGCCTCGATATCGGACGCCGGCCGTCTCGGCGGACGCGGTTCGTCCGGCACCGTGCGAGAGAACCGCGGTGCCGGCATGGGCTGTAATCCACCGTCCACCTCATAGAAGGTGTGCCGTTCGGTGATATGCGGCTCGGTGAGCACCTCGCCAAAGGACAGCACCGGCGTTACGCAGGCATCCGACTCGGCGAACACCTTGGCCCAGTGGTCGCGCTCTTTGGAGGCGAACACCTCGGTTAACCGGGCTCGCAGCTCAGGCCAGCGGCCGCGGTCATTCTGGCCGGGCAGCTCACCCGGGTCAAGGCCGAGCCCGTGGAGCAACGCCGCATAGAACTGCGGCTCGATGGCGCCGACCGCGACATAACGCCCGTCGGCGCACCCATAGGTGTCGTAGTAGGGCGCGCCGCCGTCGAGCATATTGGTGCCGCGGTCGTCGGACCACATGCCGGCTGCACGCATGGCCCACATCATCTGCACCAGCACCGATGATCCATCGATCATCGCGGCGTCGATGACCTGACCCTCGCCGGAGCGCTGCCGCTCCCACAACGCGGCCAGGATGCCCACCAGCAAGAACATCGACCCACCGCCGAAGTCGCCGACCAGGTTCAGCGGTGGCACCGGCCGCTCGCCCGCACGGCCGATGGCGTGCAGTACCCCGTTGAGGGAGATGTAGTTGATGTCATGGCCGGCTTGCCGGCTGCGCGGACCCGTTTGGCCCCACCCGGTCATCCGAGCGTAGATCAGCCGTCGATTGACCCTGGCGCAGTCGTCGGGGCCCAGACCGAGCCGCTCAGTGACGCCCGGGCGGTAGCCCTCGATCAGCACGTCAGCCTTGGCGACCAGCCGCAGCACCTGATCGCGCCCCTCGGCCGACTTCAGGTCGGCAGTCACCAAGCGCCGGTTGCGCAGCATCGCGTCGCTGACCACGCCGCCGGTGCTGGTCGGCCGCTCGATGCGCACCACGTCCGCACCGAGATCACCCAGAATCATCGCGGCGTGCGGGCCTGGCCCGATGCCGGCCAGCTCGATCACCCGCAGCCCTTTCAGTGGTCCCGCCATGATGTACCGACCTTTCGACAACGACCCGTGGTTGGCATCTTCGCAGGCGCCGGAGAAGGCGCTGCAGCCCGGTCACTTAAGGTGATGCCCATGACTGCTATCGAGTCGGGAGTCGACACGCTCGCCGCTGTCGAGGGTCTGTCCGTCACACTCGCCGGAGGCGTGCTATCGGTGACTATTGACCGCCCTGAGAGCCTCAATTCGTTGACGGCGCCGGTGCTGGCCGGGATCGCCGAAGCCATCGAGTGCGCGGCCGGCGACCCGCGAGTGAAAGTGGTGCGCCTCGGCGGCGCTGGCCGTGGCTTCAGTTCGGGAGCGGGTATGAGCGCCGAAGACGTCTCCGGCAGCGGCGGCCCGGGAACCGAGATCATCGTGCAGGCCAACCGTGCGGTGCGCGCGATCACCGCGCTGCCGCACCCGGTGGTGGCTGTCGTACAAGGTCCGGCTGCTGGCGTCGGCGTCTCCTTGGCCTTGGCGTGTGACCTCGTATTAGCTTCGGAAAAAGCATTTTTCATGCTGGCCTTCACCAAGGTCGGGTTGATGCCCGACGGCGGGGCGTCGGCGTTGGTGGCCGCGGCGACCGGTCGTGTGCGCGCAATGCGGATGGCGCTGCTGGCCGAGCGATTACCGGCCCCCGAGGCGCTGGCGTGCGGCCTGATCAGCGCGGTCTATCCGGCGGACGACTTCGAAGCCGAGGTGGACAAAGTGATCTCGGCGCTGCTGTCGGGCCCGGCCGTGGCTTTCGCCAAGACCAAGGAGGCCATCAACGCGGCCACGCTTGCCGAACTGGAGCCCGCCCTGGAGCGCGAGCTACGAGGTCAAGCCGTTCTACTGCGATCGCATGATTTCATCGAGGGCGCAAGGGCTTTCCAGCAGCGCCGCAGCCCGAAGTTCAGCGATTCGCTTTCAGACGCCGAATAGCGGCGGCAGCGCGAGCACCATTATCAAACCCCAGACGAAGTGGGTCAGCATCGGCGCCAGCACTCCCCCGGTTACCCGGCGCTCGAATGCGCACACCGTCCCGAGGACCAATGCGGCGAAGCCGAGCATCGGGTTTCCGCTCGCCATGGTCGCGAAAACATACAGGGCGGTCGAAATGGTCAACGGATGGTGCCGGCCCAGCGCGGTATAGAGCGCGCCGCGGTAGAACATCTCCTCGGCGAGTGCGTTGACTACCGTGATCGCGGTCACCAAAAGCGGTTCGTGATGGGCGAACTGCAGCACGCGGGTAATCAGCTCGCACACGACCGGAATTGTGCGGGCCCCGACGCCGCCCACGACGAAAAGGCCGGCGAGCAGCAGGCCGACCGCCGTCCCGGTGATGACCGGTCGCTGGTTGCGCCCACGCCAACAGATCCCGCCCAGATGCAATGGCCCGGAGACAAGCGCACCGCCGGCCCAGACCGCTGCCAGCACCAGCGTCAACCAATAGAAACTCGACTCGCCGGGTGGTCGTCTCAGCGAAAAGCCCAACACCACAGCGCCGATCACTATTGTGATGGTCACGACGACGCGCCTGCGCCGTATCACCGAAGGTGGTTCGTGGTGCGGCACAGCCACATTGGTGATGGCACGACGAAACTCGTCACGGACAGTGACCCGGTAAGGAGTTAGGGGTTCGCTCATCTGGACCGCACCTTGGGAGTCAGGCTACTCAGCATGTCAAGACCGGTTCGCAGCGCGCCGGCGAGCGGACCGGGGACTCGGTTGACCAGATCGAGGGTCGGTCGCGCGAGCGGTGGCATCACCGCGCAAGCCAGCCGGTGGATGCGCAACGCGTCGCCACCGGCCCACACCGGATCGCTATCCGCGAGGTGATGCGGATCAGCGAGTGTGTTGACGGGACGCGGCGGCGGGCTCGCCAGTGCTCGCGCGATCGCCTCCTCGGCCACCAGCGGGCCGCCGGGCGGGTCGGCAACCAGGTCTTTGAGCACCGTGTCAGACGCCGTCATCGGGTGGTCCAACGATTTCACCAGGTCGGCTGCCAGCCCGTCAGGTACCGGCAGGGCCGCGGCCGTGACCCAAGACGCCACCCGGGTGTCCACCCCCCGTACCCGCAGACCCGCCCGCCGCCTGCCGGACACCTGGGCATACGTGTGCAGCAGCCCCCGATAGGTGGTGGTCCGCGGGCCACTGATGTCATAGGCCCCGGCCGGTACCCGGCTTCCGTCGGCTGCGGCGGTTAAGTAGTACACCACATCTCGGATGGAAACCGGGTCGATCGGGTTGTCCATCCACGCCGGGATCGGGATAAGCGGGAAACGGTCGCCGACGTACCGCAGCATCTCGAACGAGGTCGACCCGGAGCCGATGATCATCGCGGCACCCAGCCATACCACTTCCGGGCCACCGTCAACCGTTAAAGCCGCGGCGACCTCGGCCCGGCTGGCGAGGTGCTCAGACAAATTGTCATCGTCCGGGGTGAAGCCGCCCAAGTAAACGATGCGCCGGACACCGGCGTCTTTTGCCGCCGCTGCGACGTTGGCGGCCGCTTTTGGGTCGGCGTCGCGAAAACCCGGTTGACCGATCCCGTGCACCAAGTAATACAGCACGTCGGCCGGACCGGCCGCGGTCAACGCCGCGCGCGCCAAGACCGCGTCCGAAGCCTCCAGCCTGATCGGAATGACCTCGCCAGACCAGCCCAACCGGTTGAGGCGGGCCGGGGTGCGAGTGGCGGCGATGACCTGGTGGTGGTCGGCGAGCAGTGCGGTGACCAAGCGCGACCCCACATAGCCGGTGGCACCCGTCACCACAACCCGCACGTCTTTAACCTATCCTGGCGAATCTATCCCGGCGCCGATGCGGGGCGAAATTAGCGCACCACTAATTATACTCACGTCGAATTAAATCTATTGACGGTCGCGTCGAATTAATTCTATTGACACCAGTGACAAATTAAATCCATTGGCGCTGCGATTCAGCCAAATTGATTTCACGCTCAACTCGTGAGGTAATTTCGACATGGATACGATTACGAAATGTGCTCGGTGATGACCGGAGGACAGGCACCGACCGCTCTCGTTGCGGCAAGCCCGTCGGTCACTGCGGTGAGCGTCGAGTTCCCGGCGTATCAGGTCGGCCAAGACGAAGCAATGGCGGTGCTGGCCGATTTCGCCGGACCAGAGTTTTGCCGGTTCGCCGCCAGCAGCGGGGTCGAGAGGCGCCGGGTGGCGCTACCACCGTCGCGATACGCCGACCTCGGCGGCTTCAGCGAAGCCAACGATATTTTCATCGACATTGCCCTGGAGTTGAGTGAGCGGGCGCTGCTGTCGGCGCTGGACAAGGCCAAAGTCAAACCGTCTGAGGTTGACATCGTGTTCTCGACGACAGTTACCGGTCTCGCGGTGCCGACGCTGGAAGCGCGCCTGGCAACACGGCTGGGTTTTCGAAGCGATATCAAGCGGCTGCCGCTGTTTGGCCTCGGTTGTGTCGCCGGGGCGGCCGGAGTGGCGCGCATGAACGACTATCTACGCGCCTATCCCGATCAGGTGGCGGCACTCGTCGCCGTCGAGCTGTGCACGCTGACCGTTCAGCGCACCGACCGTTCGATGGCCAATTTCGTCGCGGCTTCGCTATTTGGTGATGCTGCCGCCGCCGTCGTCGCGACAGGCCCTGAACGCAGGCACAGCGGACCGAAGGTTCTGGCCACACGCAGCCGCCTCTACCCCAACACCGAAGACGTGATGGGCTGGGACATCGGCAGCCATGGCTTTCGCATTCAGTTGTCGGTCGAAGTGGCAACCGTCGCTGAGAAGTACCTGGGCGAAGATGTCCGCCACTTCCTGGCCGACTACGGACTGACCCCCGCAGACATCGCGACATGGGTCTGCCACCCCGGCGGTCCGAAAGTTATCGACGCCGTCGAAAGCGTGTTGGACTTGCCCCCGGACGCCCTTGCCCGCACCCGAAAATCGCTGCGCGAAAACGGGAATCTGTCGTCGGTGTCAGTGCTGGACGTGCTTCGCGCCACCATGGCAGATCCGCCGCCGCCCGGTTCCCTAGGGCTGATGATCGCCATGGGCCCGGGCTTCTGCTCTGAGCTCGTACTGCTTGGCTGGTAGGTGGTGTACTACCTTCTGGTACTGACCGTCGGCATCGAACGCTTCGCCGAACTCATCGTTTCGCGACGCAACACACAATGGGCTTTCGCCCACGGCGGCAAAGAGTTCGGCCACAAACACTATCCGGTAATGGTGGCTCTCCACACCGGCCTGCTACTCGGCTGCGTCGTCGAGGTATGGGCACTGCACCGGCCCTTTTTGCCTTGGCTGGGTTGGCCGATGCTGGCCGTGGTGGCGCTGAGCCACGCGCTGCGCTGGTGGTGTGTAAGAACACTGGGACTCCGGTGGAACACACGGGTAATCGTGATACCCCAAGCACCGTTGGTGCGATGTGGTCCATATCGGTGGCTGCACCACCCTAACTACGTCGCCGTGGTGGCCGAAGGGCTAGCGTTGCCGCTGGTGCACACCGCGTGGCTGACGGCAAGCACTTTCACCGTGGCAAACGCGGCGCTGCTGCGTGTGCGGATCCATGTGGAAAACGTCGCGCTGGGCTATCGATGACAACCTACGACACCGACGTTCTGATCGCGGGTGGTGGACCCGCCGGCCTGGCTACCGCATTACATGCTCGCCGGCAAGGGCTTTCGGTGATCATCGCCGAGCCGCGGCAAGACCCGGTCGATAAGGCCTGCGGTGAAGGCCTGATGCCCGGCGGCTTGGCGGAACTGCTGTCGCTCGGCGTGGACCCCGCCGGTATGCCGTTTCGCGGGATCGCCTACGTCAGCGATCATTATCGAGCTGAAGCGTGTTTTCGCGACGGACCGGGCCGCGGCGTACGGCGCACGACGTTACACGCGGCGTTGGCGGCACAGGCCAAACAACAAGACACCCAATGGATCCGAACTCCGGTAAAAGATGTCCGACAGGATGCGCATGGCGTGACAGCCGCGGGTGTGCGCGCTAAATGGCTGGTGGCCGCCGACGGGCTGCATTCGGCGACTCGCCGTGCCGTCGGAATCGGCACTGCGGTCGGCGCACCCCGACGATACGGTGTGCGCCGCCATTACCGAGTGCCGGTGTGGTCGGATCTCGTCGAGGTGCACTGGTCGCGTTGGGGCGAGGCATACGTGACTCCGGTGGAACCCGATCTGGTAGGGGTGGCAATCCTGTCTCGTCGTCGGCCCGATCTAGGCTGGTTCCCGCGGCTGGCGCACCAACTACGCTCCGGTCGCTGCGGGCCAGCGCGTGGTTGCGGCCCGCTGCGGCAAGTAGTTTCGCGTCGAGTCGCCGGGCGGGTATTGCTGGTGGGCGACGCCGCCGGATACGAAGATGCCCTCACCGGCGAGGGTATCAGCCTCGCGATCAGGCAAGCCGCCGCGGCGGTGACGGCCATCATCGACGGCGCGCCATCGTCGTATGAGAAAGCGTGGCGCCGTATCACCCGCGACTATCGGTTGCTGACCCGCGGACTGGTGCTCGCGACCGCGCCGCGCGCCACCCGGTGCGCCATCGTGCCCGCCTGCGCACTGCTGCCCGGCGTGTTCGGGTGTGCGGTCAACAGGCTGGCGCACTGAAAAGTTTCAGCGTGCGACGAGCGGGCCGTCATGGTGGTGATCGCTGCCCTGCTGAGGGGGCGGCAGGAAGAGGGTGAACGTGGTGGGAGCGCGGCTGCTCAGACGCAGCCGCCCACCTTCGGCGTCGGCGAGGTCACGTGCCAGCGCCAGACCAAGTCCGTGACCGCGGGCGGATCGGCGGTCCAGGAGACCGGTTTTGTCGCTGCAGGTTCCCTCGTCGGACACGTCGATCGCTGTTGTCGCGCTCGCCTCACGCGCGTGCACGGTGACGGTGCCCGTACCGTGCTGCAGGGCGTTATCGACGAGGACCGCGAGGATCTGGCGCACGGCCGCGGTCGAAGCTGCGGTTGACGGCAGGGAGGTATCAGCCCCGACCTGCAATGACCTCCCGGCGTCGGCCAAGCGGGGCCCCCAGGTGTCGCGAATCTCCGCGAGCAGCTCGTGCAACGGCAGCGGTTCGGTGCCGCGGCTGGCGCCGCGGGCAAGCGCGGTCAGCTCGTCGATGGTACGGCTGAGGCGTTCGGTGGTCGCGACGGCATCAACGATGGCTTGCCGGTAGTCGGGGTGCGGTGAGTCGAGAGCCGCTTCCAGCCCGAGGCGCAACCCGGTTAAGGGGGTGCGCAGTTGGTGGGAGGCGTTGGCGGTGATGGCTCGTTCACGCTCCACCAAATCACCGAGCCGTTCGGCGGTCTGGTTGAGTGCAGTGCCGGCGGCGTCGATTTCGGGAATGCCGCTGGGCTGGGCGCGGATGCTGAAGTCGCCGTCGCCGAGGGTGCGGGCCGCAGCCGAGAGGTTTTCCAGCGGCCGGGCCAACCGCCGGGCCTGCCACCGAGCCAGTTGCCAGGTCAGGGTGAGAACCAGGGTTTCCAGGGCGAGCATCAGCGCCCAGATCGTCACAATCCGCGCGTAGACCTGGGCCGTGGAGGTCGCGGCCCGGACAGCATAGGCGGCACGGGGACCGTCGGCGAGCGGCACGACGGCGACGATCTCGCCGCCACGGTTAGAGCGGTGCACGCTGTTGTCGGCCAAGGCCCGGGTGACGATGGAATCGGCCGTCGGTGGCCCGGACCCGACCAGAAGCCGGCCGTCGGCGCTGTACAGCGCGACACTGGTGCCGCGTTCGGGGGTGGGCAGATGTCCGGTGAACCGGCCGTGGAACAAGTCAGCGGCGGCTTCTACGCCGGCTGTGTGGGCAGCACGTTCCATCGCATTGGCTTCGTGAACTCGGTAATAGTGGGCCGCGAGCACCGCCAACGGGATACCGAATAGGCTGGTCGCCAGGGTCGCGGCCAGCATAGCGACGGCGACGATGCGTTTACGCATGCGCCTGGCCCGCACTATTCATGGGCACTATCCGGGGCAATCGAGCCGATAGCCGTAGCCGCGCAGCGTGGTGATCTGCGGCGCGGCAGCGGGATCCAGCCCATGCTGCGCGGCCGCGGCGGCAAGCTTTTTGCGGAGTATCCCGATGTGCACATCGAGGGTTTTGGTCGATCCGTACCAATTTTCATCCCAGACCTCCGCGATCAAAGTCTCACGGGACAGCGCGGTACCCGCATCCGCGGCCAATCGGGCCAGCAAATCGAATTCCCTGGGCCGCAGGTCGATGTGGTGTCTACCGAAAGTGCTGGTCCGGGCGTTAGGGTCCACCACCAGCTCCCCGACAACATACGCCTCTGCTGATGCGGCGGACATGGGTCCCCGACGCAGGTGCGCCCGGATGCGGGCCAGCAGTTCGGCATAGCGGAACGGTTTGGTGAGGTAGTCGTCGGCGCCGGCATCCAGACCGACTACAACGTCGATCTCGGCATCACGAGCAGTGAGAATCACCAGCACACACCGGGATTGGGTGGCGCGTAACTGCCGGCACACCTCGACCCCATCGAGGTCGGGCAGCCCAAGGTCGAGCAGTACCAAGTCGAATTCCCGGAGCAGCGCCTCGCGCAGCGCAGCACGCCCGGAGCGGCACCACATCACCTCGTGACCGTGAGTGCGCAGGCCGTCGGCGAGGAGGCGGCCGATGGTCTCGTCATCCTCGACCACCAGCAGCTGCGCCACGGGCACGATCCTATCGAGCACAGCGGCTAGCAGCCCCGATCCGGCCGGGCGCGGGTGCGGGGCCCGTGCGAAATCTCGAGGGTGGCTGACAGCCGCCGCAGCTGATCATGTCTTACCCCTGATCACCCTGCGGCACGGAAGGTAAACACTGCCATTACTTCGCGATAGCAGCCCCCTGACCAGCGATTTCCTAGCCTTCGAAGGACAAGTGCCGGTTTTCGGCGCTGTCCAGGACATGGTCGGTTCCGGTTTCGGGCGCCAGTGCGGCAGCGTCGGCGGCTACCAAGCCGCCATATGGCGCCGGCTAAGGCAAACAGAGCACGCAGAGGTACACGCAGAGGTAACAGTGATGGATTTCGGAATGCTACCGCCGGAGATCAACTCCGCTCGCATGTATACCGGCCCCGGCGCAGGGCCATTGTTGGCCGCCGCGGCGGCGTGGGACGGACTGGCCGACAGCTTGTATTCCACAGCGACCTCCTACAGCGCCGTCATTTCCGGGTTGACCAGCGACCAATGGCAAGGGCCGGCGGCGGCGGCGATGGCCGCCGCCGCCGCGCCCTACGTGACCTGGATGACGACCACTGCCGCGCACGCCCAGCAGGCCGCTACCCAGGCCAGGCAAGCCGTCAGCGCCTACGAGACAGCCTTCGTGGCAACGGTTCCTCCGCCGGTGATCGCGGCCAACCGCAGCCTGTTGGCATCGCTGGTCGCGACCAATGTGCTGGGGCAAAATGCACCGGCCATCGCGGCCACCGAGGCGCACTACGCCGAAATGTGGGCGCAAGACGCCAGCGCGATGTACGACTACGCCGCCTCTTCGGCGCTCGCGGTCTCGCCCTTGACACCGTTCGTCGCGCCCCAGCACCACACCAACGGCGTGGGGCTGGCCGGCCAAGCCGCCGCCGTCGCGCACGCCGCCGGCACCTCCGCCGGTACGTCACGGGCCGCGCTCTCAGGATTGATGACGGCCATACCCGCCGCGCTGCAGGAACTCGCAGCACCCGCAGCATCGACATCATCAACGGCAGAGCTGACCGGGATCCTCTCGACGCTGGGTTTGGGGTCGTCAACGTCCCCGGCGTCGGCGCTGTCCTGGTTCGACTCGGCGAAATCGGTTCTCTACCCGATGTCGATTATGTCGATGATGCCGATGAGGGGGATGTCGATGGCGAACATGGGGAGGTCTCTGATATCGACCGCCGCCGGCGGCGGCAAGGGGCTGCCGGCGTTGGGGTCCGCTGCGTTGGGTGGGCCCGGTCTCCCCGCCGGCGCCATGGGCTCAGCGGGCCCGGCGGGGTTGGGCGCGCAGGGATCAGCGAACCCGGCAGGTGTGGCTGGCGTGCCGGTATTGGCAGGTCTGCGCCGGGCGACGTCGATCGGGACGCTCTCGGTTCCGCATACCTGGACGGGGGCGGCCGCGACCGGAACGATCCGCCCGCTCGCTCCACCACTTCCGGTCAGCCACGTTCGCGCCATCCCGAATGCCACAACCACCGCGATGCCGGGGCTTCCGGCGGCCAGTGGCGGCGGCCACGGTGTGGGCGGCGCGCTTCCGCGCTACGGAGTCCGGCCTGTGGTGATGGGCCGCAAACCGGTTGGCAGGTAACGGTAGGTCAGGTAACGCAAACGACGGTGCACGCAATCCCCGCAGTTCGGCCCGCCGGGATCTGGCCTCACCGCGCCTTCCACACCGGCTGTCGTTTCTCGGCAAATGCCCGCGGGCCTTCCTTGGCGTCCTCGGACCTGAGCAGCGTGGCGAATTCCCTTGTCGTGCGAGCCCATCCCGGCTCTTCATCGGGAATAACCCCGTCGTCGGCACCGTAGGCGATCCGTTTGCTGGCCTGCACCGACAGCGGCGCATTCACGGTGATGCGCTCAGCTAGCCTCAGCGCGGCATCTAACACCGTGCCGTCGGGGACGACCTGGTTGATCAAACCCCATCGGGCGGCGTCGGCGGCGCTCATCGGCTCGCCGGTGAGCAACATTTCCAGCGCCACCTTGCGGGGTAGCTGGTGCACGATGCGGAACACCCCGCCGGCGCCCGCGATCAGCCCACGTTTGACCTCGGGCAGCCCGAACTGGGCCCGCTCCTCGGCCACCACCAGGTCGCTGGCCAGCGCCAGCTCGGTGCCGCCGCCCAATGCGGTCCCGTTGACCGCGGCGATGGTGGGCTTGTCGATGAAGTGGTGCACGTATCCGGCGAAGCCCCACTCCCCGTGGTCGGGGTGGTAGAGGTTTTCACGGCGGGCGATCGCTTTCAGATCCGCTCCGGCGCAGAAGGCTTTCTCGCCGGCGCCGGTGATCACCACCGCGCGCACCTCGGCGTCGTGCTGGGCTTCTTCGAGCGCGTCGCCCACGGCAATGCTCACAGCGCTGTTGACCGCATTGCGGGCTTCCGGCCGGTTGATCGTGATGACCATGACATTGCCGCGGCGCTCGATGAGCGCCGCGGGTTGGGCGACCGCTTCGGTCACAGCAGCTCCACAATCGTGGCGTTGGCCTGGCCCCCGCCCTCGCACATGGTCTGCAAGCCGTAGCGGATTCCCTTGTCGCGCATGTGGTAGAGCAATGTCGTCATGATGCGGGCCCCCGATCCGCCGAGCGGGTGGCCCAGTGCGATCGCCCCGCCGTTGGGGTTGAGTTTCTTTTCGTCGGCGCCGATGTCGGCCAGCCAGGCCAGCGGCACCGGGGCGAACGCCTCGTTGACCTCGAACACGCCGATGTCTTCGAGCTTCAAACCGGATTTCTGGAGCACCTTCTGGGTCGCCGGGATCGGAGCGGTCAACATGATCACCGGGTCAGCCCCGGCCAGTGTCGCGGTGTGCACCTTGGCGAGCGGTTTGAGACCCAACGACTTGGCTTTCTCCGCTGACATGAACAGCAGTGCCGCCGCACCGTCGGAGATCTGGCTGGAATTGCCGGCGTGGATCACTCCGTCTTCTTTGAACGCCGGCTTCAGCTCGGCCATTTTCTCGATTGTGGTGCCGCGGCGGATGCCTTCGTCCTTGAGCACGACGTTGCCGTCCTGATCCTTGATCGCGACGATCTGATCGTCGAAAGCACCGGAATCTTGTGCTGCGGCAGCTTTTTCGTGTGAACCGAGAGAGAACTCGTCCAGTGTGGTGCGGTCGAAGCCCCAGCGTTCGGCGATCATCTCGGCACCGATGCCCTGGTTGGGGATCACCCGGTGGTACCGCTGCAGGAAAGCGTCCGGGTAAGGCCTGCCGCCGTTAGCCAGCGAGGAACCCATCGGTACCCGCGACATCGACTCGACCCCGCCCGCGACAACCACGTCGTAGTGGCCGGCCACCACCCCAGCGGCGGCGAAGTGCACCGACTGCTGGCTGGACCCGCATTGGCGGTCGACGGTCACACCCGGGACGGTCTCAGGCCAGCCCGCCGAGAGCAATGCGGTGCGGGCGATGTCGAGGGCCTGTTCACCGGCTTGCATGACACAGCCCCAGATCACGTCGTCGACGATTTCCGGGTCGACACCGGCCTTTTCGACTAGTCCGTTGAGCACTTGCGCGGACAAATCCGCAGGATGCACCCCCGAGAGCGCGCCGTTGCGCTTGCCGATCGGGGACCGCACCGCCTCGACGATTACGGCTTCGGCCATGGAACTATCTCCTTCGACGGTGACCTTCCAACCAAGGTCATGAATCGATTCTCGACCAGCGCGCGTGGCGGTTCGCCATTGGGGTCATCGACTCCGCTGCGCCGGCCGGCCCGAGAGGCTGCCCGCTCGCCGTCGACACCGCCGCACGCGCCGGCCGGTGGGTCGCGATTGCCATGTCGACCGGCCGGGTAATCTCAGAGACGCAGCTGGTCTGCCGGCCGCGCCGCCGGGCACTGCCGGCATCGAGCAAGACGTGATGTCTTGTGAGAGGGAACCCGGTGCGAATCCGGGACTGTCCCGCAGCGGTAAACAGGAACGACCGCCGTCATCTGCACTGGTCAGCGACTGGGAAGCGACGGCTATTAGGAGCACCACCGGGTGCGTGCCTGTGAGTCCGAAGACCTGCCAGCTGTGCCGGGCGCACCGCGTCCGGCGGCTCATCGCCTCGAGGAATGGGCGTCTGGCCGTCCCGGGTGGGATCGCGCGTCGAGGCGCGCACCGCGACCGGATCGGCTGTGCGTCCGCCGGCGATGACCACTCATCGCAGATGAAGGACGAACTGATGACTGCTCAACCTTTCACCGCTACCGTCACCGGCTCCCCGCGCATCGGCCCGCGCCGCGAACTCAAACGCGCCATCGAGGGTTTCTGGGCGGGGCGAACCAGCCGCTCGGAGCTGGAATCCGTTGCTGCCGCCCTGCGCCGCGACACCTGGTCGGATCTAGCCGGCGCCGGGCTGGATTCCGTGCCGGTGAACACGTTTTCCTACTACGACCAGATGCTCGACACCGCGGTCCTGCTGGGGGCGCTGCCGGCGCGGGTGGCGCATCTTTCCGATGAGCTGGACCGCTACTTCGCGGCGGCGCGGGGCACCGATGAGGTCGCGCCGCTGGAGATGACCAAGTGGTTCGATACCAACTACCACTACCTGGTTCCGGAGATCGGCCCGGGCACCCAATTCACGCTGCACCCGGGCAAGGTGCTCGCTGAGCTGAAAGAAGCGCTAGCGCAGGGAATTCCCGCACGCCCGGTGCTCATCGGCCCGCTCACGTTCCTGCTGCTGAGCAAGCCGGTGGACGGTGCGGGTGCGCCGATCGAGCGGTTGGACGAGGTGGTGCCGCTCTACTCCGAGCTGCTGTCGCTGCTCGCCGGGGCCGGCGCCGCCTGGGTGCAGCTCGACGAACCGGTGCTGGTGACCGATATGCATGCCGGCGCGGCCGCGCTGGCCGAGCGCGTCTATACCACGCTGGGGTCGCTGACCGACCGGCCCGGTATCCATGTGGCCACCTATTTCGGCGACCCGGGCGCTGCGCTGCCCGCGCTGGCGCGCACACCCGTTGAGGCCATCGGCGTTGACCTGGTCGCCGGGGGCGGCGCCCCCGTGGCCGCGATCCCGGAGCTGGCCGGCAAGCTTGTGGTGGCCGGCATCGTCGACGGGCGCAATGTGTGGCGTACCGACGTGGAGGCGGCGCTGAGCCGCCTGGCCACGTTGCTGGGCTCGGTGGGCAACCTCGCGGTCTCGACGTCATGCTCCACCCTGCATGTGCCGTACTCGCTGGCTTTGGAAACCAGTGGCGCGCTGGACGACAACTTGCGCAGCTGGTTGGCGTTCGGCGCTGAAAAAGTGCGTGAAGTCGTGGTGCTGGCGCGTGCGCTGCGCGAGGGACGCGACGCGGTGGCCGACGAGATCGCGGCCTCCAATGCTGCGGTGGCGTCGCGCCGCTCGGATCCCCGCCTGCACAACGAGCAGATCCGCGCCCGCATCGACACGCTCATGGCCTCGGGCACCAAACGCGGCAACGCCGCTGAGCGTCGTGAGAGCCAAAACGCCCGGTTGCACTTGCCGCCCCTGCCGACCACCACGATCGGCTCGTTCCCGCAGACCCCGGCGATCCGCAAAGCCCGCGCGGCGCTGCGGAACGGCGAGATCGACCGGGAGGAATATGAGCGGCGGATGAAGACTGAGATCGCCGAAGTCATCGCGCTCCAGGAACGGCTTGGCCTGGATGTGCTGGTTCACGGCGAACCCGAACGCAACGATATGGTCCAATACTTCGCCGAGCAGCTCGACGGTTTCTTCGCCACCGACAACGGCTGGGTGCAGTCCTACGGCACCCGCTGTGTCCGCCCGCCGATCCTCTACGGCGACGTGTCGCGGCCGCACCCGATGACGGTCGAGTGGATCACCTACGCGCAGTCGCTGACCGGCAAGCCGGTCAAGGGCATGCTGACCGGGCCGGTGACGATCCTGGCGTGGTCGTTCGTGCGCGACGACCAGCCGCTGGCCGATACCGCGTATCAGATCGCCCTGGCGATTCGCGATGAGACGGTGGATCTGGAGCGGGCGGGTATCGCCATCATCCAGGTCGATGAGCCTGCGCTGCGGGAGCTGCTGCCGCTGCGCCGGGCCGAGCAGGACGCGTACCTGCAGTGGGCGGTGGGCGCCTTCCGGCTGGCGACCTCGGGGGTCTCCGACTCCACCCAGATCCAGACACACCTGTGCTATTCGGAGTTCGGTGAGGTCATCGGCGCTATCGCGGAGCTGGACGCCGATGTCACGCTGATCGAAGCGGCCCGCTCGCATATGGAAGTGCTCGACGACCTCAACCAGGCTGGCTTTTCCAACAGCGTGGGGCCCGGGGTCTACGATATTCATTCGCCGCGGGTGCCAAGCACCGATGAGATCGCGAACTCGCTGCGTGCCGCGCTGAGAGCAGTGCCGGCCGAACGGTTGTGGGTTAACCCCGACTGCGGGTTGAAGACCCGAACCGTCGACGAGGTGACGGCGTCGCTGCGCAATATGGTCGCCGCGGCCGCACAGGTGCGGGCCGACATCTGATCGCACGGTTCGCCCAGCGTGCACTGGCGGCGGAAAAATCGTCGAACCTCGCCACAGTTGCACGCTCGGCGCGCGATGGGGTGGACCTGCCCTAATCGCTGCCGCCCGCATCGACAGCAGAAGTGGACAGCACGTGCACCGGTAGGTCGTCCTCCCACGGCTGGCGGGTCACCATATCGGCCACCCGCACATAGCCCCGCTCGAATTCGCCGGTGGCGGCGTCGACTAACCGGTACTCCTGGGTTTGACGGTGAATCGGCTGGGCATCCAGCAGCACAACCCGCACTTCCCCGGGTTCGAAATGGCAGCGCTCCTGCATCGCGGCGATCAGCTGCTCGTTATGCATGTGGCCGTCGCCGAAGTTCCAACCGATCGCGGTGCTGCAGATCCGTTCGCCGTCGGTGATGACATAGTCGTCCTCGTTCTCCCCGGCCATGGCGCGATGGGCCAACGTGAACAGGGCCCGGCCGTGGGTGTTCATAGCGCGAAAGGCATACCCGAGATACATCGGAATCTGGGCTCGCTCCTTGCCGTAGTACCGCTCTAGCTGGGCGGCCGGCATACTGGCGATGGCGACGAGGCCGCGGTTGATCTTCTCGTCGGCGGAAGGTTTCACACACCACAGGGTGGTGTCCCAGTTGCCGGCGTAATAGCGCATCCCCGGCAGGAACGAGATCTTGCGCGGGAACAGATTACCCGCGATCACGATCCCGGTGATCACAACGAACAAAACGGCCAGCGGAACAGGCTGTTTCAGGTTGCTGAGCCCGAGATTGGCGTACGCGACGAACAACGCCCCGATGCCGTAGATCATGAACACGTTCCACTCCAACGGCACCCCCATCGGGATCGCGGTCAGGATCGCCAGATGAAAGCACACCATTACCGCCGCCGCTACCGCGGTCAGCCAGCCGCCGCGGGAGAAGAACAACACCACCGGCACACACATCTCCACGGTGGTGCCGCCGTGGGCGACGATCCGCGACAAAATACCGGGCCGCAGGTCGTCGGGGAACTTCTCGAAGAACGCCCGCTTCAGCGACTTCGCCCGAATGAGCGGATTGTTGGACATCATCGTGGAGATCACGAACGGGAAATGGTGGTTGAGTTTTGAGGTGGCCGCGCCCATCCAGATGACGACGAACACCACTTTGGCGGCGACGATCATGTCGACAGGGCTCCAGGCCGTGAACAAGAAGGTGACCGCCAGCGTGGCGTACACCTCGCCGCGCGCGGCCAAAAAGATGACTTTGTCGCGCAGGCCGAGCACGGCGAGCAGGCCGAGGATCACCCAGATCTGCCAGACCGGCAGTACGCCGATAGCGGTGCCGAGCTCGGGTATCGGCCCGGTGCCGTCCGAAAACAGGGCAACCAGAATCATTATCAGCAGCGCCGCGTAGAGCGCGACATCGGCACCAGTACGTGCACTCCCCCGGGTGAACGGAACTTTGCCGGGCCACGGCGGAAGCCGGATGGTGTTAGGCCGCAACCAGTACAGGATCGAGCCCATCGGCGGGAAGAACCGGTTGTTCAGCGGCCCGAAGCCACACCCCAGTCCGACGACTTCAAACAGCATCGTGTAGAGCACGACCTTTTCGAACACGATCGGCTCCCACCACCACGAGGCCACCTCAGTGAATCCGCCGATACCCGGGGTCGCCAGCGCGAACAGCCAGCCACCGAGGATGTAGAGGCCGATCTTGATGACGTAGAACAGATGCAGCGCGACCGGCGTGCCGAACCCCACCTCGGCCCAGTGCCGTGCCATCGGGCGGATCTTCTCGCTGCGGGTGCCTTTGCTCCATTCGGCCATGTCGATCTGCGGCAGTTGAGGCCTGAGAAATCCCATGACCACAAAGATTAGAACGTGTTCTAGACGCGGGGCTATGGGTTTCCGCGTAAGAAGGGGTTAGCGGGTTCGGTGGCCCGCCCCGTACAGTGTCAGACGCTCACAAGCGACAGGAATCGACGATGGAATTGGTGCAGGAAACGCCATTTCGGTTCCGGATCAACCCGTCCGGCGCCATGAGGGTGCCCGGGGTGATTTTCGCTTCGCCGTCGCTGCTGCCCGACACTCATCTGCAGCCGCTGCTGCAGCAGGTGGCGAACGTGGCGACTCTGCCGGGCATCGTGGAGGCGTCGTACGCGATGCCGGACATCCACCTCGGCTACGGCTTCCCGATCGGGGGCGTGGCGGCTACCGCTGTGCGCGAAGGCGGGGTGATCTCCCCCGGCGGAGTGGGATTCGATATTTCCTGCGGGGTGCGGTTGCTCGCGTCCGATCTGCAGCGAAACGACTTCGCCAAAGTCGCCAGCCTGGTAATGGACGGCTTGAGTCGGCGTATTCCGCGCGGTGCGGGCCCGGGAGGGGTGTGGTCCGACCTGAGCGACCGGGACTTGGACGAGGTGCTGCGGGGTGGTTCCCGCTACGTGGTCGAGCATCGGGTCGGGTCCCAGCGTGACCTGGACCGCTGCGAGGACGGCGGCGGGTTCGAGCACGCCGACCCAGCCGCGGTCAGCGAGCAGGCGCGCGCCCGGGGACGGCATCAACTCGGCAGCCTGGGTTCTGGTAACCACTTTCTGGAGGTGCAGGCGGTAGCCGAGGTGTTCGACGAAGCGGCCGCCCACGCTTTCGGGCTGCACGCCGGACAGGTGTGTGTGATGATCCACTGCGGCTCGCGGGGACTCGGCCACCAGATCTGCACCGACCAGGTGCGGACCATGGACCGCAGTATGTCACGTCACGGCGTGCACGTGCCGGATCGTCAGCTGGCTTGCGCGCCAGTAGATTCCACAGAGGGCCGCGCCTACTTGGCGGCAATGCACGCGGCGGCGAATTTCGCGCGCGCCAACCGCCAGCTTCTCGGCTCAGCCGCCAGCGACGTGTTCCGCTCGGCCACGGGCGAAGGATTGAAGCTGGTCTACGACATTTCCCACAATCTGGCCAAGATCGAGCGCCACGAGGTTCATGGCCGGAGCCTCGAGCTTTGTGTGCACCGCAAGGGCGCCACCCGGGCGCTGCCCCCCGAACACCCCGACCTACCGACGGATTTGAAAGACGTCGGGCAACCGGTGCTGATACCCGGCTCGATGGGGACCTCCTCCTACGTGTTGGCCGGGGTGCGTGGCGGTGGCGCGTTTCATTCCACCTGTCATGGCGCCGGTCGGCGGCTCAGCCGGCACCAGGCTGCCCGCTCGGTGAGCCCGAAGGCGCTGCGAGACCAACTCGAACGGCGACAGGGCATCCTGGTGCGGGGCGCTTCATCACGCGGACTGGCTGAGGAAGCACCCTCTGCCTACAAAGATGTTTCCGAGGTCGTCACGGTCGCTGAACAAGCCGGACTCTGTCGTACTGTGGCCCGGTTGGTGCCCCTGGGTGTGGTGAAAGGCTGACCGTGCCGAACAGCGGGCACCGGGCTGTGCCCCATCCAGCGGACGTGACGATCGAGGCATGGGGGCCTACCTGCGAGGCTTGTCTGGGCGAGGCGATCAGCGCGCTGGTGGACAGTTTCGCCGATCTTTCCCGAGCACAGCCGGTGGACACCGTGGTCGTGGATCTGCCCGCCGGCGACGCGGCTGACCGTCTGGTGACCGCGCTCGACCACGTGATCTACCTTCTCGACACCCAGGGACTGATTCCCCTGGCCACCAGCGTCGACATCGGCCCGGCCACGCTGCGGTTAACCATGTCGGTGGCCCGGATCGACAGCGTCGAGCTGATCGGAGCAGCGCCCAAGGCGGTGTCCTTGTCCGGGCTTGAATGCACGCAGCTCGGCGGGCAGTGGCGCTGCCGCGTGACGATCGACGTGTAAAACGCCGAGACGACTTCGCGGTACGAGCAGCCCGGGGCGACATCGTGTGCCTGCTCCCGGTGCGGCCACCGGCCGCGTCGGACACACGCCGGTACTGGTCGCGTCCGGCGTCAAGCGGACCGCTGACCAGCGATCACCGGCGGTTTAGGCCGCCGGTGATTCGTTCGTGTTACCCGGCCGGCAGCGTGCACAACAGCCGCTTTCGTGCCGACCCGGTTTCCCGAAATGGTCTGCTGGCTACCACGGCGTAGTCGGCTAGCCGGCCTGTTTCACCGGCGGCCGGTAGAAGATCAGCAACTGGCCGACGGCGCCGGCAAGGCCCAGCAACACGGCCAGCAGCAAACCGGCCCAGCCGTCCAGCCAGTTATGCCCAAAGATCAGCTGATCGAGGCTGAGTTTCCCGGCCCCCAAAGTAGCTACGGCGACGGCGCACGCGGCCAGCACAAGGTTGTACTCCCAGCCTTCTTTGACGATGAAAAAGCCGTTGGGCCGGTGCACAGTCCAGGCGGCCACCAGCATCAGGGCGACAAATCCCGCCGCCGGGATTGGCGTCAGCAGCCCGGCGGCCAGCCCTAGCCCGGCGGTCGTCTCGGCGGTGGCAGCGACTACGGCGTGAAACGTTCCAGGCTTCATGCCGATGCTTTCAAACCAGCGCGCGGTCCCCGGTATCCGGCCGCCGCCGAAGAACTTGTTCAGACCATGGGCAGCCAACGTGAGGCCCAGCACCAGCCGCAGGATCAGTAACGCGACATCAGTAGTCATAGTTTCAAAGGTAGTTCAGGTGGCAACAATGTCGCCGGACGGGTTGGTTTACCGGTGTGATGTGTGGGCGCCGTGTTCATCGGCCTCGCTGCGGCAAGCCGGGTTGAGCGTCGCCCTTTGCGCCGCAGCGGCACAGCAAACCGGGCGAAGCGGCTACCGCAGGACCGAACCGGCGACCGGCGAGTCGTCACCTCGGCGTCGACACCGGTGACGCCGCCGACCGCACCCTGCTCGGGCCGCTGCAGCGATACCCAACTACTCTGGACCCACCTGGAGCTGTGTCGCGAGCTGGGCACCACGCTTCGGCTTCCGCCACGGCCCGTCCTGCGGGGCGGCCCACCCGGGTGTGGGCACCACAGCCGGTGTTTCGTGTCTGCCGAGCGGGTGGAGAGGGCCCGACACAGGTATTAAGCGACGAGGATTATCAGCATGACTCGTGTCGTACCGGGGAACGGTGCGCACCACCGCACGTCGAGCACACGGTCGGCGAGCCGCCGGACTGCACCCACAGTCGTGCTGTTGGACGGCGGCGCAAACCAGCCGGCGGATATTGTGGGCACCAAAGGCCACAGTATCGACATGATGCGCCGCCACAGATTGCCGGTGCCGCCGGCGTTTTGCATCACCACCGAGGTCGGCGCTCAATATCTGGTCCAACCTGAAGCGACGATCAACGCGATCTGGGATGACGTGCTGGCCCACATGAGCCGGCTGGAGGCCGAAACCGCGCGCACGTTTGGCCGGGGACCGCGTCCCTTACTAGTCAGCGTGCGCTCCGGTGCCGCCCGATCGATGCCGGGCATGATGGACACGGTGCTGAATCTGGGTGTAAACGACGCGGTCGAGCACGCCCTGGCCGAGTCGAGCACTCCCGCGTTCGCCCGCGACATCCGCCAGCGGTTCCTCCGTGGCTATCGTCGTGCTGTCGGTGGCGGCATACCTTCGGCTGATCCGTACGCCCAGCTGCGCGGTGCCATACAGGCCGTGTTCGCCTCCTGGAACGCTCCCAGGGCCATCGCCTACCGCACCCACCACGGCCTCGATGATCGCAGCGGCACCGCTGTGGTGGTCCAGGCGATGGTTTTCGGGAACATGGGTGCCAATTCCGGCTCCGGGGTGGTGTTTTCACGCAACCCGATCACCGGCGCCAACGAGCCGTTCGGCGACTGGTTATCGGGCGGCCAAGGTGATGACGTCGTGTCGGGCACAGTCGACGTCCAGCCGATCGTGACCCTCAGGCACGACCAACCTTCTGTGTACGCCGAACTGATGGCTGCTGCGCGCAGCCTGGAACACCTCTGTTCAGACGTGCAACAAATCGAGTTCACGGTCCAACACGGTGCCCTGTGGCTGCTGCAGACGCGCGACGCCGAACGGTCACCCCGGGCGGCGGTGCATTTTGCCCTGCAGTTGCGTCGGGAGGGACTCATCGACGACACCGAAACGCTGCAGCGAGTGAGCCAAGCCAATATCGAGACACTGCTGCGCCCGTCGCTGCAACCGCAAACACGGCTAGCGGCGCCACTTTTAGCCAAAGGGCTGCCGGCATGTCCCGGGGTGGTATCGGGCCGGGCCTATACCGATGTCGAGGAAGCGGTGCAGGCGGCCGACCGTGGCGAATCGGTCATCCTGGTCCGCACCTACACCACACCCGACGACGTTCCCGGCATGCTCGCAGCGCGCGGCATCGTCACCGAGGTTGGCGGCGCCTCCTGCCATGCGGCAGTGATCAGCCGCGAATTCGGTCGGGTAGCTGTCGTCGGCTGTGGCCACGGGACCGCTGCAGCGCTGGCCGGCAAACAGATCACCGTCGACGGCACCGAAGGCGAAGTTCTCGGCGGCGTTCTGGATCTCTCCGCGTGGTCGGAGACTGACTCACCCGAACTCGGCGAATTGGCCGACATCGCGCGCCGGATCAGCCCGTTGCGGGCGCACCCCGATGGTGACTACCCGCGGCTGGATGACGATTCCGACGCTGCGGTGCGCACGGCGATGGCAGCCGGACATGCCGACGTGGTATCGCCCACCCCGCTTGTCACCATGTTGACGGCGTTGCGGGTAGCCGGTCACGGTAAACCCAGCGAGTCCGAGTACGGCTCTGAGCCCACGCGTTCGCGACGCGATGAGTGAATTGACTGTGTTGCAGGCGGTCCGGCTGAAAGGCCGGGTTACGTTTACCGAACTAGCTGCGACCTTAGTGGAGGATGCCGCCGGCGTCGCCGAGACAGTCGAGCAGCTGATTGCCTCGGGCCTGATGGTCGGTGGTGCCGTGTTGAAGCTCACCGACCGGGGGCGCGCGCGACTGTCCGAGTTGCTGGACGAGGAGCGCACCGGCGTCGACGCCACCGCCCTGGCCGCCGTCTACGACGAATTCCGGCCGGTGAATGCCGATTTCAAGGCAGTTGCCACTGATTGGCAACTTAAAGCCGGTGAACCCAACACGCACGACGACTCCGACTACGACGCAGCAGTCCTTAACCGACTCAACGACCTACACCAGCGTGCCATGGCGATCATCGCGGCCGCCGCGGGGCACGTGCCACGGCTGGGTGTCTACGCCGTGAAGTTGCAACGCGCGCTGGACAAGATCAACTCCGGTGAAACGGTCTGGTTGACGCGACCCATGATCGACTCCTACCACACCGTGTGGTTCGAACTGCATGAGGAACTGATCCTCGTCACCGGACTGACGCGGGAAGACGAAGCCAGCGCCGGTCACGCGCAGTAATTTCAAGGGTGGCGTCCAGCCGTTGCAGGTAACCGTCGTTATCGCCGACCGCCGACTCGGCAGGACGGTGTCACCGATACCGCGCACACCGTGGGTCAGCCCCATTGATGGTGAGAACGCGGGGTATCCGCCGTGGGTATTACCGGCGCATCGCCGAAACGCAGGTCCGCTGCACCGCGGCGCAGGCTGGACACCACCGTGTTGCCGGTGACCGGCAACGGTTTCGCCTCGCCGGTGAACCGGGCCACCCCCAACGCAGGAGCGGGGCGGCTACTGAAGCAAAAGCCTGGTCGGCGGAGGGGCCCGGCTGGATGCCCGAATCGCCGGTGGGCATCGGCCAATTCTGCGCCGATCGGCTCGACACGAGTCCCTAGCTGAAGTTGCGGGTACAGCCCTATGACCACATTGCCGAAGTGGTTATGTGCATGTGACAGAACAGGTTTAGCCATAGGGACCTCGGCTGCCGGCGCAGGCCCGACGGCGGCGATCCCGCGCGTTGTCACGGCAGCCGCCGGGCCAAGGTTGACCGGCGCGGCATCCACGGCTCTCAGGACACCGGGCCGATGAACGCCAGCACTAACTCGGCGACCTTTTCGGGCTGTTCGAGCTGCAGGAAATGCCCGGCATTCTCAACGATGGTCGCCGCACTGCCCTCGGGCAGCGCCTTTTCCGCCCAGCGAACGAAAGCTGGTGCAGCGCAACCGTCGTCGCGACCGTGCAGATAGAGCGTCGGTAGCCGGGGTGGCTGAGTCCAGTACCGGTGGAGTTCGGCATAGTGTGCCGGAGGTCGGGTGTTGCGAATGGTGGCACGGTAGGGTCCGAGCGCGGCCCGCCAACCCGCCGGTGCCCCTATCGCAGCGTCGACGTGGCGCAGATCCTCCTCAGCGTCGTAAGCGGGCGACCATCGTTTCCACAGCAGCGGCGGCACCCAGGAAGCAGAACGCTCCGGCAGCCAAGGCAATTGGAAATAGGCGATATACCAGCTGCGCAGGAACTGATGCGGTAGCTGCCCGATCAGCCGGCCACGGTCGGGCACCCGGCTGAGGGGACGGAACGCCGCCGCCGGTGGCACAGACATGATCACCGCCCTGGCGAACGGGCTGTCCGGCATCGCGGCCAATCCGGTGGCGGCGATCGCGCCCCAGTCGTGGCCTATCACCACATCGCGAGCCGTACCCGCGGCCGCCGACCGCACACGCAACGCATCATCCATCAGCGCCCCGATGTGATAACTGCCGTCAGCGGGGATCGAGGACGGCGCATAGCCACGCATGAACGGTGCGACTACCCGCCAGCCGGCCTCGGCCAGCCGTGGTGCGAACTTGCGCCATCCGTATGCTGTATCGGGAAAACCGTGCAAACATAGCGCCATCGGGGCGTTGGGGGCCCCCCATGTCAACGCCTTCACATCCACCACCGGGGTCTGCACGTCAAGCCAGCGTGGTTCAGTCATCGCGTGGTCCTCCACGACGAGTATTACCCGGCTTAGGCGCCATCCCCGGGCGCCCGAGCCGGCCAACGGCATCAGCGGCGCTCACGTCCCACCTAAAGCTGATCGAATCCGGAGACCAGCCAACGTCCACCGACCTTGTCGAGGGTCACCCGCACGCTGGAGGTGGCGTGAGCCGGCGGGGAAGTGCCCGCAATGACGGTCTGGTCGACGAAGACCAGTACCACGGCGTGGTTTTCGGTCGCCGACACTGCAGCGGCTGCGGGGATCCCGGCAACCGCGGAGATGTGCTTTTCTTTCGCGTTGGGTATCAGCACATCCTGAGTCACCTGTGTGTACGTTTCGCGAAAGCCGCCGGTCAACCGGTCGCGTGCGGCTGCCACATCCCTATCGACGGTGTCGGACCGAAACGACAGCAAGGCGTTGGTGGTTTGCCTTGCGGCCGCGACAGATTCGAGACGGGCCAGGTCGGCCTCCCGGATCGATGAATCCGCCCACTTCAGCACGCCTGCCACCACCGCGAGCAACAGCGCCAGGCCGGGAAGCACAGCGGAGACCACCAGGTGCGCCCAGTTGACGCGTCGCCGGGCCGCGGTTGTCCGTTGCGTCGCGGCGTTCTCGTCATTGGTGCCGGCGTGGCCGGTGTGCGGCTGCTTCGTCATGATACGAACGCGACGTGAGAAACCTTGGCTGCGCCGCCCACCTTCTTCACCGTGATCCGCATCCGCCACGCCTGCGGCTGCTCCTGGCCGGTCTTGGCGTCCACCGGCTGCACCGTCACCGCGACAAGCACGTGGCCCTCGTCGCCAGCCTCGGATTCCAGACCGGCCTCGGCGACGGTGCCCACCAGTTTCGACCGCGATTGCCTGAGATTGTCGATGAAGGCTTGTGACCGGCGGGAGAAGTTTTCGTAAAAGGTGCCGGTCGCCAAGCCGAGGATGCGCTGCACATCGGCGTCGGCATGCTCATAGTCGACCGTGCTGAGATTTACCGCGCACTGGCGCGCCGCCTGGACGAACAGGTCACGGTTCGCCGCGGCAGTGTGTCCTTCGTAGGCGCGGCAACCGAGCCAGCCGGCCAGCCCGGCCAGCGCTGCCACAAATACCAGCCCGGCCGCCAGCGCCCACCGGTCAACCGGGATCAAGCGCCGGGCAGGGGCCGGCGGCGGACTGTGCCCGGCCGCGCCGGCTTGCTGCCCTTCAGCGCCGTCGCCGGCCGGCTCATCCACATCCCGCTGCGGCGAGGCGCCCGCCGCCGAAACGGTGTCCTGCGGGCGCGGGGTCGCGGCGTCGTCTGCCATGTTGGCTCCTCGTTGGCGCATCGGGACAATTCGACCGATGAGGGGTACCCGTACCCGTGGCGTCAAACCTAACCTGCCCCGGCATCACTTGACACCCACGACCGCGACCACAGCTGAGGGCTGCCAGCTGTTGTGGGGTGAGTGGCCGGTAGCTGTCGGTGGTGTGCTGCAGAAACAGGTGTATGAATCTGGCGGTGTGGGCTGAGCGCAACGGTGTTGCGCGGGTGACCGCGTATCGCTGGTTTCGGGCCGGGTTGTTGCCGGTTCCGGCGCAGCATGTGGGCGGGCTGATTCTCGTCGATGAGGAGCCGCTCGGCGCGGTATGTCGAAGCGGCACTGGCCGCGCAGGGCCGTGTGCTGGTGGCGGTGGGCTCGGCGGAGGTCGATGACGACCCGGTGCGCGATATGACCGAGATCCTCAACGCGCGCGCCACGGTGAGCAGGAGCCGGCCCGATCGGGTCCCTGCCCGGGCAGGATCCGCTATCGGTAACGTCAGGCGGGTAGCAACCGAGAGGACATTCGTGAGCACCCGGAGCAGCACACCGCAGACCGTCGAATTTTCTGGTGTCGGCGGGATTACTCTCGTCGCCGACGAGTGGAACCGCGGCTCAGGCTCAGCGGCTGAGCGGCCAAGCATACTGATGCTGCACGGCGGCGGCCAGAACCGATTCTCCTGGAAGAACACCGGCCAAATACTGGCCGACGAGGGTTTTCACGTCATCGCACTCGACGCCCGGGGACACGGTGACAGCGATCGCGCGCCCGGTGCCGACTACGCCATTGAAACCTTGACCGCCGACGTCATGCATGTCCTCGACGCCATTGGCCGGCCGGTGGTGCTGATCGGGGCCAGTATGGGCGGGCTCACTGGCATTCTCGCTGCCGACCGGGCCGGGCCGGACCGGGTGACAAAACTCGTGCTGGTCGACGTGGTGCCGCGGTTCGAGAAGAGCGGCAGCGCCCGTATCCGCGAATTCATGTTCAACCATCTGCATGGTTTCGATTCACTCGAGCAGGCCGCCGACGCCGTCGCCGCATACCTGCCGCACCGCAGAAGGCCGCGCAGTCCGGAAGGGCTGAAAAAGAATCTGCGCCTGCGCGATGGCCGCTGGTATTGGCACTGGGATCCGGCGTTCATGACCAAACCCGGAGACGACCCCACACTGCGCACCGAGAAGCTCGAGCAGGCGGCCATCAATCTGAAGATCCCGATCCTCCTGATCCGCGGCAAGCTTTCTGACGTGGTCAGCCCCCAAGGTGTTCGCGATTTCCTGGCCAAAGTGCCCACCGCGGAATTCGTCGAACTCTCCGATGCCGGGCATACGGCGGCCGGTGACGACAACGACGCGTTCAGCGAAGCGGTCGCTGCCTTCGTCAAGCGGTCACCGTGACACAGCAGTTGAACAATGCATTTTTCGGAAACCCATGACACAACGGGTCATTCGACCGCGCTACTCACCCGGTTTCTCATCGTGGCCGCCGAATTGTTTGCGCATTGCTGACAGTGCTTTGTCGGCGAACTCGTCGAGACGACGCGACGCGAAACGCGAGTACAGCGCCGACGTCAACACCGGCGCGGGTACGCCTTCGTCGATCGCGGCGATAGAGGTCCATCGGCCCTCCCCGGAGTCGGAGACCCGCCCGGCGAAGTCGCTCAGCTCCGGCGATTGGTGCAGGGCAATCGCCGTCAGGTCCAGCAGCCAGGAACCGATCACACTGCCGCGGCGCCACACCTCGGCGACCTCGGGGATGTCGATGGTGTATTGGTAGAACTCCGGATTGGCCAGCGGTGCGGTTTCGGCGTCACCCTTGCCCTTTTCGATGCGGGTTCCAATGTCCGCGTTGCGCAAGATGTTCAGCCCTTCGGCGAGCGAAGCCATCATCCCGTACTCGATACCGTTGTGCACCATTTTGACGAAGTGTCCCGCCCCGGATGGGCCGCAGTGCAGATAGCCCTTCTCCGATTGCGCGACCTCGCCGTGCCGGCCGGGGGTGCGCGGCGCCGCATCCACCCCCGGGGCGACGGTGGCGAAAATCGGCTCGGCGTGCGCGAACGCGTCGGCGTCGCCGCCGATCATCAGGCAGTAGCCGCGCTCCCGGCCCCACACACCGCCGCTGGTGCCGCAGTCCAGCAGACGAATCCCCTTGTCAGCGAGAATCTGTGCATGCCGGATGTCATCACGGTAGTAGGAGTTTCCGCCGTCGATGACGACATCGCCCGCTGCCAGTGTGGTGGCCAGCTGCGTGATCACCTCGGTGGTGATGTCCCCCGCGGGCACCATCACCCACACCAGTCGCGGGGGGGCGAGTTTTTCGGCGAGCTCCGCGAGCGATGACACCCCGGTGATGTTGTCCTCGCCCGCCAGCGCCTTGACCGCGTCAGGATTGTGGTCGTAGACCACGCACTGGTGCCCGTCTTTGACCACCCGCCGAACAATGTTCGCGCCCATCCGCCCCAACCCGATCATTCCTAGCTGCATTTTCTCCCCAATTCTCGGTGAACTTTCAGCTCCGTTTGCTCTTCGGCAGCCATGGCTCGCGCCAGCCGTGGTGGTCACGCTGCAGTGACTGGGCGGCCTGCGGCCCCCACGAACCGGGTTCGTAGGGGTGCACCTGACCGGGCCTGTCCAGCAGTGGCTGCACGATCCGCCAGGTCTCCTCGATACTGTCTTCACGGGCGAAAAGCTGGTGGTCGCCGATCAACCCGGCGTGCAGCAGACGCTCATAAGGGCGCACGGGTTCGCCGAGATCCTCGGCGAACGAGGAGTCCAGATGCACGTCCTGCCACGAGCGGCTGCCCCGGGCCGACAATTGCAGGCGCATTCCCGGATCGGGGTCGATGCGCAGCACAAGTTGGTTGGGCGCCACCCGAGTGGGGCTGGGCAGGAACGCCAACGCCGGGGTGCGATGCAAAAACAACCTGACCTCGGTTACCTTCACCGGCAGCGCCTTGCCCGCACGCAAGAAGATCGGCACACCCACCCAGCGCCAGTTGTCGATTTCTGTCCGCAGCGCCACAAAGGTCTCGGTTTGCGAATCGGCCGCCACCCCCGGCACCTCGGTGTAACCCCGATACTGGCCCCGCACATACCGCGCCGGATCCATCGCGGGCATCGCCCGGAAAACCTCCGCCTTTTTATCGTTGAGATCGTCTGCGCTCGGACCCACCGGCGGCTCCATCGCCACCAGGGCCAGCACCTGCAACAAGTGGTTTTGCACCACGTCACGCAGCGCGCCCACTGCGTCGTAGAACGTGCCCCGGTCATCGACACCGAAATCCTCGGCCATCGTGATGTGGATCTCCGAGATACTCTGGCGGTCCCACAACTCCACCAGCGCCTGGTTGGCAAACCGCAAATACTCCAGCTCGACAACCGGCTGCTTGCCCAGGAAATGATCCACCCGCAGGATCTGCTCCTCGCTCAGCACCGCGCGCAGTCGGCTGTTGAGCTCCCGCGCGGAAGCCAGATCGTGGCCGAAAGGTTTTTCCACTGCGACGCGTGAGCGCTCCAACAAGCCCGCCTTGCCCAGGTTCTCCACGATCGGGGCGAACAGCGCCGGCGGCATTTCCAGGTAGTACAGACAGCAGCGGTCGGAGCCGATCTGTTCAGCAAGTGAAAGGTAGAGTGCCTCGTCGGTGACATCACCGTGCAGATAGGACAGCCGCTTGGCCAGCCGGGCGAACACGCGCTCATCGAACACCTCACCGGATGCACGGATCGCCTCACGCGCCCGGTTGACCAGCGCCTCGAGGCTTATCTCATCACTGGCCACACCCAGGATCGGGCATTTCAGCAGTCGGCGGCGTTCCAGGCGGTACAACGCCCGAAATGTCATCTTGCGGGCCAGGTCTCCGGTAATCCCGAAGATCACTAGCAGATCTGCGGAACCGCCACCGCGTACGGCCAATCCACTACCTCCATGACATCGCACCGATAACTCGCTCCCCGCGGCGGCCAAGCTCAACCCTAGGCAAGGTCGGTTTGGGTAACAACCGCGGCCGGTACGGCGGTGCGCGATCGACCGGAGAGCACACCAACCCACGCGGCGTGTCACCGACCCGCGGCCCGCGTCGGCAAGAATGCCGGGTATGGGTGCTGCCCCGGCGAGCGCGGTCTATGCTCTCGCTGCTCTCGCGGTGATCGAAGCAGCGGGCCTGGTCGCGGTGTCGGGTCTGCTGGTCCGCAGCCGGCGTGAGGCCGACGCGTTGCGGCGCCGAGTCGACACCCGAAACCGGCTGCTGGCCAGTAGTCGCGAAGCTGTCAAGACGGTTTGGCACACGGCTAACCTGGTGCGCCGAGAAGGTTTAGGGGCCGCGGTGCGCAGTTCCATCGAGGAACTCGCCGACTGGGCAGAAGTCGAGCGTCCCGATCTCGCCCGCGTCACCCACGATGGACGGGTGGTTATCCTCTTCACCGATATCGAGGGGTCCACCGCGCTCAACGAAAAAATTGGCGATCGTGCGTGGGTCAAGTTGATCGCCGCCCACGATAAGCTGGTGCGCCGACTTGTCGACCAGCACGCTGGACACGTGGTGAAAAGTCAAGGTGACGGCTTCATGATCGCCTTCTCGCAGGCCGAGCAGGCGGTCCGGTGCGGCATAGCTATCCAGCGCGCCCTCCACGGCCAGGCAACCAGTAAGCGGAATAACGGCCTGCGCGTGCGGATAGGCATCCACATGGGCCGGTCGGTGCGCCGTGGTGACGATCTCTTCGGTCGCAACGTCGCGATGGCGGCACGTATCGCCGGACAGGCTGCAGGCGGCGAAATCCTGGTCAGTCAGCCCGTACGAGACGCCGTCAGCGACGGCGGCGAGCTCTGCTTCGACGAGGGTCGCGACACCGAGCTGAAGGGCTTCACCGGCCGTCACCGCCTGTACCGGGTCGACACTCGACGGTGACCGGTCGCTCGGCGACCGAATTTCCGGATCACCCCAGTGCCCAGCGATTCGCGCGGAGAACCATTACCGCATTGTCGTCGCTCAATCTGGTTTGGCACCGGTGAGAAGCACGAGCAAGTGTCAGGCGACTAGCTTTTTGCCCGGCCGCAAAGCCACATAAATCCGGAAATGCCGGAATTCCTGATTCAGCAGCGTGTTATCCACGAATCCCAATACGCAGATGACGTGGTACTGAGATACTTATCCACGGAGTTACGCGCACCCTGATGACGGATCGAGTGGATCTGGCTGCCATGAATATGGTCAGCTGCCCGGCCCAGATGTAGGCAATCTCACTGGGTAACTATTTTGGCTTACGAATTTCATAGAGATCTCCTGAAAAAACGCTTAGATGATGTGCTCTCTCTCAACTAGCGACTTAATATGGGCGGCGGACCAGTTGATTGTGATGCACCCGGCACTTCGCAGCGCGGTTCGCGGGCGCGGTACCGCCGTTTTGTCCGATGCGCTGGGGCCGTACGCCCTCCCGGTTGCGCAGACGACTGGGCCCACTGCCACCGCCACCACCCGGCTGACGGCTGCTGGTGTCGCGGCTAACACCGATCTGGCGGAGGTGATCGCTGTGGGAGGTCCAGCGCTGCGATCGAATGACTACGCCGATGTTGTGGACATGTTTGGTGAGCTGGCCGCGTTTGATGCCGGCTCGCCGGAGTTTCAGCGTCAGCGCGACAAGATCGTGGAACGCTGTTTGCCGTTGGCCGATCACATCGCGCGGCGCTTCGAAGGCCGCGGCGAGCCGCGTGAGGACCTCGTGCAGGTGGCACGGGTGGGGCTGGTGAACGCGGTCGCGCGGTTCGATGTGGGCGCGGGATCCGATTTCGTGTCTTTTGCGGTCCCGACCATCATGGGCGAGGTCCGGCGCCACTTTCGGGACAACAGCTGGTCGGTGAAGGTTCCGCGGCGGCTCAAGGAGCTGCACCTGCGACTGGGCACCGCCACTGCGGAGCTGTCGCAACGGCTCGGGCGGGCGCCCACCGCCTCAGAACTGGCCGAGGAACTCGACATGGACCGTCTTGAGGTGGTCGAGGGCCTGGTGGCGGGCAGCTCCTATAACACGTTGTCGATCGACAGCGGCAGCGGCGGCGGTGACGACGACGTCCGCGCCATCGCCGACACCCTCGGCGACGTCGATACCCGGCTGGAGCGGATCGAAAACCAGCAGGCGCTGCGTCCCTTGCTCAGCGCGTTACCCGAGCGCGAACGAACAGTGGTGGTGCTCAGGTTCTTCGAGTCGATGACCCAGACCCAGATCGCTGAGCGGATCGGGATCTCCCAGATGCACGTGTCACGCCTGCTCGCCAAATCCCTCGCACGGCTGCGAGACCAGTTGCAATAGGCGCCCGCTCGGCTACCTCTCAGTTTTTCTGTGACCCATCGTCGTTAGGCACGTTCGGGCGCCCAGTCAATGGCCCGGCTGCTCCTCACCCCGCTGCGCGGGCCGCATCGTCGCCGGGCGGCGGCTCTCGAGTTCGGCCAACCGCTGGTGCAACCGGTCCCGGATTTCTTCGGGCGTGTAGGCATTTCGTTTGCGCTGATCGCGAATAACCAGCACTCCCCCGGCGGCAACACCCACGACACCGGCCAGTCCCAGCCACTTCCACCCGTTGCGCATTGCCCCAGGCTATCTGGGTCCGGGTGTGCCTAAGCTGCGCTTGTGGAGAGTTCGGTGACCCTGGAACAGGCATTGGAGCAAACCCGGACCGGCGACATCTGGCTGTTTCGCGGCGCTTCGGGTGCAGACCGAGCCATCCAGGCATTGACGAATGCGCCGGTGAACCATGTCGGCATGACAGTCGCCATCGACGATTTGCCACCGCTGCTTTGGCATGCCGAACTCGGTGACAAGCTCATCGATGTCTGGACTGGCACCAACCATCGCGGCGTGCAGCTCAACGACGCCCGCCAAGCCGTCGAGCAGTGGATGGACCGCTACCGCCAGCAGTGCTGGCTGCGCCAGCTCACCCCCTATGCGAACCGCGACCAGGAGGACCGGTTACTGCGCGTCATCGCACGAATGGACGGTATCCCGTTTCCTGCTACCGCGCGGCTCACCGGCCGCTGGCTGCGCGGCCGCATCCCGACTGCCTACGACTGGGTACGGGGAATCCCGCTGGTTGACAGGAAGATCCGCGAGTCGACACAGCGACGCAAGGCGCAGCGGCGCGTGACCGGCCTGGAAACCGCCTACTGTGCAGAAACGGTAGCGCTCACCTACGAGGAGATGGGGCTGCTCACCACAGAGAAGTACCCGAACTGGTTCGATCCCGGTTCGTTTTGGAGCGGTGACAAACTCCCGCTCACGCCCGGGTATTGCCTGGGCGACGAGATTGCTGTGGTCATTGGCTAGCCGACCGACATCTCGGCCATCTCCGACCACCCGGTGGCGTCGATCGTCTGACTGATGATCTTGGGTGTCGACGCCAACGCCTGCGGCAGCTCCCCCATGGCCCGCTTGAAATGCTCGCTGTTCACGTGCGCGTTACCGGCGTCTGCGTCACGGAACGCTTCGACAAGGACGTATTCGGCGGGGTTCTCCAGGCTGCGCGACCATTCGAACCACAGGTTGCCGTCCTCAGCGCGGGTGGCCGCGGTGAACGGGCCCACCAGATCCGGCCACCGGTCGGTCCAGTCAGGTTTGGTCTCGAACTTGACGACGATGAAGATCACTGCCACCCCCTCGGGTCGCACGCCCGCCACACCCGTTGACCGATGCCGGCGGGCACTCGTGCCGCGGCCGCGATGGCAGACCAACCGCGGTGCGATGATAGCTCGTCAACACCCGCCCATGCTCGCCGGGTTCAGCGAGGTCTCTGGGCCGGCTGTTCGGTGCGTCGCCGCTGATACAGAACGTCCGAGGGGCCGGTCCGGGCAGAACACCCCATTAGACGTCGGCACTACCGAGGTCACCACCCGGTTCTGAATCGGCAACCGGCGGCTGTGTATCCTGCGTCGGGTTAGCGCTATCCGCGGACGTCGAATCGTCGGCCGCTTCGGCGGCTATCGGCAGATACATATGGTGGGTGAATTGGGCCTGGTAAGCTCCGTCGCCACCGATTTTCACCCCGCCCGGCTCGCCGCTGGACACGGAAGTCCCATCCGGAAGGGTCACCGCCGTGTGGTAGCTATTCCAGCCGATGACCAGGGCTCCAGGTGCACTGCCATACCGAAAACCCCTTTCCAACAGAGCAGATTCCTCATTCCTTGTGTCAAACCTGTCACCGAAAACGGGCCGGCCAGTCGCCATATTCGATATCCACGATGCTAGGCCCGAGCAGTCCGTCCCGGCCGGAGAATCCCCACCGGCGACATATGGCGTACCCGAGACCTGGTTGATAAGTGTGATCAATGACGCAAGCAAAAACATGGCTCGCGACATTAACAAAATAGGCGAGCGCATCCAAAAATCTGTGGTGTCCATCACCTTCTGGCCAAATAATGGCACACGTTACACAAATACGAAATAGCCATATGAGGGAAGATTTTTATACGTGGAACCGGAATTCGACGACGTCACCGTCGGCCATCACGTAGTCTTTACCTTCGATCCGCACTTTGCCCGCCGCCCGAGCGGCCGCCATCGACCCTGCGGTGACCAAGTCGTCATAGGAGACCACCTCAGCCTTGATGAAGCCCCTTTCGAAGTCGCTGTGGATCACTCCCGCCGCCTTTGGTGCGGTAGCGCCTTGGTGAATGGTCCACGCCCGTGCCTCTTTCGGCCCCGCGGTCAAGAACGTCTGCAGCTTGAGCGTGTGAAAACCCGCGCGGGCCAGCGCATCGAGTCCCCGCTCGGCCTGCCCGATCGACTCGAGTAGCTCTGCGGCCGACTGGTCGTCGAGCTCGGTCAACTCGGACTCGATCCTGGCGTCGAGGAAAACGGCGTCCGCGGGTGCGACCAGCTCACGCAGCTCGGCGACCCGGGCGGCATCAGTCAGCACGGACTCGTCGGCGTTGAAGACATAGAGGAACGGTTTGGTGGTGAGCAGATTCAACTCGCGCAGCGCGGAACCATCCACCCCGGCGGCACACAATGTGGTCCCGCTGTCGAGCACCTGCCGGGCGGCCACGGCGCTGTCGTACACCGGCTTCCGCTCCTTGTGAGTGCGGGCCTCTTTCTCCAGCCGCGGCAACGCGCGCTCGAGCGTCTGCAGGTCGGCCAAAATCAGTTCGGTCTCGACGACCTCGATGTCGGATTCGGGGTCCACCCGCCCGGACACGTGTGCGACGTCGTCGTCGGAAAACACTCGTACCACCTGGCAGATCGCGTCGCATTCGCGGATGTGGGCCAGGAATTTATTCCCCAGCCCAGCCCCCTCGGAGGCTCCCTTGACCAGGCCGGCGATGTCGACGAAGGTCACCTGCGCCGGAACGATCCGATCCGAGTGGAACATCTCGGCCAGCTTCGCCAACCGCGGATCGGGCAGCGGCACCACGCCCTCGTTGGGTTCGATCGTCGCGAACGGGTAGTTGGCGGCCACCACGTTATTGCGCGTCAGCGCGTTAAACAGCGTCGACTTGCCGACATTCGGCAGACCGACGATACCGAGGCTCACGCTCACCGGAACCCAAGTCTAGGCGGCGACGAGAACGCGGCCGTCACACCGGCCCTGCGGTCTTCGCAGCGGGAGACATGGCACGCCAGCACGACTGGCCGACTCCTTCCAACCCTTCGGGCGATAAGCCGGTACGGTCGACGTGTGTCTGCGCAGCGGGCGAGGTCAGCGGTGGCGATAGCGCACCGCTCAATTCACCCCAATATCCCCGGTGTGCCCTGGTGGGCAGCGGTGCTGACCGCTGTGACCGCCACGGCCATCGGCTTCGCCTTCGATGCTGGATCGGGCAATAAACAGCTGACGAATGTCTTCGCGGGCTTATACCTGGCCGGCTGCGTAGCGGCCGTCCTGGCGGTCCAGCAGTCGGGGATCTTCACCGCTGTCGTCCAGCCACCGCTGATCTTGTTTTTCACCGTGCCCGGTGCGTACTGGCTGTTCCACGGAGCCAAAATTACCGGTGTCAAAGACATTGTGATCAACTGCGGCTACCCGCTGATCGAGCGCTTTCCGCTGATGCTGTTCACGTCGGCCGGCGTGTTGCTGATCGGGATAGCCCGCTGGTATCTCGGAATGGCACGGCGCAGGGCCAGCACTGCGAAGTCGTCGAGCGCCCAGACCGGGAAACCCGCCATTATCGCCACATTGGCCGCGATTTTCCGCCGCAGTTCCGAGGACAAAAGCGCGGCGGTCTCCCCGGGCCGCTCACATCGGGTCCACGCGGTCAGCCGCTCGTCGAGGGCGGCAGACCGGCGCCGCGGCGGTCGCGCTGCCCAGCGCGCCGCGCCGAGCCGCTCACGGCATACCCGACCGGCGATGGGCGACTCTGACGGGACCGACGACCGTGTCATACGCCGGCGTCCGACGTCCACCCGCGGTTTCGAGCCGTCCGCGGAGCCACCCGCGGCGACCCGCCGCTCCTGGCCGCGTGATTCTGACCTGCGGGCCCACCCGCTGCGGGAACGTCGCGATCCGCCCGTGCGCCAGGGTCGGCCCCGTCGCGGTCGCGTCGACCCGCATGTGCCCCGGGAATCGCCGGAGACCCATGAATCCCAGCTGCGTCGGCCGGCATCGGCCGGGGCGAATAGTGTGAACGCGACCCATCACCCGATTTCGCGGGTGCGCTATCGCGGATCGGCCCCCGAGGACGAGCCCGACACCCGGCCGCGGGACCGGTACCGGCCGCCACAACCGTCCACCGCCGAAACCTGGGAATACGACATCTGACCTCTCGCGAGTCCACGACAGCCCGGGAGGCCGGGGCCGGTCGATGTGACCGTCGTGGGTGTCACCGCCAGTCGGCGCGTCAGCGCCGGCCGGAGCGGATCTCTCGCGGCAACGCGAAGACCAACGTCTCATTGGCCGTCGTCACCGGCTGGACTACGTCATAGCCACAGCCGGCCAGCCGATCAAGCACACCGCGCACCAGCACCTCGGGAACCGACGCGCCAGAGGTGACACCGACTGTGGTGACACCCTCCAACCAGGCCGTGTCGATGTCGTCAGCACTATCAACCAGGTGGGCGGCTTGAGCGCCAGCACCCAACGCCACCTCGACCAGTCGCCTCGAGTTCGACGAATTCGAGGATCCGACAACGATCACCAGCTCACACTCCGGTGCCATCGCCTTGACCGCCACCTGGCGGTTTTGGGTCGCGTAGCAGATGTCGTCGCTGGGCGGGTCTTGCAGCTTGGGGAAACGCTGACGCAGCCGCTCCACGATGGTCATGGTCTCGTCGACACTGAGCGTGGTCTGCGAGAGCCAGACCACCTTGTTCTCGTCGCGAACGTGGACCTGGTCCACGGCCTCGGGGCCGTCAACGATCTGCACGTGTCCGGGGGCTTCCCCGGCGGTACCGATCACTTCCTCGTGACCCTGATGACCGATGAGCAAGATGTCGTAATCGTCTCGGGCGAAACGCTTGGCCTCGTTGTGCACCTTCGTGACCAGCGGGCAGGTGGCGTCGATGACCTGCAGCTTGCGCTCAGCGGCCGACGCGTGCACGCTGGGCGCCACGCCGTGCGCGGAGAACACGACGATGGCGCCCTCGGGAACCTCGTCGGTCTCGTCGACGAAAACCGCGCCGGCCTCAGCCAGGCTGTCCACCACGTGACGGTTGTGCACAATCTGGTGCCGCACGTACACCGGTGCGCCATGCTTTTCCAGCGCACGCTCAACGGTCTCGACCGCACGGTCCACGCCGGCGCAGTAACCCCGCGGTTCAGCCAGCAGCACCCTTTTGCCGGTGTTGATGCTGGCGACGGAACCGGATGCGCCGGGAATCCCCATATCGACGGTCGGCGGCATGGCACTGAGCCTACTTTCTGCTGACACAGGGCCGCCACCTCACACCGTCAGCTTGGACTTGACCGCCGCTTAAGGCAGTCTGGGACTCATGGCTACTGCACCATATGGGGTCCGGCTGCTGGTGGGAGCGGCGACAGTTGCCGTCGAAGAAACGATGAAGCTGCCGCGAACCATCCTGACGTACCCGATGACGCTGGCAAGCCAGGCCGCACATCTGGTGATGCGGTTCCAGCAGCACCTGGCGGAGCTGGCCATCAAAGGCGATGCGACCTTGGAGACACTATTCCCGCCGCGGGACGAGCAGCCGGAGTGGGCAACATTCGACGAAGATTTGAACCACGATGTGGCCGAGGCAGGTGAGAACCAGACGCCCGGCGCCGCAGGCACTGATCGCCGCACCGAGGGACGGTTTGCGCTGTATTCACTGACCGAAGGATCGGAAATCCCGCATGAGCCCGGCACCGTATCCACGCCCGCGGCCCAGACCTCGAAGCCACCAGCCGACCAGGCCGTGCCGGCTCCGCCGGTGGCGGCTGAGCTCAACTACGACACGCTGACGTTGGCTCAGCTCCGGGCCAGGTTGCATACGCTGGATGTCGAAGAACTCGAGGCTCTGCTGGCCTACGAGGAGGCCACCAGAGCCCGTGCCCCGTTCCAGACGTTGCTGGCCAACCGAATAACCCGCGCAACCGCGAAGTGAGCCGAGCCGCCCCGGCGAATTCGCCTGAAAACCCGTTCCCGGTACGCGCGGTGGCCGTCCGGATCGCAGGCTGGATCGACAAACTGGGCACCGTCTGGGTCGAGGGTCAGCTGGCCCAGATCACGATCCGCCCCGACTCCAAGACCGTATTCATGGTGCTGCGTGACCCGGCCGCCGACATGTCGCTGACCGTCACATGTTCGCGCGAGCTGGTCCTGGACGCGCCGGTCGAATTAACCGAAGGCACCCAGGTGGTGGTCTGCGGCAAACCCACGTTCTACACCGGACGCGGCACATTCTCGTTGCGGCTCAGCGATATTCGGCCAGTCGGTATCGGTGAGCTGTTGGCTCGCATCGAGCGGCTGCGGAGGCTGCTGGACGCTGAAGGGCTTTTCGACCCCAGGCTCAAACGGCCGATTCCATTTCTGCCCAACATGATCGGGCTGATCACCGGCCGAGGCAGCGCTGCCGAGCACGATGTGACGACAGTGGCCGCCGCACGCTGGCCGGCGGTGCGTTTCGCGGTGCGCAACACAGCTGTGCAGGGACCCCATGCCGTGCCGCAGATTGTCGACGCACTGCGTGACCTCGACACAGATCCGGATGTTGACGTGATCGTCTTGGCCCGCGGCGGGGGCAGCGTGGAAGACTTGCTGCCCTTTTCCGACGAGACGCTGTGCCGGGCCATCGCCGCCTGCCGAACACCGGTGGTCAGCGCGGTCGGTCACGAACCCGACAACCCGCTCTGCGACCTGGTTGCCGATCTGCGTGCCGCCACGCCCACCGATGCCGCAAAGACCATCGTCCCGGATACCGTCGCCGAACAGCTGTTAATCGACGATTTGCGGCGGCGCAGTGCACAAGCGCTGCGTAATTGGGTATCCCGCGAACAACGCGCGCTAGCCCAGTTACGCAGCCGGCCGGTCCTGGCCGATCCGCTGCGCGCATTGACCACACACGCCGAGGAGATACACCGTGCCCGGTCAGCGGTTCGTCGCGATATCAGCCGGCTCGTGGAGGCAGAGACCGAGCGGGTCAGCCATCTCGCCGCCCGGCTGGCTACCTTGGGCCCGGCGGCTACCCTCGCCCGCGGGTACGCCGTCGTGCAGACGGTCACGGCAGAGGGCCCGGCCTCGGTGCTGCGCTCGGTTGACAATGCTCCCGCCGGCACCCGGCTGCGGGTGCGGGTTTCCGATGGAGCGCTCACCGCGGTAAGTGAAGGACCCGCCGATGGGACATGACCAAACCGACTCCACGACTCCGATTAGTCAACTCGGTTACGAAGAATGCCGTGATCAACTCATCGAAGTCGTGCGCCTGCTCGAGCAGGGAGGGCTCGACCTCGAGACGTCGCTGAAACTGTGGGAGAGAGGCGAGAAGCTGGCAAGAAGATGCGAGGAGCACCTAGCTGGTGCCCGTCAGCGGATCGAGGATGTCCTCGCTGCCGAGGATACTGAGGACGCGTCGGCACCACGGTCGGGCGGAGCCGGCATGCCCGCACCGGGCATCGGCTCGCCAGCCAACACGCCCCCGCAGCCGGCTTAGGCGTCCAACCGGATGAACTGGTCGCGGCGGTACTGCTCCACACAGGCAGCACGCCGGATTTTGCCGCTCGTTGTGGTGGGAATCGATCCCGGCGGCACCAAAACGACATCCCCCACATTCAAACCGTGCACGTGAGATATTGCGGAGGTGACGTCGCTTTTGACGCAGCTGAGCCAGTGCATCACCTCCTCGTTGGAATCGCCTCGCTTCTTGAGTTCGATGATGGTGACCAGCTGCTCGGTGCTCTGGAGCCGGACCGATATCGCCGCGACCCGGCCACGGGTGATCTCGTGGACCGTCGCCTCGATGTCCTCCGGGTAGTGATTACGCCCGCGGATGATCAGCAGATCCTTGATGCGGCCGACAATGAACAGCGCATCCTCGAAAATGAAACCGAGATCGCCGGTTCTGAGCCAGGGCGCGTCAGGCGTTCCCGGTGCAGGATCGACGAGCGTTGCGCCGAAACAGCACTGCTCCTCCGGCGGTTTGCGCCAGTAGCCTTCGGCGACATTGTCACCATGGACCCAGATCTCGCCGACCAAGCTTGGCGGGCACTCGCGGTGCGTGTCGGCGTCGACGATCCGCAACGTGGGTGATTGCGGCACTGTGTATTTGACCAGTGCCGTGCCCTGCCCAGCCGCGCACCGTCGAGCGCGGCCCGAAGACAGCTCCCCGGCATCGAAGTGAACCGTTCCCGACGAACCGCTCCAGATGCCAGTCGCCACGAAGACAGTTGCCTCTGCCAGGCCATAGGACGGACGCACCATGTCTTCCCGAAAATTGAAGTGAGCAAACCGGTCGACGAAGCGTCGCACTGTGGCCGGCTCGACTCGTTCGGCGCCGCTGATGATGCCCAGCACGCCGCCGAGGTCGAGCCCGGCCAAGTCGTCATCAGTTGTTTTGCGGGCCGCCAAGTCAAAGGCGAAATTGGGTGCTGCCGACCACGCATGGGGGCTCGCGGCCAACGATCGTATCCACCTGGCGGGCTTCTCCAAAAACGACATCGGACCCGTCAACTCGGCGTGGTAGCCACTCAGGATCGGCGCGCAAACGCCCAGCATCAAACCCATATCATGGTAGAAGGGCAACCACGACACAATCGTCGTATCCGCCGGCGCTTTAACGTTGGAGTCCGCGAAGAAACAGCGCATCAGCTGGTCGAAATTCACCTGGAGATTGTGGTGCGAGATCATGACTCCGGTCGGCAGTCTGGTTGAACCTGAGCTGTACTGCAAATAGGCTGTGCTCGGCAAATCAACAGTGCCATCGCTGATTTCCAGATTGGCGTCCAGATTCATCGAATCGATTTCGACAATCTTCGGAACAGCATCCAGATGGGCTTGCTCAACATATTCCGCGATATCTTCGGCGACCGCGGAAGTCGTGAGAACAACTGCGGGCGACGTATCAGCAAGGACCAGACTTACACGTTCATGACTCGAGCCGCGGTGCGGCAACGGGAGCGGAACTGCTATCTGCCCGGCCTGCATCGATCCCAGGAATGCGGCAATGTAATCAAGGCTTTGGGGAGCCAGAATTACCGCCCTGTCTCCGACCGATCCATGACGGCCGAGCTCGTGTGCCACGTTCAGTGTGCGGCGGGATAACTGCGACCATGTGAGACTTTCGGAAACCCCCGCCCAATCGTCATCGTAATTGGTAAACGTGAATGCGACGTCGTGGGGCCGTAGGCTGGCGCGCGCGTGCAACATGGCAAGAATCGACGACTGAGCCATAGCCATCACAATACCGTACTATAAACTCTGCCAAACGATTTCGTGCTTTCGAAGGCCTATCGTCGCCGGCGCGGCGGCCCCGGCCCCGATGAGCGCATGGCTGAGTGTCAGTAGTGGTCGGCCTGTCGGGGTATCCGCAGGGCGATCACCGCCCCCAGACCTGCCGCCAAGACCAATCACAACCCGCCCATTCCCGGCGCAGTCGGTGTTGACGAGGCAGGCAAACGTGAAGACCATCCGGCGGCAGCAGCAAACGACGCTGTACGCCGGCGGTGGTCCAGAGGCCAACGGGAACACTTTCTTTGCGGCGCTGAGGCATTCGTAGTGTGAGTACCCGCGCGGAGGTCGAAGTCGGGCTGACAGATAAGCGCAGCAGCGCGCCGCAGATTTAAAACGCCAGCACCCCGCAGAGGCGTCGCTGTCGTCATCGGCTGTGCCGTGAGGCGGTCGTGATCGGACACCTCGGCTGTCCCGGTGTGTGTGATGCCGCTTGTATCGGCTGGGAAAACGCGCGGCACCGACACGACCGAAGTGATGGCCGGCCCGGCCTGTGGCAGCATACTTTGTCAGCCCTTACCCTGTGACAATACAGACAGGGCACCATTGAGGATTTGCGAAAAAGGGTCGGCGCCACCACCGAAAGTCGCCTGGGTGGCCGGCGCGGTGACGGCCGCGGGGTCGAAACCGTGCACGGGGTCCACTTGGATCGGCGCGGTCGCGGGATCGTCGTTTCGTGAATAGCCGGCGTTTACCCGGGGCGCCAATATTGCGTCGAGCTTATTCAGCGTGTCCTCGTCAATGCCGATGTAAGCCAACGGCATGACCAGCGGAAGGTGCTTTTCAGGGATTAAATACGTCGTCGTTGTCGCACCCTTGGAGTTAACCGTCGTTCTGATGTTTTGCGGCGGCACCATGTCTGGGTTGGTGAATGCCACCGCAGTGTGGCCCGTAGCGAGGCCCATAAGCGTGTTGGCGAGAGCGAACAGGTTGTCCGGCCGGTCGGGGAAGTCGGCGATCGAGTCGTAAGCGGAGACGAAAACCTTGGTGTCGTATTGGCTCTCGACCGGAGGTGGTATGCGATAGTCGAGTGCCGGAACAATGCTGCCCACCGGGAACATAGCGGTCAGGAAACTCTGCCCGAAGGCATGCCGCGCAACTGGGTCGCCGAACGTGGCGAAGCTCAGTTGATCTGGCGGTGGTGCGGTGGGATCGTTCGCGAGCCGCGCCTGCTCGGCCTCCAACACGAGTGAACCCTCGGAGAGGCCGATCGCGGTGCCGTGACCGCCGTGGCGGATGGCCGCATCGAGATTAGCGGCTCCCGCATCGACTGATTCGCCAACGCTGGGACCGTTTACGCCCAGGCCCGGGAAGAATTCATCAAGCCGACCGATGCCCGGGAACAGCCGTTCCAGCACATGGCCCTGAACCTGACCCGCCGGGTAGGGCACGATCTGTCGCTTCAGGCCGGGAAACCATTCAGCGCCTTCCCGGCGAATGTACTCGTCGTAGGGGATGCCCAAAACGTGAGCACCGCCCAGCGCGTAGGCCGTCCCGTCGGCTGATGTACCGGCCGGTGCCGCACCGGACGGCGTGTCGTCGGCCGACACAGACCCGGTACCAAAACATCCTGTGGCGCCGACAGTCACCAGCGCGGTAACTCCGGCGAGTAGTCTTTTCATCCCTGTCCTTGACTGCTCGGCGTCGTCTTGTAGTCTCACATACCTCACGTGCGGGCGCTAACCTGTGCTTATTCCGCCCGCCGCTCCGCCCGGCGACGGTGGCCTTGATCCGACATGCGCACCCGTGACGGCCACCAGTTCGCCCGCCCGACCAGGGCAGCAATGGCAGGCACGGTCATTGTGCGTACCACGAAGGTATCCAACAGAATACCGACACCGATCACAAAACCGCCCTGTACCACGGTGCTGATGCTGGAAAACAAGAGGCCGCACATCGAGGCAGCGAAGATCAAACCTGCTGCAGTGATCACGCCGCCCGTCGAACCCAGCGTGCGGATGACGCCGTAACGCATGCTGTGCACAGACTCATCCCGCATCCGGGAGATGAGCAGCATGTTGTAATCGGCTCCCACTGCGATCAACACGACGAACGCCAGGGGCGGCACACTCCAATGTAATTGCTGGCCGAGTATGAGTTGAAAGACCAGCGCACCGATGCCCACCGCTGACAAATAGGAAATGACCACGGTAGCAACCAGATACAGTGGCGCCACGATCGCTCGCAATAGGGCGACCAAGGTCAGTTGCACCACGACGAGGGTTACCGCGATGATGAACCGGATGTCGTGTTCGTAATAATCGCGTGTATCGCGCAGGCTCGCGGTGTATCCCGCTATCGACACCGTAGCGTCCGCTAACGTGGTGTTCGGCTGGGCTCCCCGAGCGGTCGCACTGATCGCGTTGACCTGATCCATCGCTGCGGTGCTGAACGGATTGAGTTTGGTTTGAACCAAGTACCGCGCGGAGTGGCCGTCGGGCGAAATGAAAACCCTGGCGGCCTTCTGAAACTCCGCGAGATGCAGCAGCTGGGCCGGGATGTTGAACCCGGCCATTGCCGGCCGCGCCGCGTCATGTTTCAGCGTCAGCAGAAACGTCGCTGCCTCACCGAGCTCAGCGCCGAGCTGTTTGACCTGCTCGACGAGTTGAGCCACCGCGTCAGCCACTTGTCGGCTTCCACCGGCGAAGCGGTCGGCACCATCTTGCAGACCGCTTAGGTTGGCCTGCAGGCCACCGGGCTGGTCCATCCCCATGGAATGCATCACCCTGGTGAGGTTGGTCAATGCGCCGCGTACCCGGTCCATCGACGCGTCGAGGGTCTTTTTGTCCGGCAACGACTGCAGTTGCCGAAGGAGATCGTTGATCGCGTCGAGGTCGCCCTGATCACGCACACCGATCAGCCGTTCAAAGTCCCCGCGGGTGGCGCTGCAGGTCTCGTCGGCATCGCAGACCGGGTTGCCGCGCAGCGCCGTCAGCACCGGGCCTATCCAGGCGAACATGTCCTTGCCGGCTGAAAAGTTCCAGCCCATGGCGTTGCTGAGGGAATTAACGTGGTCGACGAGCTTGGCTGCCGTGTCGACCTCCTTGACCAAGGTGTCGCCGCTGTACTGGGTTTTCATGGAGGAGACGGCGTCGAGCAGACTCTGAATGCTGGTCGCGAGCAGGTTGACTTGACCACGCACGTCGCTGAGGTTGTCGGCCAGGGTGCCGGCCCCTTCGACCAGCCGATTGAGGTCATTGGTGTGCTCGTTGATCAGGGTGGACCCGCCGGCCAGGAGGGTGCCAACGGCCCCCGCCTGGTAGGTGGCTCTGAATTCTTTCGGCACAGTTCCGGTCGGGCGCGTGATGCCGCTGACGGCAGCGATATTCGGCAATTGGCTAACTCGGTCCGCCATTTGCTCCAAGTCGGCAAAGGCCTGTGGTGTGCGGAGATCATGCGGTGATTGGACGAGGATGTACTCCGGAATAGACTCATTCACCGGAAAATGGCGTTCCAGCGCTGCGTAGCCAATGGAACTTGGAGCGGAGGGCCGCAAGGCCTTGCGATCGTCGTAGTTGTAACGCACCAAGAAAGCACAGCTGGCCAGCGTGATCAACACAAGCACGCTGGCAACCAGATGGATCACCGGCCGGCGCACGATGCGTATGCCTGAACGCCGCCAAAACCGAGCGGTCAGTTCGCGCCGCGGCTTAACCCAGCCGCGTGGCCCGGCGAGCACCAGAATAGCCGGCAGCAATGTCACCGCGGCGAGGAATGCCACGCCGATCCCGATCGCTGCCGACGCTCCAACCGTTTTGAACACGCCCATTTGAGCGAAGCTTATGACGAGAAAGGTAATACCGACGGTGGCTGCCGATGCGGCGATTACTTTTCCGATCGAAATCAGCGCTCTCTTGACCGCCTGATCGAAATCCGCACCTAACCGTCGATAGTCGTGATAGCGGCTAATGAGAAAGACCGTGTAATCCGTTCCGGCGCCGGCCATAATCGCGCTCAGAAAGACGATGGACTGGTTCGAGACGCCTGAGCCGCTCAGTTGGGAGTATGCCGCGACGGCCGCCTGGGCGATCACCAGGGAGACCCCGATCGTCAGCAGCGGCAGCACCATGGCGACCACGCTGCGATAAACCACCAGCAAGACGATCAGCACCAAAGCGGCAATCGCCACCTCAATCGGCGTCCGGTCACGATTACCCGCGACCGTCAGATCGGCAACGGTTGCCGCGGGACCGGTCAGATACGCCGTCAAGGGTGTTCCGGTGACTGCGTGTTTGACGATGTCACTGATGTGGTTGAAAGCGGCGTACGAGCGTGGAGTGCCCAACTCGCCGGCGACACCGACCGGCAACACCCAAGCTTTGTGATCCTCGCTGGTCAAGACCGAGCGCAAGGGCGGTGTGCTGAGGAAATCCTGCACCATCACGACGTCACGCGTGTCCCGGCGCAGCGCGTCCACGAGTTTGCGGTAAGCGGTTTCGTCGGCGGGGCCAAACCCTCTGTCGTTGGTCAGCACCACCAGCAGGAGGTCTTCTGAGCCGGATTCGTGAAACGCCTCGGTCATCTTTCGCGCGGCGACACTCGAGGGCGCATCGCTGGGCAAGATCGCGAGCGGATGCTTCTGGGCCATCTCGTCCAGGGGCGGACACGTTAATGGCAGTGCGACCGCGACCGCGGCCCACAGCCCGATGACTAACCAGGGCCACCGCACCACGAAATCTGCTAACCGTCGCATATTGCCCTCACCCCCGGTCGGCGCAGCGGGGTGCTCCCGCCGGCGCCGCTCGCCGGCGCCGTGTAGCCGCGCACTTTCGCGCTCTGCGCCATCGATTGCTCCAGGCTAGGCGACACGTCCCCAGTGCCCGCTGGCGGCGACCCGCACACACACGGACTTCATCGCCTCCATATACCGGGCGATAGATTTTTCGGCGATGGGGTTGTCGGGGTACATAACCGCCATTACGGTGCCCTCCCCGTACCGAAATATATAGATGGTCAGTTGATAGGAATACCGGCCATCCGAGTAGATTCCGATATTGTTCGCAAGGCCGAGGTCGGCCGCGGCGAGCACTGCGTTAAGCGGAGCAGCGCCGCCATGCAAGAAGTTCGACACCGGAAAGTTCGGTTGTGGCCATCTCAACCACGGCGCCAACTCCAATACGCGATAATACGGCACCTTCGCCAAGTCCAGACCCGAATCGAAAGACGCTTGCGCAGCCCACGCGGCCTCGCTGAAAGACGCCGCAGCTACTGGGACCGTGATCGGGATCAGGCCGGTAAACCAGCCTTGGGTCGAAAAATTGTCCGTGGTTCTGCGGGTATCCCTGGGAGTAAGTCCGTAATACGTGACAGCACCGGTAAACTCGTGCTCCACCAAAGCGATGCAGGCGAACAGGCCCCCGACAAAGCGCGCTCCCGCGGCTGCGCAGGCGGATTCGAATCGCTCCGTTTGTTCCGCATCCATCAAGACTTCGGAAGCTATGTCACTACCGCTCGGCTCCCACGGGTTGCCCAGCGGAAGAGGAAAGTCAGGAAAGCCGCCATTGTTGTTTTCGGCGAAGTCGATCCACGCACGCACTTCAGGCGAATCGAGGGTGAGCGTTGAGGTGTACTGGCGCTCGCGGGCACAGAAGTCGTCAAAACTGCCGGCCTGCGGAAGCACCAGGGGCTGACCGCCTCCGCTGAAGGCTGAATACATCGCGTTGGCCTCCAGCATCGTGGTGCCGATCAATGTCGCATCCCCGTGAACATGATCCATGGCGGCAAAGAAAGTGAAGTGCCCCTGGCTTTGAACGATCCCGAAGGTGAAGCAGCCCCACTCCAGCGGATTGGGTATGGCGATCACATGAGCGCGTATTTCCTCAACTGTCATGTCGCCGTAATGGATCGGCGCAAACTCAATAGCAGCAGGATCGGTGATGGTGTGCTTAATAAACTGGCCATTACCAGTGTGCTCGAACCAGCTACGGAACGTGTCATGCCGGCGCAGGTATGCGTTGACGGCGTGGTTCATGGCAGCGATATCACATCGGCCGGGTACTTCGCAGGTGGCGATGATTTGCCGCGAGAAGTCCAAACCCGCGGCTGTTCGTTCGTGATAGTTGCGAAGATGTTGGCCCTGCATGTAGCTGACCGGCACCGAACTGACCGGCGCTTGCCGGACTTTTTCCGCGGCCGCGGCCGTCGGGTGCCATGAGGTGACTGTGCCCGGGGTCAACGCCCAATCATCAAGCGAGCCGATCGTAATTTTCCCAATACGCAAAACTAGGTCCTCCTCGGCTGGAACGGCTCCGGCTCCGCCGCGCTGGCAGCGAGACCAACATAACCCTCCGGGCGGTTAGTGTGGCCGACATGGACCGACGCCCGCGACAGCTCATGGATTCGTCGGGCGCAAAGCTCCCCGGCGTCAAACGCCGACCGGCAGCCATGGCGTAGGCTGGCCGGTCACAACGTCGTACTTGCAATACTGGGCCGGCGGAGCGATTCTGGTGCGCAACCGGGCCGCCCACACCGATCCAATCTTCAGCGCCGTCAGCAGGGAGGACAACGGCATGGCATCCGTGGAAGGTCAGCAGGAGCCAGCACCGGGCTTTGCGATCATCGGCTACGCGGCCCGTTTCCCGGGTGCTGCGGACGCAAACGAGTTCTGGCAGCTGCTGCGCGACGGCCGTGAAGCGATCTCGGAGGTGCCTCCCGATAGGTGGGATGCCGACGAATTCTTTGACCCCAATCCCGACATCCCCGGCAAGGTCGTGACGCGTCGGGCCGGCTTCATTGCTGACGTAACGGGTTTCGACGCACCCTTTTTCGGCATGTCGACGCGCGAGGCCAGGTTGATGGATCCGCAGCATCGGCTTTTGCTGGAGACCGCGTGGCGAGCAGTGGAGCATTCAGGCATCGCGCCAACGGATTTGGCCAACACCAACACCGGTGTATTCGTCGGTCTGTCCACGCATGACTACCTGGGAATGGCATCCGACGAGCTGACTTATCCCGAGATCGAAGCCTATATGGCAACCGGGACCTCGAACGCCGCGGCAGCGGGCCGGATCAGCTACCGATTGGGGCTGCAGGGTCCGGCGGTCGCCGTCGACACCGCGTGCAGCTCGTCGTTGGTGGCCATCCATCAGGCGTGCCAAGCGCTGCAGTTGGGTGAATGCGAGCTCGCGCTGGCCGGCGGCGCGAATGTTCTGCTCACCCCGGCAACCATGATCACGTTTTCCCGCGCACGCATGCTCGCGCCCGACGGGCGGTGCAAGACATTCGACGCTGCCGCAGACGGCTACGTCCGCGGCGAGGGCTGCGGTGTCGTCGTCGTGAAACGCCTTGAAGATGCGCTCCGCGACGGCAACCGGATTCGAGCCGTCATCCGAGGCAGCGCGACCAACCAGGACGGAGCATCCGGTGGCCTGACCGTACCCAACGGCATTGCTCAACAACGAGTTATCAGACAGGCGCTGCAGCGCGCCGGTATCGCACCCGGCGACATCGACTACCTGGAGGCGCATGGGACCGGGACGTCGCTGGGCGACCCGATCGAAGTCCAGGCCGCAGGTGCGGTGCTCGGCGCCGGGCGGGATCCGAGTCGGCCCCTTTTGATCGGCTCGGTGAAGACGAATATCGGGCACCTGGAAGCAGCCGCGGGAATCGCGGGGCTGATCAAGGTCATCCTGTCCCTCGAGCACGGGGTCTTACCGAAGCACCTGCATTTTCGTAATCCTTCCCCGCACATTCCGTGGGAGCGGCTCCCAGTGCAGGTTGTGCGGGAGGCCACCGCCTGGGAACGCAACAGCCGGCCACGCATCGCCGGAGTCAGCTCGTTCGGGTTCGCCGGCACCAACGCGCACCTCATCGTCGCAGAGGCCCCCGGTGAACTCGGTCAGTTTGCGAGCGCGCCGAATCCGGTCGACGTGCCCGACAACCGACGGTTCAGCATCCTTCCGCTATCGGCGCGCACACCCGCAGCACTGATCCAGATCGCCGATCAATACCGCACCTGGTTGAACGCCCACCCGGAGGCAACTTTGGCGGATGTGTGCTTTACCGCCGCGGTGGCGCGGGCACACTTCGAGCACCGGGCCGCGTTGGTGGTCAACTCAAAGAAATCTGCCATTGACTTGCTCGGCGCGCTCGCCGACGACCGGCCGGCACCCGGACTGGTGCGCGGAGTATGCGATGACACGCCGAAGACCGCGTGGCTGTTCACCGGTCAAGGCAGCCAGCACGCGGGCATGGCCCGCGAGCTCTTCGAGACCGAGCCGGTGTTCGCCCAGACGCTGACCCACTGCGCGGCAACGGTTGCCGACATTCTCGACAAGCCTCTGCTTGATGTAATTTTCGCCGCGGATGACTCCGTCGGTGAAGAGACACTGCGCCAGACCACCTATGCCCAGCCCGCCTTGTTCGCGGTGGAGATGAGTTTGGCGCGCCTCTGGCAGTCATGGGGTTTCGAACCCGATGTGGTGCTGGGCCACAGCGTCGGCCAGTATTCGGCGGCCTGCGTCGCAGGTGTCTTCACCCTCGAGGACGGAATGCTGCTGATGGCCGAGCGCGGCCGTCTTTTCGGCAGTCTGCCGGCGGGCGGCCGGATGGTTGCGGTCTTCACCGCCGCCGAGCGCGTCGAGAGCATCATCGACGAGTTCCCAAGTCTTTCCGTTGCCGCCTACAACGGCGCCAATACGGTCTTGTCTGGGCCCGCGCAGGATCTGGATCAGGCGGTGGCAGGCTTGACCGCCGACGGTGTGCGCTGCGACTGGCTGGACACCAGCCACGCTTTCCACTCGGCTCTGCTCGATCCAATCCTCGACGAGTTTGAATCGTATACAGACCGGTTTAGTTTTGCTTCGCCACAACGGATCTTAGTGTGCAACCGCACTGGTGACGCGCTTGGCAGGGACGTGAAACTCGACGGATCCTATTGGCGCCGCCACGCACGCCAACCCGTGCAGTTCGCCAAAAGCATTCGAACACTGGCTGATCTGGGCTGCAAGATGTTGCTGGAGGTCGGCCCGCAACCGGTGCTCACCGCCGCTGCCCTGCGGGCATGGCCCGATACCGTACCTGCACCGCAGCCGATCGCCTCCCTGCGCCGAAACACCGCCGACCACCGCCAGATCACCGAAGCCCTCGCTGGCACCTACGCCGCGGGCCATCTGCCCGACTTCGGCGCTGTCATGGGACCCGCGCGAAAGCTGGACCTGCCAACCTATCCATTCCAGCATCGCCAGTATTGGTTTACTGAGAAGCGGTCCCGGCCGACGAACAGGACCGCGAGCACCGAAACCGTCCGACTTCTCGAGGACGGCCGCATCGAGGAACTCGCAGCCCTACTCGACGGAACCGGCAACCAGCAGACCGTAGATGTGCTGACGAAGCTTGCCGCACACCATAACCTCGAGCGTAAAACCGAGTCGATCGCAGACGCGCGCTACGAGATTCGGTGGGAGAAATCCAGCGCGGAGGCGCCGCGGACCGCAGATGCGGAAGCCGACGGGGCGGCGAGCTGGCTTGTTGTCGGCGATGATGCCGACGCAGTCCAGCCGTTGGTCGATACCCTGACCGCACACGGGCACCGGTATCGGATTGTCGGGTTACCAGCATCCGACGCCGACGAGGAGCGGCTTCAGGCCGCGTTGCGCGCTGCGGTGGCAGACGACCCGACGCTACGCATCCTGCATGTCGCAGCCCTGGGTTGCGATAACGCAGCGTCGACGCAGTCGCTGTCAAAGATGCAACGCCGAGTCCTGGGCGGAACACGACGACTTTTCCGCGCGACGGCCACCGCCGATTTGCGGGTACCTATTTGGCTCATAACCTGTGGTGCGCAACAGGTCACAGGAACTGACAAGGTATTACCGGATCAGAGCTGCCTCTGGGGATTTGGTCGTTCCGCCGCCCTCGAGCATCCGCTGGTATGGGGCGGGCTCGCGGATCTGGCGCAAAGCACCATCGCCGACTGGTCGCTGCTGATCCGGCAGATCGTCTCAGCGCGACCCGACGCGGCTATTAAGGAAGACCAACTCGCACTGCGCGAGCATGCGGTGTATGTCCCGCGATTGGTTCGGCGCGTCGGGCAACCGCTTGCAGCACCGGTATTGCGCTCTGATGCAACGTATTTGGTCACCGGTGGGCTGGGTTCGATCGGGCTGGAAATCGCCGGGTATCTGGCCGCGCAGGGTGCCCGGCATCTGGTGTTGACCGGCCGGCGCCCGCCTACCGAAGCCGCCCAACGGCGCATCGACGCCCTGCGCGAACAGCGGGCCTGCGAAATTTACGTCATCACAGCCGATATCGCTGACGTCCAGGACGTCGCACGCCTGCTGGCTACGGTGCAGGCCGAACTACCTCCGATTGCCGGCATTGTGCATACCGCTGGCGAGATGGGCACCAGCCCACTGAGCACCCTGGACGACGCCGAGGTGGAGCGCGTTTTCTCGGGTAAAGTCTGGGGTGCTTGGCATTTGAGCGAAGCGGCCACTGAGTTGCAACTGGACTTCTTCCTCAGTACTTCCTCGATCGCCTCGGTATGGGGCGGGTTCGGCCAGACGGCTTATGCGGCGGCGAATGCCTTCCTCGACGGGCTGGCCTGGCGGCTGCGCGAGCGAGGAATTCCTGGAATCAGCGTTAATTTCGGCCCCTGGTCGGTGGGCATGGCCGACGAACAGGCTCGTGCGCGACTGGATCAGCGTGGAATCCGGACCTTGTCTCCTGCCGATGCCCTAGCGGGGCTGGCCGACGTTATGGCGGCCTCTTCCCCGCACAGGACAGTCCACGGAATAGTGGCGCGCATCGACTGGGCCCGCTTCCTGCCCCTCTACCAGCAGGCGGGGAGGCGCTCACTGCTGGCGACGTTGGAGCGCGAGGTGGCTGATTTAGCTCCGGCACCAACGTTCTCAGGTAAAACTCCACTGGTGGAGCAGCTCACCAACGCTCCAGCACAGCAGCGCAAGAAACTTCTCGCGGATTACCTGCGCGATGCGGTTGCGGAGGTGACGCGGGTTGACGCCGCAGAGATCCGCGAAGACGCCGGATTCTTCGACCTGGGGATGGATTCCCTCATGGCCGTCGAATTGCGGCGCCGTATCGAGCAAGCCGTAGGCAGGGACGTGCCAGCGACTCTGGCTATGGACCACCCCCGGCTATCCGACGTGGTGGACTACCTGCTTTGCGACGTGCTTAAACTCAGCGACCAGGAATCCCCCGGCTCGGGCCACCACCGGGCCTGGGCAGTGGCCGCGCGCACGGACGAGCCGATCGCGATCGTCGCGGTGGCGTGCCGGTTTCCCGGCGCTCCCGATCCTGAAGCTTTCTGGGAGCTATTGTCCGGCGGTGTGGATGCGATCCGGGAAATTCCGGATGACCGGTTCGACATCGACGAGTTTTACGACCCGGATCCTGAGACCCCGGGCAAGATCTACAGCCGCTTCGGCGGTTTTCTCGACGGAATCGACGGCTTCGACCCGGAATTCTTCGGCATCTCCCCGCGCGAGGCTGTGTGGATCGATCCGCAACAGCGGCTGATACTGGAAACCGCTTGGGAGGGCTTGGAACGTGCCGGGTATTCGCCGGAGGCTTTGCGCGGCAGCCGAACCGGAGTCTTCGTTGGCGTGGGCGCCAACGAGTATTCGCATCTGCTGTCCGCCGAGTCCGTCGAAAAGATCGAGCCCCACTTCATCACAGGCAATGCGCTGAACGCCATTTCGGGTCGGGTCGCCTTTGCGCTGGGACTAGAGGGACCAGCTGTCGCGGTCGATACCGCGTGCAGTTCGTCGCTGGTGGCGGTTCATCAGGCTTGCCAGGCGTTGCATGCCGGTGACTGCGATTTGGCATTGGCCGGCGGGGTCAACGTCCTGCTGAGTCCAGTAACCATCATCGCTGCCTCGCGGGCCAGGATGCTTTCTCCGGTCGGGCGCTGCAAGACCTTCGACGCTTCCGCCGACGGCTATGTGCGCAGTGAAGGCTGCGGAATTCTGGTGCTGAAGAGGCTGAACGACGCCATGCGCGAGGGCGATCGCGTGTGCGCGGTCATCGCTGGCAGTTCGGTCAATCAGGACGGTGCCTCCAGTGGTTTGACGGTACCTAATGGTGGTGCCCAGCAACGACTTATCAGCGCGGCGCTGACTCGTGCCGGTCTTAGCGGCAGGGACGTGGACTACCTTGAGGCACATGGAACAGGTACCCCGCTGGGTGATCCGATCGAGGTGCAGGCAGCCGGCGCTGTCTATGGCGTTGGCCGTGACACGCCGCTGCTGATCGGATCGGTGAAGACCAACATCGGCCACCTCGAATCGGCATCAGGTGTCGCCGGCCTGATCAAGGTCGTATTGTCGCTGCAGCACGACCTGCTCCCGCAGAGCCTGCATTTCGAGAATCCATCTCCGCATATCCCGTGGGATTCGCTGCCTGTGCGGGTTGTGGACAAGCCAACTCCCTGGCACAGCAACGGGAAACCGCGACGCGCCGGTGTAAGTTCATTCGGATTCACTGGTACAAACGCGCACGTACTGATCGAAGATGCGCCAAAGCAACTGCCGATCTCCGCGGATGGGCCGCCAACTGACGACGTGATCGTGGCGTCGACGCCGCATGTTCGAGATGAATCGCTGAATGTGCTGGTGCTGTCCGCGCGCTCACCGGAGGCGCTGGTGGCGTTGGCACGGCGTTACGACTCTTGGTTAGACACCCATCCCCAGGTCGACATCGCTGATGTGTGCTCCACCGCCGGGGCGGGACGTTCCCATTTCGAATACCGGGCCGCGCTGGTGGTCGATTCGGTCCAGGGCGCTCGCGAGGGCCTGGCGGAGTTGGTCGAGAACCGGGTGAGACCCGGCGTGCTACGTGGCGAGTGCACTGACCGGCCGATGACCGCGTGGTTGTTCACCGGGCAGGGCAGTCAGCATCCGGGAATGGCGCGCGAACTGTTTGACGCGGAGCCAGTGTTCGCAGACACCGTGAAACGCTGCGCGCACGCAGTCAACGAGATTCTGCCACGCCCATTACTGGACGTGCTGTTCAGCACAGACCGCGACGCCGCTGAAACATTGCGGCACACCTCGTTCGCACAGCCCGCACTTTTCGCCGTCGAGATGGGCCTGGCCCGGCTGTGGCAGTCGTGGGGCGTCGAGCCCGACGTGGTGCTGGGACACAGCGTAGGCCAGTACGCGGCGGCATGTGTGGCCGGAGTTTTCAGTCTCGAGGACGGAGCGCGCCTCATAGCCGAACGCGGCAGACTGTTTGGCAGTCTGCCCGAAGGGGGGCGAATGATGGCGGTATTCGCCGATGCCAAGCACGTCGAGGGAATCGCCAACGAATTCCCCCGGGTGTCGGTCGCGGCCTATAACGGACCCAACACAGTGCTGTCCGGTCCAGGAGCGGATCTAGAACAGATCGCCGCCAGATGTGGTGAGGACGCCATCCGCTGCACCTGGATAGAAACCAGCCACGCCTTTCATTCGGAGTTGCTGGAGCCGGTGCTTGGTGAATTCGAATCGTACGCGGCGCAGCTGCAGTTCGCGGCACCGACGTTGCCGCTGGTCTGTAACCGCAGCGGGGCTGTGCTCACAGCCGCGACTCCGCTTGACGCACAATATTGGCGGCGACATTCTCGCCAGCCGGTGCAGTTCGCCGAAAGTATCCGCACCGTTGCGGCGCTCGGATGCTCGGTGTTGATGGAGATCGGTCCGCAACCGATTCTGACCGGCGCCGCCGTCCAGGTCTGGCCAGAACATTTGGCCGCGCCACGAGCGATCGTCTCACTGCGCAAGGGTGTTGCCGACCGGCGTCAGATCGCCGAGGCGCTGGCCGCGGCCTATGTCAGCGGTCATCGTCTCACGTTCGCTGCGCTGCACCATCAACCTCGCCGCAAACTCGAACTGCCCACGTACCCGTTCCAACGGCGTCGCTTCTGGCCTAAAACGTCAGAGATCGCCGGTCTCGACGGGCAGGCGGTATCCGGAATTCTCGGCAGCGCCAAAGACCTCGCCTCCGGCGACTCCGTATACACCAGCAGGCTGTCCGTCAAATCGCAGCCGTGGCTCTCCGATCACGTCATCTACGGCACCGTTGTTGTTCCGGGGGCAACGTATGCGGCAATGGCCTTGGCCGCGGTTGGGCCGCCGGGACGCGTGCAAGACGTCTTCTTCTATGAACCGATCATTCTGCCCGAGAAGAGTTCTCGCGAGGTGCAGCTGACTTTGCATCCACTCGAGGACGGCACCGGCTGGAGTTTCCGGGTGCACAGCCGCCCCTACGGCGTCCGTGATGCCGAATGGTCGTTGAACGCCGACGGCACTGTGAGCACCGTGGTCACCGATTCCGGCGAGGAGTCGGCTGGCGCGCTGTCGGATTCGATTGACGAGGCTATCGAGGCAATGAACCGCATGCGTCCGCAGCAACTGTGCGAGACGTTCGCCGACATGGAGCTGGTATGGGGACCTGTGTGGTCAAATTCTCTCAAATCGCTGTGGGTCGGCGAGGGTGAGGCGATCGGCGATATCACGGTCAGCGAAGAGCTTGCCCCACACCTGGGAACCGAGCCAATCCATCCGGTGCTACTCGACCTGTGCACCGGAGTAGCCTTCCCGGCTTTCCCGGCGCTCCTGGCCGCCGAGCAGGGAGTAACCGATTTGTTCTTGCCGTTGCGGTACGGGCGGGTAGAGCTGCACGCGAAAATGCCTCGACGCTTTTACTGCCGCGCGAAGTGGCGCACTAGCGGCCTGGATAGCGAAACCCAAGTCTTCGACCTCGACTTTGTCGATCGGGACGGCCGTCATCTCGGCGGGATTCGCGAATTCACGGTCAAACGAGCACCCCGAGAGGCGTTGTTGCGGGGACTCGGCGGGGACGCCACCCGGCTGCTGTACACCCTTGGCTGGCACGAGGTGCCGCTGCCGGCATCGGGCAGTGGTATCGAGGGCGCCGGAAACGCTATCGGCACCTGGCTGATTGCCGGATTCAACCAATTGGCGGCTGAGTTGCCGGGCAGCATCTCGATCGACCGGGCCACACTTTCAGCAGACACAGAGCCTCTGGGGAAGCTACTGGAACAAGCTCGCGAAAGCGGTATGCCGTTCTCCGGCATCGTTTGGCGCAGCGCAGGACCGGGTGCAGAAGAATCGAGCGCGGACTCTGCCGCGCGGCTGGAGACCGAGATCGCTCACTTGCTCAGTGTCGTGCACACCGTGCAGGCGAACCAGTCGGTGAAACTTCCCGGCGGGCTGTGGATTATCACTGAACGAGCGGTGGCAACCGAATCGGGCGAGCCTGTCGACCCGGTCCAGGCGGCACTGTGGGGACTCGGCCGCACCATCGCTAACGAGGAACCGGCCTTGCACTGCAGGCTCGTCGACTGCGACGGATCAACGGAAGCCGCCCACGTGTTGGCGTGCCTCCTCGGCGCGCCGATCGAGGAACCCGAACTCGCCCTGCGGCAAGGAAAGTTCCTGGTGTCACGGTTACTGCCATGGGCCCGAAGTGGTCATCTCACGGTGCCGCGTGCAAGCGATTATGTCCTGGCGCCCACCGAGCGCGGCGCGATCGACAACCTGCGCCTGACTGAGACCGACGTACCGCCGCCGGATGAGGGCTATGTGCAGGTCCGGGTGGAGGCTGCCGGCTTGAACTTCCGGGATGTACTCAACGTGCTGGGCCTTTACCCTGGCGATCCGGGCCCGATCGGCGGTGACTTCGCTGGGACCGTTACCCAGGTGGGTGATGGCGTCACCGGAATCGAGGTCGGCCAGCGCGTCTTCGGTTTCATGCAGGGGGCGTTCGCGAGCCGTTTCAACGTGCCGGCCCAGTTGCTGGCGCCGGTGCCCGACGGGGTGAGCGCGGCAGCGGCGGCGACAATTCCCGCTGCGGCACTTACGGCCCGGCTCGCGTTCGACTGGGCGCAGCTGAAGCCCGGTGACCGCGTGCTCATTCACGCCGCCAGCGGCGGTGTCGGATTGGCGGCCATTCAGATGGCGCAGCGGCGCGGTGCGATCGTCTTCGCCACCGCCAGTAAGTACAAACGCGAGACGCTGTGCAGGCTGGGTGTGAAATTTGTCTATGACTCGCGCACAACTGATTTCGCCGACCAGATCCTCGCAGACACCGACGGTGCCGGCGTCGACGTGGTGCTCAACAGCCTGACCAACGAGGGGTTTGTCGAAGCGACCGTCCGGGCTACCGCACAGAATGGCCGTTTCGTCGAGATCGCCAAACGAGACATCTGGACACACGAGCAGATGGCGGCGGCACGTCCCGATATCGCCTACGAGATCGTCGCATTGGACGCAACCACCTTCCGGGAGCCGGAGCGTATCCGTGGCTTGCTTCGCGAGGTGTCGGACGGATTGGCCAGGAGCGAGTGGATTCCGCTCCCCGCCGAGATTTACCCGCTGACGGAGGCGAAGACGGCGTTTCGCCGCATGCAGCAAGCGCGGCATATCGGAAAAATCGTGCTGCAAATGCCTAGCCCGCTACAACCCCGTTCCGAGCGGAGCTACCTCATCACCGGTGGACTTGGCGCGATCGGTCTGCACACGGCGTCGTATCTGGCCCAGCTCGGTGCCGGTGACATCGTCTTGACCAGCCGGCACGCACCCGATGAGAGCTCGCAACGGGCAATCGAGGACATCACCGAACGCTACCGGTGCCGCATCCACACCTTCGCGGCTGACGTCGGCGTCGAATCCGAAGTCGTTACGCTGCTGGAGCGGATCCGCGCGGAGTTGCCGCCGCTCGCTGGCGTGGTGCATTTGGCAGGTGTGCTCGATGACGCGCTGTTGTCACAGCAAAGCGTAGAACGTTTCCGAAAGACATTGGCGCCCAAAGCGTTCGGTGCCTGCCATTTGGATCGTTTGACGAGAAGCGACGACCTCGACTTCTTCATTGTGGCCTCCTCGGTCTCCAGCTTGCTCGGCCCGCCCGGCCAGGCCAACTACTCGACCGCCAATGCGCTGCTCGACGGACTGGTCGCGAAACGAAAGGCGCAGGGCTTACCGGCGACCGGCATCAACTTTGGCCCCTGGGCCAGCGAGGGCATGGCATCTTCGGAGACCGCACAAGCCAATCTCACTGCGCAAGGCCTCATTCCGCTGAGACCCGCGGCTGCCCTCAACGCGGTCGGCGAGGTCGTTGCCAACGGGACCGGGCAAGCGGCCGTCATCAAGGCCAACTGGCAGCGCGCCGCGAAGGTGCTGGGCAACTCTCGCCCACCGATCCTCGACCACGTGTTGCCGACTGCGGTGGCGGAAACAACCGGTGACAGTCAGCTGCTCCGGCAACTGCAGAACATGCCGGTGGCGCAGCGTGCCGATTTCATTACCGAATTCCTGCAGCGCGAAGTTCAGCAGTTCCTGCGGCTCGCGCAACCGCCCGCCGCAACCAGCCGGTTCCTGGACCTGGGCACGGATTCACTGATGGCGGTGGAACTTCGCAACCGGTTGCACAGCCAGTTCGGTGGCGTGTTCACGATCAACGCCACCGCGGTATTCGACTATCCGACCATCGGCGGGCTCGCGGAGCATCTCGCAGGTCAGCTGTCGGAATCACCGTCCGGTGGGGCCGAACCTCCAGCCGCGCCGGAGTCGAACGCAGCTGCAGAAGCACACGAGGACTCAGAACCCGTCACAGCACCAGAGCCGAGTTGACCCCAGCAGGTCAGCGGCAGTAAACGCCCAACCAAGGTGTGACCGGGCCAGCAACCAGCGCACCGGAAACAGCGTGCTACCAACCGGACTCGCTGACGTGGTGCGCGCCCGCCCGGCGTCGCCGCCGGCGTGGTGCTCTCACGCCCCCGGAGACCGGCGGGCTCAGGGCAGCCCCGGCAGCGGATAGGTTGGGCCGGTGCCACACCCCCTACTATCACTACCCGGGACGCGACGCCGACCCCTCGCGATCCGTGAGAGCACCCCGCGACCGGACAGGAGCCCGCCATGACCACCCGCACAGCCGTCGTCGTTGGAGGAGCATCGGGCATCGGCAAGGCAGTCGCCCATGCGTTGGCCGCGGAGGGGTGTCATGTGACCGTTGCCGACCGCAATAGCCAAGGTGCACACGCCGTCGCGGCTGAGCTCGGCCACCCCCACACCGCTGCCGCTGTCGAGGTCGGCGATGAAGATTCCGTGCAGCGGGTCTTTGAGAAATGCCACGCGCTCGACGTTGTCGTGAATGCCGCCGGGTTCAGCAGTTTTGGCCTGATCACCGAGCTGCCCGCCGACCAGTTCCGCGCCATCGTCGACGTCTGCCTCACCGGCGCTTTTCTGGTCATGAAGCACGCCGCGCCGCGGCTCCGAGACGGCGGCACGCTGGTATCGATCGGTTCGCTGAACGGTCGCCAGCCCGCAGCCGGGATGAGTGCATACTGTGCAGCCAAAGCGGGGTTGGCGATGCTCACCCAAGTGGCTGCCCTCGAATTCGCGCCGCGCGGGATTCGGGTCAACGCAGTCGCTCCCGGTTTCGTGCACACGCCGCTGACCGCGCCCGCCACCCAAATTCCCGGTGTTGTCGAGGAATACGTGGAGAACACTCCGCTGGGGCGGGTCGGCACGCCCGAGGATGTCGCTGCGGCGGTGGTGTTTCTGTGTTCGCCCGAAGCGTCCTGGCTGACCGGCGAGGTGCTCGACCTGAATGGAGGCGCACACCTGCGGCGGTATCCGGATGTCTATGCCCACGTGATGAAGCTGGCCGCTCAGTGAGCCGCGGCCGCCCGCGCGCACGGGCCAAGCCGGCCCGGGTTCAGGCCAGCCGCTGGGTGAGAAACTCGACCACCCGTTTCCGCGCCTCATAGGCCGGGTGACCGTCGATCTCGCGCAGCTCCTCGGTCAGCACCGAATGCGCCATGCGGCTGAAACCGTGCTCGTTACCCGGCCCGGAGTTGATCTCGATCACCTCGAATGCGTCGCCGAGACGCTCTTTGAGCGTCTGGAAACGTTCGCGCGGGGAGAGCCTGTCTTCACTGAACCGAAGACCGAGCGCGCACAAGCCCTCGGCGGCGGCGCGATCGGCGACAGCGTTCAGCTCGGGATCGCTCACCCCGGCATTACGCCGCTGCGCTGGTGTCAGCGGTATCGGCAGTGACGGCTGGCTCAGGACCGGCGCCAGCACGCTATCGTCGACTGCAGCGGCCAGCGCGAAGCCCCCGGTGAAGCATTGCCCGATCACCCCCACACCCTTGCCCGGGGTGGCCGCGTTGAGGTCACGAGCCAGCGCACGTAAAAACACCGACACCGGACGCTGTCTGTTGGTGGCAAATGCCGCGAATTCTCTTGCCACACAAGCACGGGTCATTGTGGCAAGCGCATAGCCCGCCGTCACTGGCCGCCCCGGGATGCCGAACAGCGACGGCAGGGCCACGGTGAAGCCGTGGTCCACGAGATGGTTACCCAACGCCAACACACCGGGATGAATGCCAGGAATCTCGGGAATCAGAATTACCCCCGGGCCCTCGCCTTTGCGGTAGACGTCATGTGTATAGCCACCGGCGGTGAACGGGGCCGCGGCCCACCCGGCGAGATCGGCTTCTGGCGTGCTCAACAGCGGTCTCCCCTCTATCGGCTGACCGGAAGCGGCGGCTGGGATTGTGTCGCCGCCGCGAGCGTACGGAACTGATCGCTGCCTCCGGCACCGGTGATCGCCACCTGCGACCACCCCGCCGGACTGGGCAGCCTGGCGGTCCATACCGGCTCAGCACCATCACCCTGGTAGATGATCCAGCGAATACCGTCGACGTCAACTGCGCCGACCGGATACATGGACGGGTGGATCGAGCCCACTAGCGCGTCCTCGTCGGCGTTGCTCTGAGTCAGGCTCACATACATGCCGGTGGGGGTGATGTAGCCGACGGTCGAAGTCGCCGCGTTGAGCCGCTGACCGGTCGCCGGGTCGGTGCGCCCGTTTTCGATGCCCCCGCGGCTTCCTGAGTTGGACCGCCAACCCTCAGGCACACGCGGCAGCCGGACCGGAAAGCCCAGCGTCTGCGCGTCGGCGCGCAAAGCGCCGGCCGCGTCGTACGACGGAATCGCCGCCCTGTCGGGGCCTCCCGGCGCGAACGAGCACATTCCGGCGACACCGGCCAGGACGAGGCACGCTAGCACCAATGGGGTGATCGACCAGAACATGTCACGCCCGTCGTGCAATAAGCGTGGCTTGGCCGGTTTGGGGGCCGGGCGCGGCTCGATGCTCACTCCCCGAGTATTCCAGCCCACCGCGGGCCGCGGCCCGTGCGGCAGGCGGTTACGGAGCGGGCCCGTAAAGCCGGCCAGCCCAGCTCCCGGCCGCTGAGCCGGTTCTGGGAGAATCCACCGTATGAGCACTACTGCCGGCGCACCCGGCTCCTCGCGCAAGTCCGGTTCGCCGCCGCGCTCGCGCGGTGAGGCCCCCGACCGCAACCTCGCCCTGGAACTGGTGCGAGTCACCGAGGCCGGGGCCATGGCCGCCGGGCGCTGGGTGGGCCGCGGCGACAAGGAGGGCGGCGACGGCGCAGCGGTCGACGCGATGCGCGAACTGGTGAATTCGGTCTCGATGCGCGGCGTCGTGGTCATCGGGGAGGGCGAAAAGGACCACGCACCGATGCTGTACAACGGTGAGGAGGTCGGCAACGGGGACGGCCCGGAGTGCGACGTGGCCGTCGACCCGATCGACGGCACCAGGTTGATGAGCAACGGCATGCCCAACGCCATCTCGGTGCTGGCGGTGGCGGAGCGCGGAGCGATGTTCGACCCGTCAGCGGTGTACTACATGAACAAGGTGGCGGTAGGCCCCGAAGCCGGGCACGTGCTGGACATCACCGCGCCGATCGGCGAGAACATTCGCGCCGTCGCCAAGGTCAAGGATCTGTCGGTGCGCGATATGACAGTGTGCATCCTGGACCGCCCCCGCCACCAGCAGCTGATTCACGACGTCCGCGCGGCCGGTGCCCGAATCCGCCTGATCACCGACGGCGATGTGGCCGGGGCGATCTCGGCGTGCCGACCCAACTCGGGCACCGACATGCTCGCCGGTATTGGCGGGACCCCAGAGGGAATCATCGCTGCCGCGGCGATCCGGTGCATGGGCGGGGAGATCCAGGCGCAGCTCGCACCGCGTGACGAGGCCGAACGGCGCAAGGCGCTCGACGCCGGCTACGACCTGGACGCCATCTTGACCACCGAGGATCTGGTGGCCGGTGAGAACGTGTTCTTCTGCGCCACCGGGGTCACCGACGGTGATCTGCTCAAAGGGGTCCGCTACTACCCGGGCGGTTGCACCACCCAGTCGATCGTGATGCGTTCGAAATCGGGCACGGTCCGGATGATTGAGGCTTATCACCGGCTTTCGAAACTTAACGAATATTCCGCCATCGACTTCACCGGCGACAGCAACGCCCAGTATCCGCTGCCGTAATCCGGCACCACCACGTGAGGAATCCCCGCTATGGCCGATAGCGCCGCCGAGACTGACTACCGCATCGAGCACGACACTATGGGCGAGGTGCGGGTGCCGGCTAACGCGTTGTGGCGTGCCCAGACCCAGCGCGCAGTGGAGAATTTTCCCATCTCGGGCCGGGGCCTGGAACGTCCGCAGATCAGGGCGCTGGGCCTGTTGAAGGCTGCCTGTGCGCGAGTCAACAAGGATCTCGGTTTGCTGGAGCCAGAGAAGGCGGACGCGATCATCGCCGCCGCGTCCGAGATCGCCGAGGGTCACCACGACGACCAGTTTCCCATCGACGTGTTCCAGACCGGCTCAGGCACGAGCTCAAACATGAACACCAACGAGGTGATCGCATCGATCGCCGCCAGGCGCGGCGTCACGGTGCACCCTAACGACGACGTCAACATGTCGCAGTCTTCTAACGACACCTTCCCCACCGCCACGCACATCGCCGCTACCGAAGCGGCGGTGCGCCAACTCATCCCGGCACTGCAGATGTTGCACGACGCGCTGGCCGCGAAAGCGCGGGAGTGGCGGACCGTGGTGAAATCAGGCCGCACGCATTTGATGGACGCGGTGCCGTTGACGCTCGGCCAGGAGTTCTCCGGCTACGCCCGCCAAGTCGAGGCCGGTATCGAGCGGGTGAGGTCGACGCTACCGCGCCTGGGTGAACTGGCGATCGGCGGCACCGCGGTCGGCACCGGGCTCAACGCTCCGGACGGCTTCGGCGCCAAGGTGGTCGAGGTGTTGGTGGCTGAGACTGGCCTCACCGAATTACGCACGGCGCGTAATTCATTCGAGGCCCAGGCTGCCCGTGACGGGCTGGTCGAGGCGTCGGGCGCGCTGCGCACCGTCGCGGTGTCGCTGACGAAGATCGCCAACGACATCCGCTGGATGGGGTCGGGCCCGTTAACCGGCCTCGCGGAGATCCAGTTGCCGGATTTGCAGCCGGGCAGCTCGATCATGCCCGGCAAAGTGAATCCTGTCATCCCTGAGGCGGTGACGCAGGTCGCAGCGCAAGTCATCGGCAATGATGCCGCCATCGCGTGGGGTGGCGCCAATGGCGCCTTCGAACTCAACGTCTACGTTCCGATGATGGCCCGCAACATCCTGGAGTCTTTCAAGCTGCTGACCAACGTGTCCAAGCTGTTCGCCGACCGGTGCATCTCGGGACTGTCCGCTAACGTCGGCAGGCTGCGTGAGCTCGCTGAGTCGTCGCCCTCGATCGTGACACCGCTGAACTCGGTGATCGGCTATGAGGAAGCGGCCGCAGTAGCCAAAGAAGCGCTGAAGCAACACAAGACCATTCGTCAGGCCGTCATCGACCGCGGACTGGTCGGCGAAAGGATCTCTCTGGAGGAATTGGATCGCCGACTCAACGTCTTGGCGATGGCCAAGGTCGAACCGGAGCAGGATCATCAGCGCTGAAGCCGCGCTCGAGGGCCAGACCGGGCAACACGAGCCCAGGTTTTCGCCGCCGACACCCACGGCGCGCACCGCCCAGCCAGGCTCGGCCGCACACGGCCGCGGGCTGCGACATCGCCCAGGACGGCGATGATGTCGCCGCTGTCACCCCCGTCGGACCCACTCCTGGCCACCTGTTGAGAACCGTTATTGGGGTCCGCCCGAGTTTTGGCCCGGAATGTCAGTGATCGGGAAATTAGCCATCGGCTTGGGTGAGGGGGTATTCGGCAAGGTCGGAATCTGGGAGACCGGGATGTCACACAGGTCGTTGGCCGGTGGGCCGTTCTCGCGGCCGCCGTAACTACTGCCGGGAACCCGTGACCCGAGCAAGTGACTGACCGTCACCAACCGATAACCATTAGCCTTGAGCACCGGGATGAATTGGTATACCAGATCGACCGTACTGGAGTAAGTGTCGTGTAATAACACGACCGAGCCAGGCTTGACATACGTCATGAGCATGTATCGCGTTGCCGCCGTATTGGAGTCGTTGATCCAGTCGTAGGGAACGACATCCCAGAGGATCTCGGCCAGCCCGAGACGGCCGGCGGCCTGCCGTACCGTGTCGTTGGACAGCCCGCCGGCGGGGCGGTACAGGGTGGGGGTCCGCCCAGTCGCGGCCCTGATAGCGTCATTGGCCCTGGAGAACTGGCTGACGATGTCCTCGGGCGGGATCGTCGTCATGTTGGGGTGCTCCCATGTGTGGTTGCCGATCTCCATCCCCGCTTCGGCGATGCGCTGAGCTCCTCCGGGGTTGGCAGCAACCTTGTTGCCGATCAGAAAAAACGTGGCTTTTGCGTTGTTGTCTTTGAGGATCCCCAGCAGCCGGTCGGTGTACGGGGTCGGGCCGTCGTCAAATGTCAGGGCCACGCAACGGACCACCGAACAATCGACATCGTCGGCACTGGCCCGCTTGACGTGACCCGTGAGACCGCCGATCACCAGCACCGCGACGACCCCGGCGGCTCCCACAAGAGTCCACCGATACCGCCAAACCTGGCTATCGGATCGTCTCGGCACATTGGCAGCCTACCGAAACACGCGCTCAACGCGGCCCGGCGATCTCCTCGAGCATCTCAGTGACCAGCGCGGCGATCGGTGACCGTTCGCTGCGCAGCAAGGTGACGTGCGCGAATAACGGATGGCCTTTGAGTTTCTCGATCACAGCCGCGACGCCGTCGTGGCGGCCCACCCGCAGGTTGTCGCGTTGAGCGATGTCGTGAGTCAGCACCACCCGCGAGCCGGTGCCCAGCCGGGACAGCACGGTCAGCAGCACGTTGCGCTCCAACGACTGTGCCTCATCGACGATGACGAACGAGTCGTGCAGCGAGCGACCCCGGATATGGGTCAGCGGCAGCACCTCCAGCATGCCGCGGGACAGGACTTCATCGAGCACAGCCGGGCTGGCCAAACCCTCGAGAGTGTCGAAGACGGCTTGCGCCCACGGGCCCATCTTCTCGCTTTCGCTACCCGGAAGGTAGCCGAGCTCTTGCCCGCCGACGGCATAGAGCGGACGAAACACCACCACCTTGCGGTGGGTTTGGCGCTCCAGCACAGCCTCTAAACCCGCGCACAAGGCCAGTGCCGACTTCCCGGTACCGGCTTTGCCGCCCAGGGACACGATGCCTACCGAGTCGTCCAGCAGGAGATCCAGCGCGACACGCTGCTCAGCGGAGCGGCCGCGCAGCCCAAACACCTCGCGGTCACCACGAACCAATTGGACGCGTTTGTGGGCGTTCACCCGGCCAAGGGCATGCGAGGTGCCGCCCAATAGCCGAATCCCTGTGTGGCAAGGTAGATCGCGGGCAGCGGCCAAGTCGATCTCACAGTCGCGGAACAGCGCGTCGATATCCTCGGCGGCAGTCTCGATCTCAACCATCCCGGTCCAACCGGAGGTGACAACGTCCTGCGCGTGATACTCGTCCGCGGCCAAGCCCACCGCACCGGCTTTGACCCGAAGTGGAATATCCTTGCTCACCAGTACGACTCGCTTGCCTTCGGCGGCGAGGTTGGCGGCGCAGCTCAAGATCCGGCAGTCGTTGCTGTCGCCGCGAAAGCCGGCGGGCAGCACCGCGGGGTCGCTGTGGTTGAGCTCGACATGCAACGTGCCGCCGTGTTTACCCACGGGAATAGGCTGGTCAAGTCGCCCGTGCTCGAGCCGCAGATCATCCAACAAGCGCAGAGCCTGCCGAGCAAACCACCCCAGCTCATGGTGATACCGTTTGGCCTCCAGTTCGCTGATCACCACAAGCGGTATTACCACTTCGTGCTCGGCGAACCGGGTGCACGCCCACGGATCGGACAGCAGCACCGAGGTGTCGAGTACGTAAGTCCGGATACCGTCCTGTGAAGCCGATGGGGTAACAGTCACACAGCGCTCCTCGAGAATGGCCCGCCTCCGCAGCCGTCCGCTCCGCGGGCCGCATCGTCGCCGGGCGTGGGTTAATGGTCCGCCTCCGCAGCCGTCCGCTGCATCGTCGCCGGGCTGCACCCGTGCGGCCCCGCACGGGCATATCGGCGGAGGCAGCGGCACCAGGACCGGGGCCGGTCCTGCCATAGATGTGACCAGAGGTGCCATCCGGACAGCAGAGCATGTCGCTAGCCATCACCTGCGACGCTACTCCCGTCGCCGCGGACCCGCCGGACAGGCGCGCCGGACCTGCGCCACATGTAACAGCCCCCGCGCCGGCGTGGTGGCCACCGGCGGGCAGGGCGGCTCTAGCCGGTGACGAACTGTCGCAGACCGGGCTCGCCCGCTAACCCCCATGCACTAATCCGGTCCGAAATCACTTGGCGCAGCTGCGTCGGGCCGAAAATCCCGGCGTCGGCGACGTTTCGGACCTTGTCCTGATAGGCGTCGATGTCGCCGCCGATGACTGGCATGTCGGCCGCCCGCGCAGCAATCGCGGCCACCGTCTCGTCGCGGGTGTATTTCAAACAGTGTGCGACCAGGTTGGCGAAGAATTCCTCGTGGCGCTCTTCATCTTTGGCGATCCGGCTGACCAGCCCCGCGAGAATGGGCTCCTCGGTCTTCGCGGCCAGATTACGGCAGAACACCTCGTGCGAACGCTCGTAGAAGGTCATGTACACCAAGGTTTCCACTTGCGTGTAGCGGTCAGCGCGATAGCCTTTCATCACGTGCTCAACGCGGACGCTCTCGTTCGCGGCCGGGTCAACCTCCCGCGTCACGACGAGGTATTCCCGCAAGGCGATAGCGTGCAGATGCTCCTCGGCGGTCCACCGCCCCAGCCAGCGACCCCATTCTTCTTCCAGGATGAAGTGGTCGACCAGCTCGCGGTGACGACCCGCCAAGTTGTCCTTGTTGATCAGCAGGATCTCACACGCGTCGGTGATTGACCTGGGCAGCGTGACCTCTGACGGATCCCAGTCACGCCCACCCAGCAGAGCGAAGTTCTCCCCCTGCTCGAACGGCACGTAGTCGTGGGCGAACCACAACTCTTCTGTGTCGAGGTGACGCTCCAGGTTCTCGGCCACCACCGGGAGAAGTTCCAGGGTCAACGCATTAGGTACAGGTTTCTGTGCCATGCAGTAACGGTAACTCGGCACGCCTCGGTACGCGAAATCAGACCGTGCGTGTTGCTGTGCGGGTTTCAGGCCCGGTGTTCTCGTGTCGAGTCCGGGCAGTCCGGCCGTTTCGGTCTCGATCGTGCGCGGAGCCAGCGCTAGCGATCGACCAGTGTCCAGTCCTCCAGCCCTTCGTAAAGCGGGAACTCCCTGGCCAGCCGCGTCACCCGCGCCCGCAGCCCCGTCACATCGGCCGAGGCGCCGGCCGCCAACGCGGTGGCGATGATGTCGGCGACCTCGCTGAACTCGCTGTCGCCGAAGCCGCGGGTGGCCAGCGCTGGGGTACCCACCCGCAGGCCTGAGGTCACCATCGGGGGCCGGGGGTCGTTGGGTACCGCGTTGCGGTTGACGGTGATACCGATCTCGTGCAGCAGGTCCTCGGCCATCTTGCCGTCCAGTGGTGAGTTGCGCAGGTCGACCAGCACCAAGTGCACATCGGTGCCGCCGCTGACCACCGACACTCCGGCGCCGGCCACGTCAGCGGCCAGCAGCCGCTCGGCGATGATACGGGCGCCTGAGACGGTCCGCCGCTGCCGTTCGGCGAATTCGGGTGTCCCCGCGATCTTGAGCGCCACGGCCTTGCCCGCGATGACTTGCATCAACGGACCACCCTGCTGGCCGGGGAAAACCGCGGAGTTGATGGCCTTGGCGAACTCCCGCTTACCCAGGATCAGTCCCGAGCGGGCGCCGCCGAGGGTCTTGTGCACCGTGGTGGAGACCACATCCGCATGCGGCACCGGTGAGGGGTGCAACCCGGCGGCGACCAGCCCGGCGAAGTGCGCCATGTCGACCCACAAATGCGCGCCCACCTCGTCGGCGATCGACCTGAACGCCGCGAAATCCAGGATCCGCGGATAGGCCGACCAGCCGGCGATGATGACCTTGGGTCGGAATTCGCGCGCGGTAGCCCGCACAGCGTCCATGTCGATCAGATGGGTCACCGGATCGACTCCGTAGAAGCCGGTGTCGTAGAGCTTGCCGGAGAAGTTCAGCGACATCCCATGGGTCAAATGCCCGCCGTTGGCGAGGTCGAGCCCCAGCAGCCGCTCACCGGGCGTCATCAGGGCATGGAGCACCGCGGCGTTGGCCTGTGCACCGGAATGCGGTTGCACATTAGCGAATTCAGCGCCGAACAGCGTCTTGGCGCGGTCGCGGGCGATATTCTCCACGGCGTCGACGTGTTCGCAGCCGCCGTAATAGCGCCGACCGGGCAACCCCTCGGCGTATTTGTTGGTGAGCACGCTGCCCTGGGTCTGCAGTACCGCGCGCGGAGCGAAGTTCTCCGAGGCGATCATCTCCAGGGTGTCACGCTGCCGGCAGAGCTCCTTGCGCAACAACTCGGCGATATCGGGATCGACCTGGGCCAGCGGAGCAGACATAACGGACGTCTGGATTTCGGATGTCTTATCGGGTGTCATGGCCACGGGGCCAGTCTGACACGCAGAGCCTGAAACCGGGCACCGCGCGCCGGCCGCCGGCACTGCACACGCCCGGCGCGGGTCGCTGGGTGCCGGCCCGCTCGCGAGCCGGTGTCCGTGATCGGCGTTCGACGCCGGTTCCCGCGTGTGCAGCCGGCTAGAGGGCGAGACCCGGGTACAAGGGATTGGCGGCCAGGAGTTCGGCGGCGGCGGCGCGCACCCGCTCGGCGGTGCCGTCGGCCAGCCGGTACCTGGCCTTCGAGGAGCCCTCCGGCTGGGTGTTGGTCAGCACGTCGACCACCAGCTCAGCCACCCGGTCGAATTCGGCGACACCGAAGCCGCGGGTGGTCAGCGCCGGGGTGCCGAACCGGATGCCGCTGGTATACCACGCGCCGTTGGGGTCGGCCGGAATGGAGTTGCGGTTGGTGACAACCCCGGCCTCCAGTAGTGCCGACTCGGCCTGGCGCCCGGTCAGACCAAACGATGTGACATCGAGCAGCACGATGTGGTTGTCGGTGCCGCCGGTGACCAGCCGCGCCCCGCGCCGCAGGAACCCGTCGGCGAGGGCCTTGGCGTTCTCGGCGATGCGCTGCGCGTAGACGCGGAACGCGGGTTGACGGGCTTCGGCCAGCGCAACCGCCTTGGCCGCCATGACGTGCGGCAGTGGCCCACCCAGCACCATCGGACAACCCTTGTCCACGGCATCGGCGTATTCCTGTTGGGCGAGCACCAAGCCGCCGCGCGGACCCCGCAGTGACTTATGGGTCGTGGTCGTGGTGACATGGGCGTGCGGCACCGGGTCGTCGTTGCCGGTAAACACCTTCCCGGCCACCAGCCCGGCGAAGTGCGCCATATCCACCATCAACGTGGCGCCCACCTCATCGGCGATCTCACGCATTGTGGCGAAGTTGATCCGCCGCGGATAGGCCGAGTACCCGGCGACCAGGATCAGCGGCTTGAATTCACGTGCCGCGGCGGCGACGGCGTCGTAGTCCAGCAGACCGCTGTCCGGATCGGTGCCGTAGCTGTGCTGAGAGAACATCTTGCCGGAGATGTTGGGCCGGAAACCGTGGGTGAGGTGCCCGCCGGCGTCCAGTGACATACCCAACAATCGCTGGTTGCCGAGCTTGTGCCGCAGTTCTTCCCAGTCTTTCTCGGAGAGGTCGTTGACGTGGCGGGCCCCGGCCTCGGCCAGGCTGGGCGCTTCGACGCGGGAGGCCAGGATCGCCCAGTAGGCAACCAAGTTCGCGTCGATGCCCGAATGCGGTTGCACATAGGCGTACGGCGCTCCGAACAGCTCACGGGCGTGCTCAGCGGCCACACTTTCGACGGTGTCGACGTTCTGGCAGCCGGCGTAGAAGCGATGCCCGACAGTGCCCTCGGCGTACTTGTCGGAGAGCCAGCTGCCCATAGTAAGCAGCACCGCCGGCGACGCGTAGTTTTCACTGGCAATCAATTTGAGTGAATCGCGCTGATCGGCAAGCTCTTTGCGGGTCGCGGCGGCAATGCGGGGTTCGACAGACTCGATGACCTGGAGCGCCGCCCGGTAGGCCGTACTCGCGGTATCGGCGCATTCGGTGCCGGGCGCGGGGGCCGAGCTGGTCACGGTGGAGTCTGCTGCCATGGGCTCGAGCGTAGTCCGCCCCTGCGCGGTGGATGGGCGGTGCGGGTCTCGGCATGAGACGGTAGGCGCGCACAACGACCGCCCGGGGGCGCCATCGCACCTGAGTCTTCGCAGAACAAGCGGCAAAAGGCGTTCACGACAGCCTAAGGTCCGGGAGCGATCGGCACAGCGCGGTGATCGTCGCGGACGAGCGGTCCGAGATTACCGCGGACGCGCCCGCCCGCGAGAGCTCGGCAACCGGGTCGGCAGCGCTGCGAGTGGCCGAGACGGACCGGTCGGCCGCCGGATCGGGCTGCCACCCAGGTCAGGCAGATGGTCACCGGTCGTGAAGGCAGGCCGGACACCCGCTGACGCATGCGGTGTCGCCCCAGCCCTTCGCGGCCCGGGCACTGCTGCAAGACTGACAGCTATGCCGCGGCTTAGCGAGCCGAGCCCCTACGTCGAGTTCGACCGAAGTGAGTGGCGCGCGCTGCGCATGTCGACCCCGCTTGCCCTCACCGAGGAAGAACTGACGGGCCTGCGCGGCCTTGGTGAGCAGATCGACCTGCTGGAAGTCGAGGAGGTGTATCTGCCGCTGGCGCGGCTGATTCATCTGCAAGTCGCCGCCCGCCAGCGCCTCTACGCCGCCACCGCGGAATTCCTCGGCGAGCCGTTACAAAACCCCGACCGGCCGGTCCCGTTCATCATCGGCGTGGCCGGCAGCGTGGCGGTCGGCAAGTCGACCACCGCCCGTGTTCTGCAGGCTTTGCTGGCCCGGTGGGACCACCACCCCCGGGTGGACCTGGTGACCACCGATGGCTTCTTATACCCCAACGCCGAGTTGCAGCGGCGGAACCTGATGCACCGCAAGGGATTCCCGGAGAGCTATGACCGGCGGGCGCTGCTGCGCTTTGTGACGCTGGTGAAATCCGGTGCCGACTACGCGTGCGCACCGGTGTATTCGCATCTGCGTTACGACATCGTCCCGGGAGCCAAGCACGTCATCCGCCATCCCGACATCCTGATCCTGGAGGGCCTGAACGTCTTGCAGACCGGGCCAACCCTGATGGTGTCGGACTTGTTCGACTTCTCGCTGTACGTGGACGCGCGGATCGAGGACATCGAGCAGTGGTATGTGTCACGGTTCCTGGCCATGCGCACCACCGCGTTCGCCAACCCGGAGTCGCACTTTCATCACTACGCACGGCTGACCGACGAGCAGGCGATCGCTGCGGCCAAAGAGATCTGGCGCACGATCAACCGACCGAACCTGGTCGAAAATATCCTGCCGACCCGGCCGCGGGCCACCCTCGTGCTGCGCAAGGACGCCGACCACTCCATCAACCGGGTGCGGCTGCGCAAACTGTGACTGCGGGTGCGCTAGCCCGGCAGGCCGGGGCGGGTCCGCGCACCGCCACCTGGTACGGCGGCGCCCCGCACCGGCGGGAAGGAAGTCACGCCGACAGGCGGCGCACCCCGGAGTAGTGCGGGGAGGCGAACAACGCAGTGGAGCCGCCGCTGGCGATGCCGCGCCCACACCGGCGGCCGTCAGCGGTGCCATTGTGGCCGCCACAACTGCCGCCGCCGTGGCGACGAGACGACGCCAATGCCGGGCGCGGCGTGGGCAGCCCGGCGAGGGTGAACACCATCAGGCCAGACAGCACCACTCCTTGCGATCGTGGCCCGGACATCTTCGAGCGTGCTGCAGCAAAGCTGCCCGATCGATATAGGGCACTGTAGTGCCCGACGCTGCCAGTTAGATCCCGTAACGGCGGTGACGCAGGCTGTAATCCCGCAGTGCGCGCAGAAAATCGACCCGGCGAAACGCGGGCCAGTACGCTTCGGTGAACCACATCTCTGAATACGCGCTCTGCCACAGCAGAAAACCGGACAACCGCTGCTCCCCTGAGGTCCGGATGACCAAGTCCGGATCCGGTTGGCCCGAAGTATAGAGATTTTCGGAAATAGCTTCGACGGTCACGGCGTCGACAAGCTCTTCGGCGGTCGCGCCGTCAGCGAGTTTTTTGCCGAGTAAGGCACGCACCGCGTCAACGATCTCCTGACGGCCCCCGTAGGCCACCGCGACGTTGACGTGGAAATCGGCATTCTTGGTCGCAGTTGTCCCTTCTACAGCGTCACGTAGCCGTCGCGCGGGTTCTTCCCCCAGCAGCTCCAGATCGCCCACCGTGCGGACGCTCCAGCGGTTGGCCGGCGCGCAGATCTCTTCGACCACGTCGGTAATGATTTCAATCAGGGCTGCCAGCTCGTCGGGATCGCGTCGCAGGTTCTCGGTGGAGAGCAAATAGACGGTGGCCATTTCGATACCGGCGTCCTGGCACCAGCGCAGCATCTCGGCGATCTTGGCCGCCCCCATCCGGTAGCCGTAGCTCACGTCGTCGTATCCCGCGCTGCGCGCCCAGCGCCGGTTGCCGTCACATAAGACAGCGATGTGGCGGGGCAGCGCAGATTTCGACGCCGCCAGGCCCTGGCGCAGCCGCATCTCGTAGATCCGATACAGCGGTTCCTTGAGACGCGCCGGAATGATTTCCACGAACAGTCAGACTAGCCGGGCCGGCAATAATTCTCGCTGACCGTCCGCGCGTCACAAAGTGTCTGCACAGGTAGGCCTACTACCGTGGTCGACAACCGTGAGCGAGCACCGAGAAATGAGGTAGCAGCGGATATGGCAAGCCCGGTCAGCGCGGCAGCCAAAGCGGAGCATGAGCTGCCGTCTTTGTCGACGGTCCTCCCCGCTGATCGGCCCGATGGCGGCGATCGGCGTCTGGCCAAGCCGCGCTTCCGCGGCTGGATTCATGTGCACTCCGCCGCCGTGACCACCGTCGCGGGGGCGGCACTGGTAGCGGTCTCGTGGACGATGGTATCCACCCGCGCGGGACTCGCCACCCTCACCTACGTTATGTCCGCCGTGGCAATGTTCGCGGTCAGCGCGATCTACCACCGCGTTCAGTGGAAATCGCTGACCGCCCGGCATCGCATGAAACGGCTCGACCACTCAATGATTTTCCTGTTCATCGCGGGCAGCTACACTCCGTTCGCGGTGCTGGCTATGCCACCGCAGGCTGGGCGGCTGGTGCTGGGGATCGTGTGGGGCGGCGCGCTGGCGGGCATTGTGCTCAAAGTGTGCTGGCCGCTGGCGCCGCGCTGGGTGGGTGTGCCGCTGTATCTGCTGTTGAGCTGGGTGGCGATCTGGTTCACCGGCACCATCTTGCACGGGGCCGGGGTCGCCGCGTTCGTGCTGCTGATCGTCGGTGGCGTGGTGTACAGCATCGGAGGTCTGCTCTACGGGCTGCGCTGGCCCGACCCGTGGCCGGCGACGTTCGGTTACCACGAGTTTTTCCACGCTTGTACCGCGGTGGCCGCCATTTGTCACTACGTCGCCATGTGGTTCGCAGTGTTCTGACCCGATACCGATCCGGGGCCCAGACCCAACCTCTGACAAGTCGCTGCTGATCGGGATATGCCGGCCTGAGGAAATACCACGCGGTCACCCACCTGACCACTCGTCACCGGCCACCGTGCGGCAGCGCAAGAAGCTGCTCAGGCCGGGTGGTTCACGCGACTGTACACGCCGGAAAACGTGGCGGAGCGCCGCACGGCGGCGCTCATCCCGACTGTCCGGGTCCTGAGCGGACCGCTTCGTCACCGGATCCAAGCTGAGTGACGTCGGCCGCCGACCAGTAAGCCTTCATCGCAGTGACCTTGCCGTCGTCGGCGAAAGCCATCACGTCGATCGGCTCGATCCGCACCACGCTGCCACCGGTTGCCACCGTAAGCCGAAACTGGAATGCCGCCTCGTTGCCGGCAACCCGCAGCGACACCAACTCACAGTCTCGCTCCGCGCCGTCGAGAGCCGAATAAAAACTGCGGATCGCTTGCCGCCCAATGTGCACCTCACCGCCGACCGGATCTTCCACGGTGGCGTCAGCGGCGTACATCTCGACCAGATCGTCCACGCTGCCGTTGGCGAGCAAGCCAAGGTAGCGGTGCACGGCGTTGGTTATGGCTTGAGTTCTTTCCGGGGCACTCCGCATGGCAGGCACGCTACTACTCGGGCACGCCCAACGCGGCCATCAGCTCCGGTGTGGTGGTGACCGGCATGTCGCAGACCCCTCCCCGGCAAACATAGGCGGCGTCCGCGCCGTCGACTCGGCCCCGCCCGGCGAGCAGCTGCGACGAGCCCGCTGCGCCGCCCACCACGACCGCCCCGCCGGGCGCCAGTCGACGCGCCTCCGCCAGCAACGCGGACTGCGACGGGTCGCACGCCACCGCGATCTGTAGTGGTCCGCGGACAGCACATTCGGCGACCGCCAGCCAGTGACCCGCCGACCGTGGCGCGCGCTGCAGCAGCGGCGAATGCGCGCGCAGTGCATCGGCCGCCGCCTGCCGATATCGTTCGGCACGCTCACCGCTGACCAGGTGCGCGGCAATGAGCAGCGCCTCGGTCACCGACGAGGCGCCCGACGGTGTCGCCCCGTCCAGTGGGTCGGCGGGCCGCAACACCAGTTGCTCTGCGTCATCGGCGCTGTCGAACCAGCGGCCGGGCCGGTCGGGATCGGCGAAATGTGCCAGGGCAATATCGAGTAGCTCGGTCGCTGTGGCCAGCCACGTCCCGTCGCCGGTGAGTTGATACAGCGTCAGCAGGCCGGTGGCCAGCATGGCGTGGTCTTCCAGGATGGCTGCGCTCTCGCCGACTACCCCGCCCAGGCTGGCCCGACGCAACCGCCCGTCGACAAGGTGCAGGCTTATCAGCGCTGCCGCGCAGCGGCGTGCGGCGTCGGCCAACTCAGGAGCCTGCAACGCCACACTGGCTTCGGCCAACGCGGTGATCGCCAGCCCGTTCCACGCGGTGACGACCTTATCGTCGCGGTTGGGCTGGGGCCGGTTGAGCCGGGCCGCCCGTAGTGCGTCGCGAACCCGCTCGAAGCGAGCCGGGTCATCAGGGTCTTTCGGCAGCTGCAGCACCGAGCTGCCGTTCTCAAACGTCCCGGATGGGGTGACTGCGAAAATGTCTGCCGCCCAACGTCCGTCAGCGTCACCGAGCACCTCCGCGAGCTGTGCGGGTGTCCAGACGTACGTCGAGCCCTCCCGGCCGTCGGCGTCGGCGTCCAACGACGAGGTGAACATGTCGGCATCGGTCAGCTCGACGAGCAGGAAGCGTGCGGTCTCACCGGCCACCCGACGCGCCAGCGCATCTCCGGTCCGACGAGCCCAGTGCGCATACACCCGGAGCAGCAGTGCGTTGTCGTACAACATTTTCTCGAAATGTGGCACCACCCAGGCGTCGTCAACGCTGTAGCGGGCGAAGCCGCCGGCCAGCTGATCGTAGATGCCGCCGCGCGCCATCGCGGTACACGTTCGGGCGACCGCCGTTAAAGAGTGAGGAGACCCGGTGCGCTCGTAGTGACGCAGCAGCGCCTCCAGCAGCGCCGACGGCGGGAATTTCGGTGCCCCGCCGAACCCGCCGCGAACGGTGTCCTCATCGCGCAGCACCGCGGCAACGGCGTGGTCACAGAGCGCCGGTTGCACCTCCGGGCCGCCGCCGGGCAGCCCCGACGCGATCGCGCGCAGCTCGTCGGCGATGCGGTCAGACGCCTGCTCGACCTCGCCGCGACGGTTGCGCCACGTCTCGGTGATAGCCGAAAGTAGCTGCAAAAAAGCGGCTTTCGGATAATAGGTGCCGCAGAAGAAGGGGCGGCCGTCGGGGGTGAGAAAACACGTCATCGGCCAGCCGCCCTGCCCGGTCAGCGCGACGGTCGCGTTCATGTAGACCGCGTCGATGTCGGGCCGCTCCTCGCGGTCGACTTTCACGCAGACAAATCCCGAATTCATCACGGCAGCCACCTCATCGTCTTCAAACGATTCGTGGGCCATGACATGACACCAGTGGCAGGCGGCGTAGCCCACCGACAGCAGGATGGGAACGTCGCGCTCCGCGGCCTCGGCCAGCGCCTGCGGCGTCCACTGTTGCCAGTGCACCGGGTTGTCGGCGTGCTGACGCAGATACGGGCTGGCGGCCCCGCCCAGGGTGTTGGCGGCGGGGTTCATCGACGGATCCTTGGGCTCGGCCCGCCGGCCCGTATCTGCGGGGTTCCGGCGCCTATCATCGCCGGACTAGTGCTCACCGTTAGGCTCATGTGGTGATCCGCTGCTCTCGGTACGGGCACTGCCGCCACGGGTGTCCGTCGCGGTATCGGCAGGCCGGTCGGCGGCGGGGCCGGCAGCCTCGCCGGGGGGCCGGGTGTCGGCCGCCGCTGCGGTGCGCTCGGTAACGGGCCGATCCGGCGCGTTCTTTTCCTCGAACGATGCCGGAACTTTCCGTAGGTGCCGGTTCATCGACCGGATCAGCACCACCGTACCCAGCATCAGTAACACGATGACCAGCAGCCCTAATGGGCTGGCCTTGCCGAAATCGGGCCCGGTGTTGCGGGGGGCGTCATCGGCGAAAAGACGCCACGCCGTGAGCAGTCCCCGGTTCACTGCTCGGCCTCGATTCCGGCGAACAAATCGGTCTCCGGAAGGCACACCGGGACGCGTGAGCGGGCCAGCTCGAACTCCTCAGTGGGCCATAGCCGCTGCTGCCAGGCGATGGGAGCGGCGAAAAAATCGCCATCCGGGTCGATCTGGGTGGCGTGTGCGCGCAGCGCATCGTCGCGCTGACTGAAATACGCCGAACACTCCACCCGGGTCGTCACGCGGTCAGCGAAGACGTCGTGCTTGGGATCCCAGTGTGCCAGCCATTTCTCGAACGGGCCTCGCTGGCCATGTTTGGCGAACTCGTCCTGCAGCAGCTGCATTCGTTGGCGCAAGAAGCCGTGGTTGTAGTACAGCTTGGACACCGCCCACGGCTCACCGGCATCGGGAAAGCAACGAGGGTCCGCGGCCGCCTCATACGCGGCGACCGACACCTGGTGACACCGGATGTGGTCGGGATGGGGGTAGCCGCCGTTTTCGTCGTAGGTGGTCATGACGTGAGGGCGAAATTCGCGCACCACCCGCACCAAGGCTTCGGTAGCCACCTCCAGCGGCACCAGGGCGAACGAATCCTCCGGCAGCGGCGGCGGCGGATCCCCTTTGGGCAGGCCCGAGTCGACGAAACCCAGCCACCTATGCTCCACGCCTAAAATCTCGGCGGCCTTGGCCATCTCATCGCGGCGAATATCGGCGATGCGTCCACGCACTTCGGGCAGATCCATCGCCGGGTTGAGGATCTCTCCGCGTTCGCCCCCGGTCAAGGTGACCACCAGCACGCGGTGGCCCTCATCGGCATAGCGGGCCAGGGTAGCGGCGCCCTTACTGGACTCATCGTCGGGATGGGCGTGCACCGCCATTAGCCGAAATCCGCTCACGTGCTCCCTGTTCGTCTGCTGTCGAGCGCCGGACCTTTATTCCAGTTCTAATCGTTGCATGTCCTCGACGGGTGACCCCGGGCCGGAGAGACGGCGTCGTCTCCGGTGCCGGGCGGCTGAGATGATGCGAGTGGGGACGTCCAGCAAACCACCGGTGACAAGGGTCATCCACCGCTGTGACATCGACGTGCCTGCTGATCTCCACGCCCGTGAACGTGCAATTCTTCTGTCGACCCATGAGACGTCGCGAGTGAATACGTCGTTAGCTGAGCTCTCGCGGTGGTAATCTTATGAGATGCACGGTTCCTACTGGGACCGTGTATTGCTGCATTAGCGGCTATAGATGGAACAGAGCGGCAATACACGCAGTGGAACCGCACTCCCCCAGCAACGAGACAGACGACAAGCTAGCCCGCGCGAAGACGGCAGAACCTACGACACGAGGAGCGCGACGAAATGGCGGACACGCAGGTGACCTGGTTGACCCAGGAGTCACATGACCGACTTAAGGCTGAGCTCGACCAGTTGATCGCGAATCGCCCTGTTATCGCCGCGGAAATCAACGCCCGCCGCGAGGAGGGAGACCTGCGGGAAAACGGCGGATACCATGCCGCCCGCGAGGAGCAGGGCCAGCAAGAAGCCCGCATCCGTCAGCTGCAGGAACTGCTCAGCAATGCCAAGGTGGGTGAGCCTCCCACCCAGTCGGGGGTAGCGCTGCCCGGTTCGGTGGTCACCGTCTACTACAACGACGACGAATCCGACACCGAGACGTTCCTGATCGCCACCCGCCAAGAGGGCGTCAATGACGGAAAGCTGGAGGTGTACTCGCCCAACTCGCCGCTGGGGGCCGCGTTGATCGACGCCAAGGTGGGCGAAAGCCGCACCTATAAGGTGCCCAACGGCACCACGGTGAAGGTCACGTTGGTCAGCGCCGAACCGTATCACCCGTAGTCCGGGGCGGGCCGAGCGGCTCGCCTCCGTGGGACAGGCACCCACCCCGGGGATTGTGCGGCGCCCGCACCCCACTACCGCAGCGCCTGCTCGAGGTCGCCCAGCAGATCGGTGATGTCCTCGATACCCACCGACAGCCGTACCAGGTCGTCGGGGACTTCCAGCCGCGAGCCTGCCGTCGACGCGTGTGTCATCGCGGCCGGGTGTTCGATCAGCGATTCCACGCCGCCCAGTGATTCGGCCAGGATGAACACCGTGGTGTTGGCGCAGAGCTTCTCGGCGGCTTTGCGCCCGCCACGCATCCGCAGCGAGACCATGCCGCCAAAACCGCGCATCTGCCGCGCGGCGATCCGGTGCCCGGGGTGGTCCGGCAGACCCGGGTAGAGCACCGTGCTCACCGACGGGTGCCCGGTGAGGAAATCGGCGACAGCGGCGGCGTTTTCGCTGTGCCGCTGCATCCGCAGCACCAGGGTCTTCAGGCCGCGCATGGTCAGATACGCGTCGAACGGTCCCGGCACCGCGCCGGCACCGTTTTGCAAGAACCCGAATGCGCTGTCGAGCTCTTCGTCGTTGGTGACGAGCGCACCCCCGACCACATCAGAGTGACCACCGATGTACTTGGTTGTCGAATGCAGCACCACGTCGGCGCCCAGCGTCAACGGCTGCTGCAGTGCGGGCGATGCGAACGTGTTGTCCACCAACACTTTTGCGGAGTGCTCGTGACCAAGCTGGGCAATGGCCGCGATATCGGCCACTGATAACAAGGGATTAGTGGGCGTCTCCACCCAGATCAGCCGGGTACGCGACCTGATCGCGGCGCGCACGGCATCGAGATCGGACAACGCCACCGGTGTGTAGTCCACATTCCACTGGGTGAATACCTTGTCGATCAGCCGGAATGTGCCGCCGTAGGCGTCGTCGGGGATGAGCAGGTGGTCTCCGGGTCGCAGTAAGGCTCGTAGCGCGCAGTCACCGGCGGCCATCCCGGAGCTGAACGCGCGGGCGTAAGCCCCCTCTTCGACGGCGGCCAGCGCGGCCTCCAACGCCGTGCGCGTCGGGTTGGCGGTGCGGGCATATTCGAACCCCCCACGCAAGACGCCGACACCGTCTTGGGCGAATGTGCTGCTGGCATAGATCGGGGCGTTTACTGCCCCGGTCGCCGGATCCGGGGGAGAGCCGGCGTGGATGGCCTTGGTCGCCAGTCCGGTGACCCGCTGCCCCATCGTGCCGCCGGGTATGCGGTGCTGTTCGCTCATCGACGAACAGCCTAATGACAGCCGCCGGCGGAGCGGGCGGCTGCCGTTCGGGCGGCGGCTGTCGCGACTATCCGAACCGGATCGGCGGGTGCTGTCTCAGCCTGCTTTGCCCTCGGCGGTGCTGCAGTGCTGGCGCCCCGCCCCGGCGGGCAGACACACAGTCGCCATGATCTTGTCGGCCAGGGTTTGTCGTTTGGCATCCCATAACGGCAAGAAGAACCCGATACCGAGCAGAACCAGGTCGACACAATGCGCAAGCTGGCGCACTATGGATAACCCAAAACCGATCGGCTGACCTGTGTTCTCGCTAACAACCGTGAACTTCATCACCGACTTGCCGATGCTGGACCCAGTGGTGCCCTGGCGATAGCCGTAGTTCCACAGCAGATAACCCAACGCCACCATGACGGCCAGCCAGAAAGCCGTCAAACCCATGGTGGTCGGGCCAGTTGCACACACCTCGTCGATGTTGTAGCGCGAGATGTCGGTAAGACAGGCCGTCTCCCAACTCGAGGACAGCACCACCGCACCAATGCCGATGAGGGCAGCACAGGGAACAATGTCGACGATAAACGCCAGCAGCCGGCTGGACCACGACGTGTAGCCCTGCGGCGGCAGACCCCGGACCGCGGGTCCGGGCGGCGGTGGCGCATAGCCGCCCGCAGACGGGGGCGGTGGTGGATAGCCACCCGCGGGCGGCGGCGGGGGTGGCGGGGGGGTAACGCGGTCCGGGGCCGCCGTATCCGCATCCGGTGGCGGGGTCTTATCAGCAGACTGCGCAGGCTGATCGGTCATGGACACCTCAGGTGAAGGATTAGCTGGCCGCACTACAGTACCCGAGACCTGTCATCGGGCACGCGTCGCCGGGCACTTTCAGGCAGGAGCACAGCCCAGGCCACCCGGCACCCTAGCCCGGCCGCGATCACCTTCGTGGCGGCAGGACGGAGTCTGGTAGCCGAAGTAACATGCTCTCCGGCCGCCCCGCTACCGCCGTGGCGACCCCTCGGACAAGAAACCCAACAAATCGTGCCGGGTGATCACCCCGACCGGCTTTCCGCCTTCCACCACCATCAGCGCATCGCAGTCTCGCAGGGCCTTGGCGGCCGCGCTGACCAACTCACCGGCGCCGATCATCGGTAGCGGCGGGCTCATGTGCAGCGACACGGCGTCGGCAAGTTTGGCGCGCCCCTCGAAGACGGCCGAGAGCAGTTCGCGCTCAGACACACTGCCGGCGACCTCGCCTGCCATCACAGGCGGCTCCGCGCCCACCACCGGCATCTGGGACACCCCGTACTCGCGCAGAATGCCGATAGCGTCACGTACCGTCTCCGACGGGTGGGTGTGCACCAAGTCGGGCAGCGCACCCGATTTTCCGCGCAGCACATCTCCGACCGTAGGCTGCTCGACGGAGCCGTCCAGCCGGCTGCGCAGGAATCCGTACGACGACATCCACGCGTCATTGAAGATCTTCGACATGTAGCCCCGCCCGCCGTCGGGCAACAGCACCACGATCAGGGCGTCGGGTCCGGCTTCCCTGGCAACCTTCAGTGCCGCCACCACTGCCATACCGCACGACCCGCCCACCAGCATCGCTTCTTCACGAGCCAGCCGCCTGGTCATTTCGAAGGAATCGGCGTCAGAGACCGCGATGACCTCGTCGGGCACGCTGGGGTCATAAGCCGCGGGCCAAAAATCCTCGCCGACCCCCTCGACCAGATAGGGCCGCCCACTACCGCCGGAATAGACCGAACCCTCCGGGTCGGCGCCGATGATCCGCACGGTGCCGCCGGAGACATCCTTCAGGTAGCGGCCGGTGCCGGTAATCGTGCCTCCGGTACCGATACCGGCCACGAAGTGGGTTACCTTGCCGTCGGTGTCGGCCCAAATTTCCGGACCGGTGGTCTCGTAGTGGCTGGCGGCGTTGTCCGGGTTGGCGTACTGGTCAGGTTTCCACGCGCCGTCGATCTCGGTGACCAGCCGGTTGGACACACTGTAGTAGCTGTCCGGATGGTCGGGCGGCACGGCCGTCGGACACACCACGACCTCCGCGCCGTAGGCGCGCAGCACATTCTGTTTGTCCTCGCTCACCTTGTCCGGGCAGACGAACACACACTTGTAGCCGCGCTGCTGGGCGACCATGGCCAGCGCCACACCGGTGTTGCCCGAGGTCGGTTCGACAATGGTGCCACCTGGCTTGAGCCGCCCGCTGGCCTCGGCGGCCTCGATCATCTTGACCGCGATGCGATCTTTGGAGCTGCCGCCGGGATTGACGTACTCCACCTTGGCCACCACCGTGCCAGCCCCGGGGGGGACGACGGAATTCAACCGAACCAGGGGGGTGTTGCCGATGAGTTCACTGATGTGCCGCGCGATCCGCATACGTTCATCGTCTCAGGCGATTTGCGCAGATGTTTGCTCGGCTCCGCACTCGCGGGCTGTCGCTCCCTCGCGGCCGCCCTGCCTGCGCGGCTGGCCGTACGGGTTAGTCGGTGGCTTCGCGAATGTACGCACCGATCTGCCGCAGCGAGCGGGTCGCCTCCGGCACCAGAGGCGCGGCGAGCTGGAAGTCGTGGATCTGGCCGGGCCAGACCCGCACCTCCGTCGGCACCCCGGCCGCCGCCAGCAAGCGCGCGGCCAACCGCGCGTCGTGTAGCAGTACCTCAGACCCGGATACGTGGATCAACGTCCGCGGCAGGCCCGGCTCGATGTAGTCCAGCGGCTCGTACAATTCCTCCGGTTTCCCGTTGACCGGGTGTTCAGCTGCCGCGCTGGCCACCAGCGCGACCAAGGCGTCGAATGCCCTGGCCGGAAACATCGCGTCGGTCTTGATATTGGGATGGGCCTGTTTCGGTTGCTTTGCCAGCTGCAGCAGCGGCGAGATCGCCACCAGCGCGGCAGGTTCGTCGCCTTCTTTGTGCAACCGCTGAGCAAGCGCGAGCGCGAGATAGCCGCCCGCGGAGTCGCCCGCCAGCACGATCTGGTCCGGCTCGTAGCCGCGTAACCGCAGCCAGCGATAGGCGTCGTGGCAATCATCGAGGGCCATCGTGACCGAGTGCTTGGGAATCAGCCGATAATTGACCACCAAGACAGGCGAGTCAGCGAACTTTGACAGCGCGTTGACAATTCTGCTGTGCGAATTCGCGCCACATGTCAAAAATGCACCGCCGTGCAGATAGAGCACCACGCGTCGGTGACCATCTGCGGGTAACACACCGGGCGCTCGGACGAGTTGGGCGCTGGCGTGGGGCAAACTCACAGTAGTCCGAATAGTGCCCGGGGTCGGCAGCATGACCCGGGAAACAAAGTCGATAATGCCGAACGGCCACGGCATATGCGGGAGATAACTCAACGCCGCCACGGCCGGCCTGATAGTTAGCCACGATGCCAGCCACACCAATCTGGCCGCCACGCTGGGGCCGGTTTCGATGACTTCGACGGGAACTCCGTCGCTGACCGAAAAGCGCCGAGAAGTCCTACGCCTGCGCAGATCATGGCGGAACGAGCCGGATACCGGGCTGAATGCGGTCATGCTCAACACTTCCTACGCCGTTGTAGTCATGTCGACGAGGCGGCGCGACACCCGTGCGACCGGTCCCATTTGTCCGGTGTACCCGCCCAGGCGCTCAGCCAACCTCGCACACTTAGCTTGACACGCTCATTAATTTGAACAATCAAAGAGTCTGATTCGATACCGCATCTGTTCCAGTCCGTGACCACGACGGCCGGCGGCTACCCGGTCTGGGATGGTGGCGCACCTAAACTGGTGATGTGGACGTTCGTGTACCGCGGCGTTCGGTGATTGCACTTGCCGCAGCGGGTGTGCTTGCCTCCACAGGCACGGCCTGTTTAGGGGCACGCAATTTGCTGGTCGGTCAAGCGACGCAAGCGCGCGCTGTCATTCCCAAGGCATGGGGGGATATGCCGCCGCGCGCCGACGGCGTGTACACGCGCGGCGGCGGACCGGTGCAGCGGTGGCAGCGGGGGATGCCCGTCGACGTGCATCTGATGATCTTCGGCGATTCGACTGCAACCGGCTACGGCTGCCACAACGCCGAGGAAGTCCCGGGCGTGCTGCTCGCGCGTGCGCTCGCCGAGCAGACAGGCATGCGAGTCCGGCTGAGCACGAAGGCCATCGTCGGCGCCACTTCTAAAGGGCTGTCCGGCCAAGTCGACGCCATGTTTGTGGCCGGACCGCCGCCCGACGCGGCGGTGATCATGATCGGAGCCAATGACATCACCGCGCTCAATGGGATCGGCCCGTCCGCGCGCCGGCTGGGTGCGGCGGTGCAGCGGCTGCGGGCCAGTGGCGCGGTCGTCGTCGTCGGCACCTGCCCGGATTTTGGGGTCGTCACCGCGATCCCCCAGCCGTTGCGCTGGCTGGCCCGCGCTCGTGGTCTGCGGCTCGCCCGTGCCCAAGCTGTCGCCGTCAAAGCTGCCGGCGGCGTGCCGGTGCCGCTGGCAGACCTGCTGGCCCCCCGCTTCCGGCACGCTCCGGAGCGGTTGTTTTCCCACGACGGTTACCACCCATCAGCGGCCGGCTATGCGCTGGTGGCCGACCAACTGCTCCCGGCCTTGCGCCATGCGCTCGGCGAGGCCGCTGGCACGACGACATCCGATCGTTCGTCACCGTCGGTCGCGGCAGAACCTGGTCACGGCCGGCTGCGACTCAAGCTCATGGCGCGGTTGTGGCGGCGGCCCACAACCGGGGTGCCGGCACCCGTCATCGTGCCGAGCGGCAGCTAGCGACTACATTCGGTCTAGCCCGGCGACGTACGGCCGGTCTGCGCCCAGTGGTAAAGCCGGCGATACCGGTGAGGCTTGGCGCTGTCTCGCGCCGACAACGGACCGGCGGGATCCCACCCGCCGGCCGGGGCACGTCCGGGCGATCGGGTTAGCCGATATCGATGCAGCGCCTGGAAGGAGGCACAAGGGTGCCAGAAGCCGTCATTGTCTCAACTGCTCGCTCGCCCATCGGCCGCGCGGCCAAAGGATCGCTGGTGAACATGCGACCCGACGACCTGGCCGCGCAAATGGTGCGTGCCGCGCTCGACAAAGTGCCCGCGCTAAATCCCCACCAGATCGATGACCTGATGATGGGCTGCGGGTTGCCCGGCGGCGAGTCGGGATTCAACATCGCCCGCGTGGTGGCAGTCATGCTCGGTTACGACTTCCTGCCGGGCACGACCGTGACCCGGTACTGCTCATCATCGCTTCAGACCACACGGATGGCTTTCCACGCGATCAAAGCCGGCGAAGGCGACGCGTACATCTCGGCGGGCGTGGAGACGGTGTCCCGTTTCGGCAAAGGCAACTCCGATTCGTGGCCGGACACCAAAAATCCACTGTTCGCCGAGGCCCAGGAGCGCACAGCAGCCGCAGCCGAGGGTGCGGAGGAATGGCACGATCCGCGCGCCGACGGGAAACTGCCCGACATCTACATCGCCATGGGTCAGACCGCCGAAAACGTCGCACTGCTGACCGGGATTAGCCGCGAAGACCAAGACCGTTGGGGCGTGCGCAGCCAGAACCGCGCCGAAGAGGCGATCAAGAGCGGTTTTTTCGAACGCGAGATCGAACCCGTCACACTTCCGGACGGCACCACCGTCAGCACTGATGACGGCCCGCGACCCGGCACCACCTACGAGAAGGTAAGCCAGCTCAAACCGGTGTTCCGGCCGAACGGCACGGTGACCGCCGGCAACGCCTGCCCGCTCAACGACGGCGCCGCGGCGTTGATCATCACCAGTGACACCAAAGCCAAGGAACTCGGGCTCACCCCGCTGGCTCGGATCGTGTCCACCGGGGTGAGCGCCCTGTCACCGGAGATCATGGGGTTGGGCCCGGTCGAAGCCACCAAGAAAGCACTGACCAACGCCGGCATGTCGATCCGCGATATCGACCTGTTCGAGATCAATGAGGCCTTTGCGGTACAGGTGCTCGGCTCTGCCCGTGAGCTGGGCATTGACGAGGACAAGCTCAACGTCTCCGGCGGAGCGATCGCTTTGGGCCATCCGTTCGGCATGACCGGAGCCCGGATAACGGCCACCCTGGTCAACAATCTGCAGACCTATGACAAAACGCTGGGTCTGGAAACGATGTGCGTCGGCGGCGGGCAGGGTATGGCGATGGTGCTCGAGCGGCTGAGCTAACCGGCTTGGACAGCGATCAGCCGGCACGGCGGCACCCCGCGGTGGACCGGTGGGGCGCGGATCGGCCCGGTACGGGGCGAACCACCAGGAAAAGCCGGCGCTACCAGCGCGCCGGCTTTTCTTCGCGGCCCGAGCTGCTAGTCGTTCTGCAGATAACTCAGCAGACGCAGGATCTCGATGTACAGCCAGACCAGCGTCACCGTCAACGCCAGCGCGATACCCCATGCCGCCTTCTCCGGTGCTCCGGCGCGGATCATCTGGTCGGCGGCGTCGAAGTCGATAAGGAAGCTAAAGGCTGCCAAGCCGATGCAGACCAGCGAGAACATGACCGCCAGCCAGGGGATACCGGCTTGGTGCGGGCTGCCCTGGATACCAAGGCCCGCTCCCCCGTTGACACCAAACATGCCCAATAGCATGTTGCCGACCATCAGAGCGAGCACACCGAACAAGCCGGCCACAACCATGCGGGTGAATTTGGGGGTAACCCGGATCGCGCCGGTTTTGTAGACCACGAGCATCCCCGCGAACACGCCCAGCGTCCCCAAGATCGCCTGCCCGATCAACGTCCCCGCATTGGTGGTGGACACGCCGATGTTGGCCAAGATGAACGAGATGGCGCCGAGGAACATACCCTCAAGCGCGGCGTAGGTGAGCACTAGTGCCGGGTTGTCCTGGTGCCGGCCCAGGGTGGCCGCGAACACCACCGCCAGTCCGCCGAGTCCTCCGATCAGGGTCAGCGGCATCGCCAGGGCAAGATTTGCCGACACCATGAAGTAGGACACCACGGCGGCAGCCGACAACACCGCCAGCGTCACACCCGTCTTGGTCACGACATCATCGATGGTCAGCGGCCGGGTCACCTTGGCCTCGCGGTACGGGGCGTAGGGATTGGCCTGGTAGCCCGCGTACATCTGCTGGCTGCCGGCTACACCGGTACCGAATTGCGCGTATCCGCCCCTCTGCTTAGGCAGCGAACGAAATACCGGGTTGCTTGTCTCCCGCACCGTCGGATCCTCTCTCGTCCTGTGGCTTCGAGCTGTAAAAACACCTCGTCAACGACCGGCGGCCCGGCCCGGTTCCCAACTGCCGTGCGGTACCGTCCGGCCGGCCCTCGAACTAAACCTTACCTGCGGGCGCCCCTCAGCGGGTAACGATCTAGATTGCTGACCAAGTCTTGGGCCGTATGCAACTAAAGGACCGACGGGAGGCTACCCGCATGACAGGCGAATCGGGTGAGGTCCTGACCCGCATCGCTGACGGTGTCGGCTTTGTGACCCTCAACCGGCCGAATGCGATCAACTCGCTAACCCGAAACATGGTGAACAGGCTGAGCGCGGTACTCACCGACTGGGCGCACGACGACGCGGTACGTGCCGTCATACTGTCCGGGGCCGGGGAACGCGGACTCTGCGCCGGCGGTGACGTGGTGGCGATCTACCACAGCGCCCGCGCCGATGGCGTCGAGGCGCGCCGGTTCTGGCGTGACGAATACCTGCTCAACGCACAGATCGGACGTTTTCCCAAACCCTACGTGTCGTTGATGGACGGCATCGTGATGGGTGGCGGCGTCGGTGTCGGCGCCCACGGAAACATCCGGGTAGTAACCGACACCACCACAATGGCGATGCCCGAGGTGGGCATCGGGTTCATCCCCGACGTCGGCGGCAATTATCTGTTGTCCCGCGCGCCCGGGTTGCTGGGCTTGCACGCGGCGCTGACCGGTGCGCCGTTCTCCGGCGCTGACGCTATCGCGCTCGGGTTTGCCGACCACTACATCCCGCGCGCCAAACTCACCGAGTTCACCCAAGCGATCGTCGCTGACGGCGTCGAACGCGCACTCGCCAACCACACCGTCGAACCACCGCCGAGCAACCTTACCGCGCAACAGGATTGGATCGACGAGTGTTACGCGCGCGAGACCGTCGCCGATATCGTCGACACGCTGCAACACCACGGCAGCCAAGCGGCGCGTGACGCGGCGAAGCTGATCACCACCCGATCGCCGATAGCGCTGTCGGTCACGCTCGAGGCGGTGCGCCGCGCCGCCAAGCTGGACACGCTGGAAGATGTTCTCACCCAGGACTATCGGGTGTCATGCGCAGCACTGCGTTCACACGACCTGGTGGAGGGCATCCGCGCCCAGCTTATCGACAAGGATCGCAATCCAGTGTGGTCCCCGGCGACGCTGGCGGATGTCAGCGCAACTGAGGTTGAGGGGTATTTCGCACCGGTCGACGACGACCTGAAGTTCTAGAGAGGCAACCATGGCTTACCAAACGATTCTGACCGAGCGGGATGGGCGCGTGGGCGTCATCACGCTTAACCGGCCACAGGCCCTCAACGCGCTCAACACCCAGATGATGAACGAGGTCACCAGCGCGGCAATCGAGTTCGACAACGATGAGGGTATCGGCGCCATTATCGTCACCGGTTCGGCCAAAGCGTTCGCCGCGGGTGCGGATATCAAAGAGATGGCTGCGCTGACGTTCAGCGACGTCTTCGGCGCCGACTATTTCGCCGCCTGGACCAAGCTGGCGGCGGTACGCACGCCGACGATCGCCGCGGTTGCCGGCTATGCCCTCGGCGGGGGCTGTGAGCTGGCGATGATGTGCGATCTCATCATTGCGGCTGACACCGCCAAATTCGGCCAGCCGGAGATCAAACTGGGTGTCCTCCCCGGTATGGGCGGATCGCAGCGGCTTACCCGCGCCATCGGCAAGGCCAAGGCCATGGACCTGATCTTGACCGGGCGAACCATTGATGCCGCTGAGGCCGAACGCAGCGGGCTGGTGTCACGGGTGGTGCCCGCGGACAACCTGACGGCCGAGGCCAAGGCCGTCGCCAAGACCATCTCCGAGATGTCGCTGACGGCAACCCGGATGGCCAAGGAAGCGGTCAATCGTGCCTTCGAATCGACCCTGAGCGAAGGTCTTCTCTACGAACGCCGGCTGTTTCATTCGGCATTCGCCACTGCCGACCAGTCCGAAGGGATGGCGGCATTTATTGAGAAGCGTCCCGCGAATTTCACTCACCGATAAGGCGATTCAGCGTGCGATCGATGCCCGGCTACGCTCCGCCCTGCGCGATCCGGAGCCGCCGTCCCGGCATGGTGGCCGAGAACCGGTCTTTGCCGGCCCGCGGATGAGGGGTTTTCCTCGCGCCGAGACGCGCACAATGGGCGTATGCCCGATCCCGCTGGGCGTGGCCCTTCGCAGCCCGATGCAGTGCGTGTCACCGGCTCGCCCCACAGCGCTGCGATGCGGGCGGGCAGCTCATCACCGACCCGCGTCGCCCTGGCACTGGGCAGCGGTGGCGCTCGCGGGTACGCCCACATCGGGGTGATCGAGGAGCTGCATGCTCGCGGCTACCGTGTGGTGGGCATCGCCGGTTCATCGATGGGCGCACTGGTCGGCGGGCTGCACGCAGCGGGCAAGCTCGACGAATTCACTGAGTGGGCAAAGTCGTTGACACAACGCACGATTCTGCGCCTACTCGACCCATCCATCAGCGCCGCCGGAGTGTTGCGCGCTGATAAAATCCTGGATGCAGTCAACGACATTCTCGGCCCGGTCAGCATCGAACAGTTGCCAATTCCATACACCGCGGTGGCGACCGATCTGTTGGCCGGCAAGTCAGTGTGGCTGCAGCGAGGCCGTGTCGGCGAAGCCATCCGGGCCTCCATAGCGATACCCGGGGTGATTGCCCCATACGCCGCCGAGGGCCGGCTGCTCGCCGACGGGGGAATCCTGGATCCGCTGCCGATGGCGCCGATAGCCGCAACCAATGCCGATCTCACCATCGCGGTAAGTCTCAGCGGCAGCGAGACACCCGGAAGCCGCGACGCCGAGACCCGCGCCACACCGGAATGGCTTCACCGCATGCTGCGCAGCACGTCTGCGCTCTTCGACGTCACCGCTGCACGGTTGCTGCTGGATCGGCCGGCGGCGCGCGCGGTGCTGAGCCGGTTCGGGGCGCCGGCGCCGGAATCCGACAGCGAGTCCGATATCGGCGACGGGACCCCCCTCAGTGCCGCCGAGGAGCCCGACGTGCCCAGACTCGGCACCTTCGAGGTGATGAACCGCACCATTGACATCGCACAGGCCGCGCTGGCGCGTCACACCCTCGCCGCCTACCCGCCCGACGTGCTGATCGAGGTGCCCCGGTCGACGTGCCGCAGCTTGGAATTCCACCGCGCGGCCGAGGTGATCGATGCCGGCCGGGTACTGGCCGCGCGCGTCTTGGATACTCACGAAGCCGTGACGGACGAAGCCCCACCACCTACGGTCGACCGTTAGACGCCCAGGAACCCCTCCACTCTCGCGGCCTCACGCCGGCCCTGCGCACGTCCCGCGACCGCCGAGGCCACGCGGCACCGGGGATCCAGCGGGTTGGTCCCGAACGCTGCCACCGCGTCGTCGTCAGCGAACACACCCAACGCCCTGCCGGCGAATGCCGCGATCTCGGCTGCCGGGCCCGGGCCGAATAGTGATGGCGCCGACGCGGCCATGGGAACCAGCACAACCGCCAGTTCACAATCACCGGCGACGTCAAGGTTGATCGAGCTGCCGATGCCGCCGTCCATGTATCGCCGGTGCCCGATTCTCACCGGCGGCCACGCGCCGGGCACCGCGCAACTGGCTGCCACCGCGTCGACCAGCTCGACGCCGGAGTCGCGGTGGAAGACAACCCGCTCTCCGGTGGCGATGTCGATAGCGGTGATCCGCACCGCCCGGTCCGGCCACTCGTGCGACGGCAGCCGGCGGGCGATCACCTCGTGACGGATCGGCCCGGCCACGGTTTCGGCGGTCGACGCCATCGCTCCGATGCGCTGCCGCTTCTGCGCGGCCGTGGTGTCCGGTGCGGCCATGGCGGCCAGAAAAAGCGCGGTCACCTGATCCACGCCAACACCGGGATCAAGCTCAGCAGACGTTTCAGCGACTTGCCGGGTGAACAGATCCTCAAGCGCGGTCCCGCTGCTGACCTGAGCCGCCACCGCGGAACCGGCCGACGTCCCGACCAGCACCTCAGAATCAAGCAGCCGCCGGGCCACTTCCGGCGACTCGTCGGCGATACCGCGCAGAATGCCAATCTCCCAAGCGATTCCCGCTACTCCACCGCCTCCGAACACGAGAGCGCACCTGGTTGTCACGGTTACACCGACTCATGCTGCGCCGCCTGCGCCGCCGGGCTCAGGTCCTCTCGGCGCAGCTGGTGCGCGGGTGGATCCGGTAGTGCCAGGCGGCTGGTGATCTGCAGCGTGGCGTCGACGTGGATCAACTCTCCCGGCGAGAGCAGCCGCCACCGCGGGTCGTCATCCATTGGTTCACTCGCGAACACCACCGATGGCGCGACTGCCAGCTGTTCAGAACGTGCGCGAATCCGGTTAGTGCGCAACTCAAAAGCTCGATCGACCGCACGTTCCCGGCGGTCCAAGACATACAGCTCGTGTGGCTCCGGGTAGCGCAATGCCCACACATCGGTAGCGGTGCTCAGCAGGATGTTGGCGGCGTAGATCGGCACATTGGCAGCCAACCATCTCATGGCGTCCAGCAGACCGGCCGGCACGTCACCGGCGCGAGCACGGATCGAGGCGGTAATCAGCGCGAATACCCGCTCGGAATCCGTCTGGCCGGCTACCAGACCGGCGGTACCAAGCTCGCGAAGACGTTCATCGAGCGGGTCCAGGCGTTCCAGCACCCCGTTGTGGGCGAAGATCCGGCCGTCCTGCATAAAGGGATGGGTGTTGACAATGTCATGTGATCCCGCTGTCGCGTAGCGGACATGGGCGAGGAAGGTGGTGCCGGTCATGTGATGAGCTTCGAGCGCGAAATCGATGTCTTGCCAAGCCGCGATCGGCTGCTTGCGCACCTCTGGCCGTCCGTCTGCATCGAAGACACCCAGCCCCGTGCCATCCGGGTTCCTTCTGCTCTGCACGGCCAGGTTGTTCGGAGCATCGAGCAGCCAAAACGTTGCCTTGACAACGTTGGTGCCGGCGTGAAGGGCGAAGAGTCGACACATAACCCCGACGGTAGTTCAGCCCACCAGCTGGACCACCGTTGCCCCATACGGGCGCACCCGCGATCGCGGTGCCCTCAACGCGCTAGCCCGGCTGCGGACCGTCCGGTGATAAGCGGCAGGTCGAAGAAACCTTGGATGCCCGCCGGGGCCGCGCACACCGCCGGAACCGCGTTCACGCAGTGCGCGGCGGTCGCCACGATGCCGGGGTTGCTCTTCAACCCTGCTTCGACACTGTCCGGTTGCCACCCTTTGATGGTGACGAAAGTGTCCGGATTCCCGCGCACTTCGATCTCGTAGCGTTCCCCCGCCGGCCCAAAAGACCATGGCGGGTCGAGGTTTTGCTGACCCATCAGCCAGTTCACGGTGATCCGTACGACGACCTCGTCGCCGACCAGCGCCTCCCAGTGGAAACGACGCCCGGCGACCTGGCCGGGCTCGATCACCCCGATCGGCGAGTCGATCGGCGCGGTTGCGACAGCCACCTCCTGCGACGCGCGGATCTCGGGGTCAGCGGCGAACCCCAACCTGTCGACGCACAACCGCACCGATTGGATGAACCCACCGTCCAGGAGCTTTTGCATCGGACCGGTCAACGCACTCTCCGGTGTTCCGCCGAAACCCATCACATAGCGCAGCACATCCGGCGCTCCATACGTTCGCAAATCCGAAAACTCTTCGGAGCGAACAAAAGTCACACCCGTGGACATCACCGACAGCATCAGGGGGAACAGTTCGGTCACCGCACCGGGTCCGATGCCCGCGCCGTGCAGCGTCGCATTTCCGGCCTGTGCCGCGACCTCCAGCGGGGCGGCCTCCTTCTCGCTCGGGTAGAACCAGCCCACCGGGGTGACGACGTTTTTACCCGACCGTAGCAGTGCCGCGACGTCCTCGACGTTAGGCAGCAGCGGCGCGTAGATCACTGCGTCGGCGTCGAGCGCCAGCACATCATCGACGTTGTTGGTGGTCGTCACGCCTAACGGCGCGGTCCCGATGATCTCGCCGACGTCTTTACCGCTTTTGGCTTCCGAATGCACCCAGCATCCAGCCAGTTCGAGCTCGGGATGTTCCAGCACCCCTTTGATCGCGGCCACGCCGACCGATCCGGTCGCCCACTGAACGACCCGCAGACCCATGAGATCCCCTTTCTCCTTCCCCGACCAGCCGAGAAGCACCGTGTCGCGTACTCAGTCGCGGACCTCGCTTACTGCGTAGTCGTTCTGGGCATACCGTGCGCGAATGGCTTTCTTGTCGAATTTGCCGACGCTGGTGCGCGGAATCGCATCGACGAAGGTCCACCGCTCCGGCAACCACCACCGAACAACCTTGTCCGCGAGGAAGGCTCTCAGCTGTTCGGCACTGACCGATGAGCCCTCCCTCGCCACGATCACAGCCAGTGGCCGCTCCTGCCAGCGCTCGTCGGGAACCCCTACTACCGCGGCCTCGATCACATCGGGGTGAGCGATCAGCACGTTTTCTAATTCAACCGAGGAGATCCATTCTCCGCCTGACTTGATGACGTCTTTGGCGCGGTCGGTCAACGTGATGAAACCCTGCGGGTCGATACGCCCCACATCGCCGGTGCGGAGCCAGCCGGAGTCGAATTTGGACTCGTCGCGCCCCAAATAGTAGGAGCCGGCAATCCACGGGCCGCGAACCTCCAGTTCACCGACGGCCTTCCCGTCGTTGGGCAACACGGTGCCGTCGTCGTCAACGATGCGGGCTTCGACACCGCACACCGGCTGCCCCTGGGTTGCGCGCAGCGCCCAGTGCTGGTGGTCCGGGGTCCCCGGGGGTGGCCACGCCATGGTGGCCATCGGCGAGGTTTCGGTCATGCCCCACAATTGCCGAATCTGCACACCGTATTTCTCTTCAAAAGTGCGCATCAGTGACATCGGAACCGCTGAACCACCGCAGGCCACCAATCGAAGCGACGATATGTCGTGGGCAGGATCTTTCTCCAAGTAGTGCATGACGTCGTTCCAGATCGTCGGAACCGCGCCGGCAACCGTCGGCCGCAGTTTCTCGATCATGCCGATCAACGATCGGGCATCGAGGTGGCGATCGGGCAGCACCAGATCAGCACCCGCCATCAACGCCGCATACGGCAGACCCCATGCGTTGGCGTGGAACATCGGCACAACGGGCAGCACGCAATCGGTTGACCCGATCCCGATGCCGTTAGAGGTACACACCGCCATGGCATGCAGGAAACTTGAACGATGGCTATAGACGACGCCCTTCGGGTTGCCGGTGGTGCCGCTGGTGTAACACATCGCGGCCGCGGAGTACTCATCGAGATCCGGCCAACTGAATTCGGTGGACTCTCGTGCCAGCACGTCGGCGTAGCGCAGCACGGTCTTACGCCCGTGCTCGAGCGGGGCGGTGTCGCCGTCACCCACGGCGATCACAGTGTGCACACTATCCAGACGCGGCAGGATGGGCGCCAGCAGCGCGGCCAGCGACATATCGACCACGATGACCGCGTCTCCGGCCTCATTGGCGATATAAGCGATCTGGTCGGCGAACAGCCGGATGTTGAGGGTGTGCAGCACCGCACCCATCGCCGGTACGGCCAGATACGTCGTCAGATGTTCGATGTTGTTCCACATGAATGTGGCGACCCGCTGGTCGCCGGTGATACCGATGCGGCGCAACACGTTTGCCAACTGTGCCGCCTGCTGCCCCAGCTCGCGGTAGCTGCACTGGCGGTAACCGCCCTCGGTCGCGGCGGTAACGCGGCGCGCTCTGTGGACGCTGGTGGCATGCCTGAGGATAGCGGTGATCGTCAACGGGTAGTTCTGCATGGTGCTATGCATGGATGGACCGCCTCACCTCGGCGCTGCGTCACCTTGTGTCACGTGGGGATGCTAGCTCTGGGACCGGCCGTTATCGAGACCGCCTGGCAGATGTCCTGGTCAGATGTGGTCGCACGCAGGGGATCACCCACCGGTGGGCCAACGCCGGTCACCTGGCTGTGATCTAGAGTCGCACTCGCTCCGGCAGACGACATTCGCCGGCGGCGCATTCCCCGTCGGCGGGGTCGACGGCACTCGATGCGCTGACCGCGTCGATCGCTACCACGGTGACCGAGCCGCGGTGGTCGGCGACGTACAGGCAGGTTCCATCGGGGCTTTCGACCACACATGAGGGCTCCCCACCGACACCGAGGCTGCCGATGATGTCGTGGGTCAGGGTGGACAGCACCATAACACCGCCGGTGTCGGTGAGGTAGACCCGCGCCCCGTCGCTGCTTGGTGTGAGCTGGGTGAGAAAGCCGCCAAGCCCGCGTATCGAGTATGTGCCGGTAACCAGGTGCGTGCCGGTGTCGATGAGGTCGAGCACCGGCCCGGCGTCCGCATCGCAACGGGCAACATAGGCGGTGCCTCCCGTAGGGCTGAGCGCGACATCGCTAATGGCAGATGGATCTCGATAATGTCAACGGCCTGTTGACGGCATGCGTCGATCACGACAATCCGACCACCGGATGGGCCGTTGGTCGCGAGGTACAAGCGTTCCGCGTCCGAACTGATGCGCAAACATTGCGGGGTCGTTCCTGGCGCACCCGCGATGGTGATCGCATCGACTCGCCCTGAGCCGGTGTTGAGGATCGCCACATCGGCGCAGTCGACTCCGGTACGGCTGAGGTAGACGCGCTGTCCGTCCGGGCCGATGGCCAGGTCACGCACACTGAGCGCGATCGGATAGACCGCGGCAACCGTCCTGGTGCACAAATCGACCGCCGCGATGGCGTCATATGCCGGCGATGCGGTGCTGATGTGCGCCCGGTCGGGTGCGGCCTCGCTCATGGCAACCGCAAAGGGTTCGGGGGTGCCGGCGACGGTGTCGACGACGGTGCAGGTGCGGGTGTCGACCACCGAAACGCTGTGAGCACCATGGTTCGTTACCACCAGGCGCCGACCGTCAGAAGTGATGTCCATCCCCCCGATAGGGCCGTTGTTCACAGCGACATCAGCGACCACGGTGAAACACCACCCGGTGCCGGCGTCGACAAACGGTGCCGCCGCGACCTGACGTTCGGCGCCGCCGGCCAGACCGACAACTTCAATTCCCTCATTCACATCGCTACCCAGCCATTTTCCATTCGTCGGCGGCAAACGTTCACGAGATTCGCAGACACACCGACTGCCCGGTTCGGGACCGTACGTATCCGCAGGTGCTGCTTCCGCGCGAGTGTAGCGGCCGGATTCGCTGCTGAGAGGATCGTCTTTTTCAACGGGTGTTACCTGCACCACGCTGCAGGCTCAAGATGTGCTTGAGCAAAACCTTTCGCAACATATCGGATCTCAGTCGGCAGCACACGCAGAAATGGGTTCGACCAGCAGTCTTGACCTGTCATAGTGTCGCCCATAGTGTCGCCGCACCCGGCGGAACGCGCTGCCGATGAGATCTTCTCAGGCTCTCAGCGCCATGTCCGAGGCGAACATCACAGCAGAGCTGTGCTACGGCCACCATCGCGACCCGGAACTGTCCCCGCACAGCGCGAATTCGAACAGACGAGCAGTGGCTGTCCCGCTGTGGATACAGCACAAATCCGTTAACCTGCGCGACGGCGCGTCGATTGCGGCCTCGGCCGGACCCGCGTTCCGCGCAGGTCCCGGTCAGAGATGTTCGGGGCAGTACGCGCTGGCCGCGATGCCAGCAAATTTTGCAGCATGCTCAACCGTGAATCCGGGATTGGTGGTGCGCACTGCGTTGACGGTGTCGATCGGAGAAAGACCGTTGTCCATGAGCTCACACACCGCTTTACCGGCCGCGATAGCACGGTCCGGCCCGCGATGGCTAAGACCCGCCTGCTCGAGTGCGGCAAGAAATCCCGCGTCGTTACCGGAGCGCTCGGCCTGCGCAGGGGCTGCCAGACCGACGGCGGCTGCGATGCTCGCCAGCACGAGTAAGCTTTTCATGGCTGTCATTCTGGCAGCGCGACGGTTACAGCCGTGTTACCGCTGTTTCACCATCCTCGAACGGAATGTTAAATCGGTGTTACCGGCTCGGTCGCTGGTGTCGCGCTCTTTTCAGGCAGCCCCGTTTCGGGGACGAGCCGTGGGTATGACGAGCGTCGCACCGCAGCGGGAGCTTACGGTGACAACGTTGACTTATTCTTCCAATTACCTTGCGTAGCAAGAGAATTACGCTCGATGGCGAGCGTCGCCACATAGGATCGCGCAGCTTGTCGGCGGCGGACGGTCACGCGGGCCGCCCGGTTGTGATCAACGACCTTCAGGCGTTGGTGTTCGCACGTTTGTGGGCTTCTTATTCGACTGAACGACTCGCGAGCTCACTTTTTACTGAGGCCCAACGTTTTTCATTGCTTGAGGGGAAGCCGAATACCACGGTGCTTGCAGCGGCACCGGGCGCCCGCTCGGCCTCTTTCGCCACCGCGGTGGCAACCCTTGCCAGCTCCACAGCTGAACGACAGTGTGAGTCGAAGGCAAAGCGGGTGCCTTTGAGGTGCCCCCACTGGGACTCGAACCCAGACTGGACGGATTTTAAGTCCGCTGCCTCTGCCGATTGGGCTATGGGGGCTTGGCGGTGAATCTAGCGCGGATCGACCGCGCCAGGGCACTGCCCCACCCGGCGCCTCCCGGGCACAAGAAATGTAACACGTGTCAACTATTTTTATGGTTCGCCTTTTCGTCGTCGGGACGTCATAATTGCCGCGACACGTGGCGTCGACGCCCCGCGGCATCATGTCGGGAATATGGTCGCCACCATGACAAAACTGTTCGTGTGCTATCCGCCCCTGGCCCCTCCCTCTTCCGGTATTTCCAACGCAGTAGCTCAGGCCAGCGCATTTTCCGGCCGGCGCTCGATGTGTTGGTGAGTCTAACCGTACCGTCCGACACACCCGCGGCCGCGCCGGGCGAACTGAACACCACAGCGGGCGTTGCCGTGCCCGGTCGGCCGGAGGCTTGTCGCAGCTGACAACACATCGCCGATAACCGCTAGCCGCCGGTGATATGGCGCATCGTCATGCGTGCGGTGCCGGCAGCGGACTCAGGTCCTGAAGACACGGTGCAGCAAACACACGTCCCCGGTCGGGCACTATAGTAAACGAATTATTAAAGAAATCTCACGGTCGGACTTTCCATCGTTGAACATCAACGGCGTGTAAACGAAATTTCACTGTTAATGGCACGAGGCGGTCATGTTAGCGATCAATTACCGTCATCGTCAGAAACCCGCGAATCTGTTAACACACAAGGCATGGCCGTTAAAAGATAGTTACTGCACCCTTCGTAGTGGAAAACTATCGGCGAAACTCATGACCGTACAGCGCGGTACGAATTCATCAGCAGCGTCTTTCCAAGGAGAACGTGATGCCTTTTGTGACCGTGCACTCTGCAGCGCTCGCCGCCGCGGCGAGCAAGTTGGCCGGTATCGGTTCGGCGGTGACCGCGCAAAACGCCGCAGCCGCAGCACCGACCACAGCGGTGGTCCCCGCGGCCGCTGACCAGGTGTCCGTGCTGCAGGCCGCGCTGTTTTCCGCTTATGGCCAGCTCTACCAGCAGATCAGCGCCCAGGCCACCGCCATCCATGAGATGCTCGTGCACACTCTGGGTGTCAGCGCCGCGTCCTACGAGACCACCGAGGCGGCTAACTCTGCGGCGGCCGGGTCGGGCTTGTCTGGGCTCGGCGGAATCCTGGGCGGGCTGACCGGGTCCGGCTCGCCGTCCAGCGCAATTTCGGCGGCCTGGAGCGCCTTCACCGGGTTCCTTGGTAATACCGGGCCCCTGGGTCCCTCGGGTGCGATGACCTCTGTGGTGATGAGCGAGATGGGGAATTTTGCCTCCGCGTATTCCGACGTCATCGCGCTGGGCGGTGGCGGCCTTCTTACCGCCCTCGCCGGGGAAAGTGAGGAGATCGGCGGCGTGGCCGGCGCTACGGGACTGGACGGAACGCTGCTGGCGGGTGCTGTGGGGCCGGCCGCTTCGGCCGGGTCAGGTGGCCCCGGTGCGATGCCGGTGTTGGCAGGTGTCGGCCAGGCGTCAGCGATCGGGGGGTTGTCGGTACCACCGAGCTGGGCCGCCGAGGCTGTCCCGGCGCCGAGCCCCGCCCCGGCGACATTGGTGGGCGCCGGCTGGACCACTGCCGCGCCGCACGCCGCCCCGGTGGCGACCATGCCGACCAGCATGCCGTCAGTGCCGTCGGCCGGCCGTGGCGGCTTGGGCTTCGGCACGCCGCGCTATGGCGTCAAACCCACGGTCATGCCCAAACCGGCGGTCGTCTAGCGGCCAGCCGATCACCAGCAAACGTAACGAGGAGCACATCGACCCCATGGATTTCGCAGCGCTACCACCCGAGGTGAACTCCGCTCTCATCTACTCCGGTCCCGGGTCGGGCCCGCTGATGGCTGCTGCGTCGGCCTGGACCAGCCTGGCCGACGAGTTGGCGACGGCGGCGGACTCGTACCAATCGGTGCTCGCAGAACTGAGCGGGGAGGAATGGCTGGGCCCGGCGTCGACATCGATGGCCACCGCGGCCGCACCGTATATCGCGTGGATGACATCCACGGCCGCGCAGGTTCAGCACGCCGCCGGGCAAGCCGCCGCGTCGGCAGCAGCCTACGAGTCCGCGTTCGCGATGACGGTGCCCCCGGCGGTGATCGCGGCAAACCGCGCTCAGCTGGCCGCCCTGGTGGCCACCAACTTCCTGGGCCAAAACACTCCTGCGATCGCGGCCACCGAAGCCCAATACGGCGAGATGTGGGCCCAGGACGCTGCCGCCATGTACGGCTACGCGGCCTCCTCAGCCGCCGCCGGGAAACTGACGCCGCTCACCTCCCCGAACCATGTCACCAATCCTGCCGGTCTCGCTGGGCAAGCCGCCGCCGTCACACACGCCGCTGCCAGCGCCACCAGCAATCAAACCGGGTTGATCGGGCTGATCTCCGAACTGCCCAGTGCAGTGGAAAGCCTTGCCTCCCCGCTCGCATCGGCTGTCGAATCATCCCCGATCGGGGCCATGGCAAACGCGATCAACAATTTTCTTGGTATTCCGTTCGTTTCCAATGTCATCTACAACGTGGGAGTCACTCTGGCCTGGAACGTCGCCATGATGACAGCGACATTCCCGCTCCTCGGACATTTCATTGCCGCCGCGCCAGCGGGGTTCACTGTCTCCGACGTCACCCCCCTGGACGGGGCCGGTCTGAGTGGCGGAATGGTGCTGGCAAGCGCGGCCGGCCCGGCGGGCGCTGCCGGTTTCGTCGACTCTCCGGTGCTGGCCGCCATGGGCTCGGCTCCCGCACTGGGCGGGCTGTCGGTGCCGGCAAGCTGGTCTGCAGCGGCGCCGGGCGGCACCGGCGCCGTCACGCTGGCAGGCACCGGCTGGACCGCGGCCGCCGACGAAGGCACCTCGGTGGCTGGCGTGCCGGCCGGAATGTCATCGCCGCCGTCAGCAGGGCGGGGAGGTTTCGGCTTCGGAACTCCCCGATACGGGTTCAAGCCCACGATCATGCCCAAAAAAGTCTTGGTGTGACGTGACGGCCGCTCACCCGCTGCCGTCACGTCGAACCCTGAAGCAGGGGCCGCGACTGGCCGCACCGCTGGAGGCGGCCGCGCCGGGGCACGATACGAGACAGGTCATCGGCAGCTGACCCCCCGGACCGAGGGTGGCCCGAGCCGTGCTGACAGTGTCGTGTGTGCCGGCCCGTGCGGTGCGTCCAGCCGGATCAGCTGACGCGCCGGGTAGTTAAATGTCGCGCACACCGATCCGGCCGCAACCCAGTTCGGGTTGGACGGGTTGGATGTAGTGTGCCGAGCCGCCGCCGCAGTGCTGCCTCGAGTCCTTACTCTTCGACACACTGCTGTTCGCCCAGCCGGGAGCCGGTTTCGCTCCGTGTCACTGGTGCATGGCGCAGATCAGCGCGGCGCGCAGCTCATCGCCGGCGCATGGCGAAGCTCGGCGCCCCTGCGTCAAAGCGGACCGGGCTGCCCGGTCTCAGGGAGCGCTGCACAGTCGGCGTGATCCGGCGTGCTGCGTCGCACGTCTTCCTCGGCGAAACCTAAATCGCTTGCTCAACAACCCCTTCAGCTTTTCACGACGGGTAGCTGACTGCATCCGAGTTCCATGTGATGTGAAAAACACTGCCGACCTTCGCGTTCCGTCGAGCTTGCCGGAACCGCACCCGATGATGCCGACCACATCGAGGAGCGCCGGGCCCGCCGGTGCCCGCTCGCCACCGGTACGGTGCGGCGGCGATTAGAACAGCCGTGCCGGGTGCTCGGTGCTCGGGAGCTGCGAGCGGCGCTTGAGTCGACTGCGGCCCTGGCACCCTCGACGCGCCCGCCGGCGCATCAACATTCGTGGTTCGACAGACGAGGCCTTTCGACGCGAGAGCCAGATTAAGACGACATCACTGTGTTAAATATCGGCACCTGTTGTTAAAAAGCGGTTAATGACCTATCACTTCGGGTTGCCCCCGCGTCACAGTGGGAACCGTGCCATCTCTCGTGCGACAGCACCGTAGCGACCAGGTCTGCGGTGGGGTCGCTTGGTTTTCAGGAGGGTTTGATGTCGTTTGTCACCACACAGCCTGAGGCGCTGACAGCAGCGGCAGGCAGCTTACAGGGAATCGGCTCGGCGATGGCGGCCCAAAACGCCGCTGCGGCTGCACCAACGACCGGCGTGGTTCCCGCTGCCGCAGACGAGGTATCAGCGTTGACGGCAGCGCAATTCGTTGCACACGCTCACATGTACCAGGCGGTCTGTAGCCAAGCCGCGGCAATTCACGAGATGTTCGTCAACACCTTGGGCGCCAGCGCCGGTTCGTATGCGGTCACCGAGGCCGCTAACGCCGCTACAACACGTTAAAAAGGCTGAAAACAATGGATTTCGGAGCACTACCCCCAGAGGTCAACTCTGCGCGCATGTACGCCGGTCCGGGAGCGGCGCCGATGATGGTGGCGGCCTCGGCCTGGAACAGCCTGGCTGCTGAGTTAGCCTCGGCGGCAACGGGTTACCAGTCTGTGATCTCCGGGCTGACTGGCGAAGAGTGGCTGGGCCCAGCATCGGTGTCGATGGCCGCCGCGGCCGCCCCCTATGTGGCCTGGATGAGCACCACCGCTGCGCAAGCGCAGAAAGCGGCCACCCAGGCCACCGCTGCAGCGGCCGCATACGAGGCAGCGTTTGCGATGACAGTCCCGCCGTCAGTTGTCGCGGCGAACCGCGCTCAGCTGGCGGCGTTGGTCGCGACGAATTTCCTGGGCCAAAACACGCCGGCGATTATGGCCACCGAGGCCCACTACGCCGAGATGTGGGCCCAGGATGCCGCGGCCATGTACGGTTACGCCGCGAGTTCGGCCACCGCCTCGCAGTTGACGCCATTCACCTCCCCAACACAAACCACCAACCCGGTTGGGATCGCCGGGCAAGCCGCCGTGGTTGCCCAGGCCGCCGCCAGCGCGGGGGGTGCTCAAACCCAAACTCACATCGCGCAATTCATGTCGACACTACCCAGCGTGCTGCAGAGCATGTCATCGCCGGCGTCATCCACTGCCCCGGCGTCATCGAGGCTGGGCGGTATCGGCGCGATCCTGGCAGCTCTGGGATCTGCCAGCGCGTCGACGGACTACCCGTCGGTGGTTTTGAACGGCCTTTCCTCCGGAAGCGCAACAGCCATGATGTATATACCGTCGACGTTGATCCCGAACATGATTGGTTACTTCGCCGGGCCGGGTGGAAACGCGGCCGGCGGTCCGGTCGGACCTCTCGGCGGCGGCCTTGGGGCCTTGCTCGCTCCCAGCGGTCCGCTCAGCGCCCTGGGCGCGCTGGGAGGCGGTGCGGCCGGTTCGGCCAGCGCCAGCACTTCGGCGGTGAGCGCCGGGATAGGCCACGCGTCGATGGTCGGGGCACTGACGGTACCGCCGAGTTGGGCCGCGACAACCCCGGCAAGTGCCGCGGCTTCCGCGTCACAAGGCACCGGCTGGGCTGCGGCCCCCGAAACCCACCTGGCGGCCATGCCGCCCGGTATACCGACGGGCGGTATGGGCAACCGCAACTTCGGCTTCGGCGCGCCGCGATACGGTTTCAAGCCGACAGTGATGGCACGCCCCGTGGCTGCCGGATGACAGCCAGGACCGCGCACGGAAACACACTGAAAAAAGAAATTACGCCACCTCTTAGACGCCAACCGTTTACCATCGTGTCGTAGTGTCCCGGTATCACAGTAGCCGCTCGCCAACCCCGAACAAGTAAAGGAGTGAGTAGGGTGCCTGCGCGTTTTATGACGGATCCGCATCAGATGCGGGCGATGGCTGGGCGTTTTGATGTGCACGCTCAGACGGTGGAGGATGAGGCCCGCAAGATGTGGGCGTCGTCGCAGAATATTGCCGGTGCCGGGTGGAGCGGGACCGCGCAGATGACGTCGTATGACACGATGGGTCAGATGCATCAGGCGTTTCGCAACATTGTGAATATGTTGCATGGGGTGCGTGATGGGCTGATTCGTGACGCGAATAATTATGAGGCTCAGGAGCAGGCCTCTCAGCAGTTGTTGAGCAGCTAGGGCAGAGGAGTTTTGGGTTATGACGATTAATTATCAGTTTGGTGATGTGGATGCGCATGGCGCCACGATTCGTGCTCAGGCGATGGCGTTGGAGGCTGAGCATCAGGCGATTGTGCGTGATGTGCTTGCGGCTGGGGATTTTTGGGGTGGTGCCGGTTCGGCGGCTTGCCAGCAGTTCATCACCGAGTTGGGTCGCAACTTTCAGGTGATCTACGAGCAGGCCAATGCCCATGGTGCCAAGGTGCAGACCGCCGGCTCCAATATGGCCGACACCGACGCCGCCGTCGGCTCCAGCTGGGCCTGACCAAGCCACACACCATGGCCGCACCCCGACGGGGTGCGGCCATGGTGTGTGTGCTGATCACTAGAACTCGTTACCCGGTGGACACCGAATGGCCGATCACTCTGGGACGAAACCCGATTTGAGGAACGCCCCCAACGACCTCACGGCCGGCCAGACCCGGTATCGACATGGTGGGAATGCTCGACTTGCCTGCCGCTGCCGCGGAGACGGCCCCGAGACCACCGGGCGGTAAGGGCATCGCGCTCGCCGGGCCCATCGTCGCTGCCGAAAGCAGTTCGCCCCAGCCCTGCGGCACTGACATGATGCCCAGCGAACCTGCCTGCCCCATGTGCGCCGCGGCAGCACCCAAGCCACCCAAGGGTGCTAACCCGACTCCCCCGCCTACCCCCGGCGGCACGACTCCCAGCGGCCCCAGCCCACCGGATTCGGTCAGCTCGTCGGCGCCCAACAACTCAAGCCCGACACCGATCGTGTCCAGACCGACACCGCCCCCGTCGAGTCCGGCGAAGCCTGCCGCATCCATGCCGAAGCCCGCGGTGTCCTCGGCCAGGCCGATCGACTGCCCACTGGACGCGGCCGCCAGCGGTGATGACAAGGCCGCACCCGCAGCGGCGCCCTTCCCGGCGCTTTTGAGGGCGCTTTTACCCGATGCCCCGGTGAGCCCCGGTAGTACGCCGGCCGGTGCATATCCGGCGCAGGAAGCCCCCGACGACACCAGCGACTGCGATAGTCCCGCAGTAGGCGCAGCGGGAGACGACAGTCCCTGCAGGGCCCGGGGTATCGCGGATACAGCCGGGATTGCCGTGTGCGTGCGAGTGCCAGTCGCGGCACCGGCGGCTCCAGCCACGGCGACGGCCTGTCCGGCCAACCCACTGCGGTGAGCAGCGGGCTGCGGCGAAGTGAACGGTGGCAATGTCGCGGCTGCTGCCGAGTTGCTGGCATACCCGTACATAGCGGCGGCGTCTTGGGCCCACATTTCGCCGTATTGCGCCTCGGTGACCGCGATTGCCGGGGCATTCTGCCCCAGAATGTTTGTCGCCACCAATGCCGTCAGCTGCGCGCGGTTGGCCGCGACCACCGGCGGCGGCACAGTCATGGCGAAAGCCGTCTCGAAAGCACTTGCGGCCGCCCTGGCGTGATTCGCCACCTGCTCGCAGTGGGCGGCGGTGGCGGTTATCCAGCTCACATAGGGCGCCGCCGCAGCGGCCATCGTCGACGCCGCCGCGCCCTGCCAGGTCCTGTCCACCAGTGCGGTAATCACCGACCGGGACGAGACCGCCGCCGAGTACAGGCCGGCGGCGAGGTCGTCCCAGGCCGCCGCGGCTGCCAGCATCGGCTCCACACCCGGGCCGGCGTACATCCGCGCAGAGTTGATCTCCGGAGGTAATGCACCGAAATCCATTTCTCTTGACCTCCTGTTTCAGTCGCCGTGATCGCTTAAGCGGTCCGGTGGCCGCATCTGTGACGCACGTCGCAAACCCGATTCCCTGCCGGGCCGCTGACAACTCGTTGCATTCCCGGACCCGAGGGCAGCAAAAATGTCACGAATAGCATTGGCTCTCAGGTCTTTTACGCATCACTGCTTGTCGCCACCGCTGGCCTGCCACCGAAATATCGAACTCATCGCTACTGCGTTTTCCCTGTGATCGAAGTAGACGAATGTTGTTCGTGCACAAGCTATCAGCTTGTCAACGAAACGATTGCGGACTGGTAATTCTCAGCAATTACACTGACTCACACTATTTTTCGTTCTGATCTCTGCCAAGGATTCCGGCGTGACGCATAGAAACCGCATATCTGGCACTGGACGCATGCGCCACCAGCAGGAGCAACATTTGAAAACGCTATGAAACCCGTGACAACCAGATATGCACTCGGGAGAATGTAGGAACATGACCGCAACGTCGGGATATGCACGTGATCAGCGCCCGCGTCCGGCCATCCTCGGCCAGTTGCCCCGCATCAGCCGTCCCGATGGTTCGCCGATACGGGTCTTGCTGGTCGACGACGAGCCAGCACTGACCAGCCTGGTTACGATGGCCCTGCGCTACGAGGGTTGGGCTGTCGACGTCGCCCACAACGGGCGGCAAGCCCTCGCCAAATTCGACGAGACCGGCCCCGATGTGCTCGTCCTTGACATCATGCTCCCGGATCTGGACGGACTGGAGATCCTGGACCGCGTTCGTGAATCCGACTCCTACACACCCACTCTGTTCCTCACCGCCCGTGATTCGGTGTTGGACCGGGTCACCGGCCTAACCGCAGGTGCCGACGATTACATGACCAAGCCGTTCAGCCTGGAAGAACTCGTGGCCCGGCTGCGCGGATTGCTGCGCCGTTCCGGTCATCTGGCCCCACCCGCCGACGAGACCCTCAAAGTCGGCGACCTCACGTTGGATAGCGCGAGCCGGGAAGTCAGGCGCGCTGGTAGGCGCGTGTCGCTCACCGCAACCGAGTTCGAACTTCTGCGCTTCCTGATGCGGCATCCGCGCCGGGCGCTGAGCCGCGCCGAGATCCTGGACCGAGTGTGGAACTACGATTTTGCCGGACGTACCAGCATTGTCGATCTTTACATCTCGTATCTGCGCAAGAAGATTGACGCCGACTGGGCGCCAATGATCCACACGGTGCGCGGCGTCGGGTACATGATACGACCGGCGGAATGACACGCGCAGGCACCCCGGTATGCTGGCGACCGAAAACTTTGCGCCGACAGTTGTTGCTGGGCGTGTTAGCTGTCGTCAGCGTGGTGTTGGCGGCGATGTGTGTGGTATCCGTGGTAAGCTTGCGCGAGTATGTCACCGCGATGAGCGACGCGGAGGTTTCCGAATCGCTGGCTGCGCTGGACCGCTCGTACGCCAGATTCCGTGAAAGCCCGGCGGCACGCACCGGCGCACTGAGCCTTCGGCAGGCACTGCTGGGATTTACCGGTCAGAACGAGGGCAACGTCATCGCGGTGCTGCACAACGGTGTGGTGATCGCGTCGGCGGTCTTCTCCCAAGATGAGCCGAAGCCCGCTCCCGACGATGCGGTTCGCGCTCTGCAAGCGCAACCCTGGCACGACGGTCCGCCCCGCACCGAGGAACTGGGCAGCCTGGGCCCGTACCGCGTCGCCAGCCGCGCCGTCCATGACGACCGCCTTGTGGTTGGCGTGTCGCTGGAACTCGCAAACCGAACCGTGTCACGTAGAATAGTCAGCGCTACAGCACTTTTCGTGGCTGCATTGCTGATTACGGCAGCGCTCACAATTTCGGTGGTTCGCTATGCGCTGCGCCCGCTGCGTCGTGTTGCTGCGACAGCAACGGAGGTCGCCAGCATGCCCCTGACCGGTGGCGACCATCGGATCACCGCCCGAGTGCGGCCGCAGGACACCGATCCAGACACCGAAGTCGGAATCGTTGGTAATACGTTGAATCGGCTGTTGGACAACGTGGACAGCGCACTGGCGCATCGCGCCGAATCCGACCGGCGGATGCGGCAGTTCATCACTGACGCCAGCCACGAGCTGCGCACCCCTTTGGCCGCGATTCAAGGCTACGCCGAGCTGACCCGACAAGACAGCGCTGCGCTGCCGCCGACCACCGAATACGCGCTGGCCCGCATCGAATCGGAAGCGCGGCGCATGACATCGCTGGTCGAGGAGCTGCTGCTGTTGTCACGCCTGGGCGAAGGCGAAGACCTGCAATCCGACGATGTCGACCTGACTGATCTGGTCCTGCACGCCGTGAATGACGCAGCGGTCGCGGCGCCTACACATCGCTGGATCAAAAGTTTACCGGTCGATCCCGTGTGGGTACGGGGGGACCGGGACCGACTGTACCAACTCGTCACCAACTTGCTGAGCAATGCGCGGGTGCATACTCCGGCCGGCGTCACGGTGACTACGGCGATCGCTCGCCACCGGAATGGCACTGACCCGCCCTACGCCGAATTGACAGTGGCCGACGACGGGCCCGGCATCGACCCCGACCTGCTTCCGCACCTCTTCGAGCGATTCGTGCGTGCGGACACGTCTCGATCCGACAGTTCGGGCAACGGCTTGGGACTGGCCATCGTGGCGTCAATCGTGAAAGCACACAATGGGTGCGTAACAGCCGAGAGTGATGAGGGGCAGACTGTTTTCCGCGTCCGGCTGCCCATGATCGAGCAGCAACGCTGAGGCTTTCTGCCCCGATCACGGGGTTAGCCAGAGAATCCCCATAAAAGCGGCAGCTCGACCCGTAAAGAAAACGTCAACGAAGCTCCCACCGGCTCCCCTTCCGACTTAATGTCGTTGCAGTGCAGCTCGCCAAGGTCGTGCTGACGGTGTCTGTACGTCTTGCGAGGGTCGACCGGTCGTGAACGGAGGCTAGATATGTCGGTGATGGCGTATCTGCTGTTGACGATGATGGTGTTTGCGCTGCTCCACGTCAGCTTGAAGTTGATGGAGAGGCTGTGACTATCGTTAATGCGATCGGGCTGGCGCTGGCCGTTCTGGTTACCCTGCTGCTTGTGGCCGCGTTACTGGCAGCGGAAAAGTTCTAGTGAGTAGCACAGCAGCCCAATTTGTGTTTTTTGCGGTGCTTGCGGTGGCGCTAGCCGTTGTGCATGTACCGCTGGGCGATTACATGTACCGTGTCTATAGTTCCCAAAAGCACTCGCGCACAGAGATTCTCATCTACAGACTGATCGGCGCCAACCCAAGCTCTGAGCAGACCTGGACTGCCTATGCCCGGAGCGTTTTGGCGTTTTCCGCGGTCGGCATCGTGTTCTTGTTCACTATGCAGCTTGTGCAGCAGTGGCTCCCGCTGCACTTGCATCATCCGGCGACACCGATGACTGCGGCGTTGGCCTGGAACACCGCCGTCAGCTTCGTGACGAACACCAATTGGCAGAACTACGCCGGGGAATCCACACAGGGCTATCTGGTGCAGATGGCCGGCCTGGCGGTGCAGAACTTCGCGTCCGCCGCGGTCGGTATGGCGGTTGCTGTCGCCTTCGTACGCGGTTTCGCCCGGCAACACAGCATCGAACTCGGCAACTTCTGGGTGGATCTGGTGCGCGGCACGCTGCGCATCCTGTTGCCTATCGCGTGCCTAGGCGCGGTCGTTTTGATCGCCGGCGGCGTCGTCCAGAACTTCCACCTGAACGACCAGGTTGTCCACACGCTGGCGGGTTCTCGCCAGATAATCACCGGTGGACCGGTGGCCAGTCAGGAGGTGATCAAAGAGCTCGGCACTAACGGCGGCGGATTTTACAACGCCAACTCCGCGCACCCGTTCGAGAATCCCACCCCGTGGACCAACTGGGTGGAGGTTTTTCTGATTCTGGTGATCGGCTTTTCGCTGCCGCGCACCTTCGGGCGGATGGTGGGCAACACCAAACAGGGATATGCGATCGTCGCGGTGATGGGGGTCATGGCCGCCATCAGCCTCACCCTGATCACGCTGTTTCAGGTGCGCCACCACGGCACCGTACCCACGGCAGCGGGCGCGGCGCTGGAAGGAGTCGAACAGCGCTTCGGGGTTGCCAATTCCGCGGTTTTCGCCGATGCGACCACGCTGACGTCCACCGGCGCCGTCGACTCGTCTCACGACTCCTACACCAGCCTGGGCGGGCTGATGACCATGTTCAACATGCAGCTGGGCGAGGTCGCGCCGGGTGGTGTCGGTTCGGGCCTCTACGGCATGCTCATCTTGGCAGTGATCACCGTATTTGTTGCCGGGTTAATGGTCGGGCGCACACCCGAATACCTCGGTAAGAAAATCGCTGCGCGCGAGATCAAGCTCGCAGCAAGCTATTTCCTGGTCACCCCGCTAATTGTGCTGCTGGGCACCGCGATCGCGATGGCGCTGCCGGGTGAACGCGCCGCCATGCTCAATACCGGACCGCACGGCTTGTCCGAAGTGCTTTATGCGTTCACCTCCCCGGCGAACAACAACGGCTCAGCGTTCGCGGGTTTGGCGGGCAACACCGTGTGGTATAACACCGCCCTGGGCCTGGCGATGCTGCTGGGCCGCTTCGTGCCGATGATCCTGGTGCTGGCGCTGGCTGGTTCGCTGGCCCGTCAGGGCCGGGCGCCGGTGTCCCTCGGCACGCTGCCCACCCACAAACCTCAGTTCGTGGGCCTGGTTGTCGCGGTCACCGCTATCCTGGTCGCCCTGACTTTTCTGCCCGCGCTGGCGCTGGGACCTCTGGCTGAAGGGGTTCACTGATATGCGTGCGACCACACAGGATTCCGTAGCTGAGCCGGTGCGCGGTGGTTTGCTCGATCCCGCGATGGTGTTCCGGTCGCTGCCTGCTGCGCTGCGCAAACTCGATCCGCGCACCCTGTGGCGCAACCCGGTAATGTTCATCGTCGAGGTCGGCGCGGTGTGGTCGACCATATTGGCGGTGGGCAAGCCCAGCTGGTTTGGCTGGCTCGTGGTGTTCTGGTTATGGCTGACAGTGCTGTTCGCCAACCTGGCCGAGGCGGTCGCCGAAGGGCGAGGCAAGGCACAGGCCGACACGCTGCGAAAAGCGAAGGCCGACACCATCGCACGCCGCCTGCGCGATTGGTCGCCCGGTGCCCCCGGTGTTGAGGAGCAGGTCCCCGCGTCGCTGTTGCAGCAAGGCGATATCGTCGTGGTCGAAGCCGGCCAAATCATCCCCGGCGACGGCGACGTGGTGGAAGGTATTGCGTCGGTAGATGAATCGGCTATCACCGGCGAATCGGCGCCGGTGATCCGCGAATCCGGTGGCGATCGCTCAGCGGTGACCGGCGGGACGATCGTGCTCTCGGACCGTATCGTGGTCAAGATCACCCAAAAGCCCGGCCAAAGCTTTGTGGACCGGATGATCGCCCTAGTCGAGGGCGCCAATCGGCAAAAGACGCCGAACGAGATCGCGCTCAACATCCTGCTGGCGGCGTTGAGCCTCATCTTCGTGTTCGCGGTGGCAACCCTGCAGCCGCTGGCGATCTACTCCAAGGCCGACAATCCGGGCGTGCCCGATACGGTGGCCCTCGGCGGTGACGGAGTCGCCGGGATCGTCTTGGTAGCGCTGCTGGTATGCCTGATTCCCACCACGATCGGTGCGCTGCTGTCGGCTATTGGCATCGCCGGGATGGACCGGCTGGTCCAGCGCAACGTGCTGGCCATGTCCGGACGCGCCGTCGAGGCCGCCGGGGATGTCAACACCTTGTTGCTGGACAAGACCGGAACGATCACGCTCGGCAGCCGGCAGGCGGCGGAGTTCATCCCGGTCGGCGGGGTCACCCCCGAGGAGCTCGCCGACACCGCTCAGCTGGCCAGCCTGGCCGACGAAACACCGGAAGGCCGGTCGGTGGTGGTGTATGCCAAAGAAACCTACGGGATACGGGCGCGAGAACCCGGGGAGCTGACCGACGCGTCCTGGGTGGCATTTTCTGCCACCACCCGGATGTCCGGTGTCGACATCGACGGCCGCCGACTGCGCAAGGGTGCCGCCAACGCGGTCGCCGAGTGGGTGCGCAGCCACGGCGGTATTGTGCCCACCGCGCTCGGCCGGATCGTGGACGGCATCAGCGCCGCCGGCGGGACCCCGCTTGTCGTGGGCCGAGTCAGCGCGGACGCCGACGGGCAAAAGGCGGAAGTGCTCGGCGTGATCCATCTCAAAGACGTCGTCAAACGCGGCATGCGCGACCGGTTCGCCGCCATGCGTCGCATGGGTATTCGCACGGTGATGATCACCGGTGACAATCCGCTGACCGCCAAGGCGATCGCGGACGAGGCTGGTGTCGACGACTTCCTCGCCGAAGCCACCCCCGAAGACAAGCTGATGCTGATCAAACGTGAGCAGGCAGGCGGCCGGCTCGTCGCGATGACCGGCGACGGCACCAACGATGCTCCTGCGCTGGCGCAGGCCGACGTCGGTGTGGCGATGAACACCGGCACCACCGCAGCCAAAGAGGCCGGCAACATGGTGGACTTGGACTCCGACCCCACCAAACTGATCGAGATCGTCGAGATCGGCAAACAGCTGCTGATCACCCGCGGGGCGCTGACGACCTTCTCCATCGCCAACGACATCGCCAAGTATTTCGCGATCATCCCGGCGATGTTTGTGGCGCTGTTCCCGGGTCTGGACCTACTGAACGTGATGCGGTTGCACAGCCCGCAGTCAGCGATTCTGTCGGCGGTCATCTTCAACGCACTGGTGATCGCTGCGCTGATTCCGCTGGCCTTGCGCGGTGTGCGCTACACACCCGCCAGCGCGTCGAAACTGCTCAGCCGCAACCTTTACCGCTACGGATTAGGCGGCATCATCACCCCGTTCATCGGCATCAAACTCATCGACCTACTGATTCAACTGCTTCCCGGGATGTCGTGAGATGAACCGCACCGGCCTATTGCGCCAGCACTGGGCGGCGCTGCGCGCGCTCGTTGTCCTCACCGTCATCCTCGGCGCCGGGTATCCGATACTGATCTGGCTAATCGCCCAGTTGCCCGGCCTGCATTCGCACGCCGAAGGCTCTCTCGCCAGCGCCGCGGGCAACCCGGTCGGCAGCAGGCTGATCGCCCAGCCATTCACCGACCGCGCCGGCCGCCCCCTGGCGCAGTATTTTCAGCCCCGGCCCTCAGCAGTCGGCTATGACCCGCTGACAAGCGGTGCCAGCAACCTCGGGCCGGAAAGCATCGTCGACATCCCCGCCGACCCGGCCAAGCTGGCAGCCGGCGCCACACCGGCCGACGCCGGATTCAAGCCGAGCCTGCTCACCCAGGTGTGTTCGCGCAGTAAGGCCGTCGGTGACCTCGAGCATGTCAACGGCTCGCGGCCGTTCTGCACCCCGGGCGGGGTCGGCGCCGTGCTGTCGGTGATCGGCCCGCGTGACGCGCACGGCACTGTGGTGCATCCGACCCGCGTCATCAGCGTCAACGAGCCCTGCACCACCACCCCCCGGCCGTTTCTGCTCAGCTACGAGGGCGTTCCCGTCGAGTGCGCACGCTACGGCGAAAACTATGCCCTCGGCCAGATCGTGCCCGTCGAGGGCATAACAACCCAACCACCGGCGGTGCCGCCCGATGCCGTCACCGCAAGCGGCAGCGGCCTGGACCCCGACATTTCCCCGGCCTACGCCGAGATCCAGGTCGCCAGGGTCGCCGCCGCCCGCCACATCACTCCCGATCAGGTCCGTGATCTGGTGCGGCAGGTCCAACATGGCCGCGACCTGGGCTTCCTCGGGGAACCCCGGGTAAACGTATTAGCGCTCAACCTGGCCCTCGACCAGAAGTATCCAACCGCCAGCTAACCCGCGCGTGGTGGATGATGTTCACGTGAGCTCTGTCGACCACCCGCGTAAACGCGGGGAGCTGCGCATCTACCTCGGCGCAGCCCCCGGTGTCGGCAAAACCTACGCCATGCTCGGCGAAGCACATCGGCGGCTGGAACGCGGCACCGATGTGGTGGCGGGTGTGGTGGAGACCCACGGTCGCCGCAAAACCGCCGAACTGCTCGACGGTATCGAGGTCATCCCGCCCCGCTACATCGAATACCGTGGCAGCCGCTTTCCCGAACTGGATGTCGCGGCGGTGCTGGCGCGCCGTCCGCAAGTGGTCCTGGTCGATGAACTCGCCCACACCAACGTCCCCGGTAGCAAAAACCACAAACGCTGGCAAGACGTCGAAGAGCTTCTCGACGCGGGCATCACCGTGATCTCCACCGTGAACATCCAGCATCTGGAGAGCCTCAACGACGTCGTCACCCAAATCACCGGGATTGAGCAACGGGAAACGGTGCCTGATTCGGTCGTACGGCAAGCGTCTCAAGTCGAACTTATCGACATCACACCGGAAGCTTTGCGCCGCAGGCTATCCCATGGAAATGTCTACGCACCCGAAAAGATCGACGCTGCGCTCTCTAACTACTTCCGCAGCGGAAACCTGACGGCCCTAAGGGAATTAGCGCTGCTGTGGCTGGCCGACCAGGTCGACACGGCGCTGGCCAAATACCGTGCGGACAAAAAAATCACCGACACCTGGGAGGCCCGCGAACGGGTCGTGGTGGCGGTCACCGGCGGACCGGAGTCAGAGACACTGGTACGGCGAGCGTCCCGCATCGCGTCTAAGGCCAGCGCTGAGCTGATGGTCGTGCACGTGTTACGCGGCGACGGACTCTCCGGTGTCCCCGCGGCGCGGATGGGCAAAATCCGCGAGCTGGCGAACAGTCTGAACGCGTCCCTGCACATTGTGGTCGGCGACGACGTACCCACGGCTCTGCTGGATTTCGCCCGCGAGATGAACGCCACCCAGCTCGTGATCGGCACCTCACGGCGTTCGCGGTGGGCACGCATCTTCGACGAAGGTATCGGCGCCACCGTGGTGCAGCGGTCCGGCAAGATCGACGTGCACATCGTGACCCATGAGGAGTCCAAACGGGGTTTTCAGGCAGGGTCAATCTCACCTCGCCAACGCCGAGCGGCGTCCTGGCTGGCGGCGATTGTCGTCCCGTCCGCACTCTGCGCAGTAACCCTGGCCTTTCTGGACCCGCTGCTGAACACCAGCGGAGAAAGCGCGCTGTTCTTCGTCGGAGTGCTGCTGGTGGCCTTGCTCGGCGGCGTCGCCCCCGCCGCCCTGTCGGCGGTGTTATCCAGCCTGCTGCTGAACTATTTCCTCACCGATCCGCGGCACACCTTCACCATCGCCGAACCCGACGCCGCCGTCACCGAACTAGTGCTTCTGGTGGTCGCAATCGCGGTCGCGGTTCTCGTCGACGGCGCCGCCAAACGTGCCCGGGAAGCCGGACGCGCGACCCAGGAAGCCGAACTGCTGACACTGTTCGCCGGGTCAGTACTGCGCGGCGCGGACCTGGAGACACTGCTCGAACGGGTGCGTGAGACTTACTCCCAACGCGCGGTCAGCATGCTGCGTGAAACTGCCGACGGCAGCCACGTCGTCGCCAGTGTCGGCGAAAACCCTTGCACAACAGTTGATCGTGCAGACACTGCAATCGAGGTCGGCGACGACGAGTTCTGGATGCTGATGGCCGGTAAGACGTTGCCGGCCCGTGACCGCCGGGTACTGTCCGCGGTGGCTAAGCAGGCCGCGGGCCTGGTCCGGCAGCGCGAACTGGCCGAGGAGGCCAGCCGGGCCGAGGCGATCGGACAGGCCGACAAGCTGCGCCGGTCGCTGCTGTCCGCGGTCAGCCATGACCTGCGTACTCCGCTGGCGGCCGCCAAGGTTGCGGTATCGAGTCTGCGCGCCGAGGACATCGACTTCTCCGCCGAAGACACCGCCGAGTTGCTCGCCACCATCGAAGAGTCGATCGACCAGCTCACCGCGTTGGTGGGTAACCTGCTCGATTCGTCACGGCTGGCAGCGGGCGTGGTCCGCCCGCAACTGCAACTCGTCTACCTGGAAGAAACGGTGCAACGCGCGCTGGTCAGCATCGGCCGCGGCGCCACCGGGTTTTTCCAGTCCGGTATCGACCGCGTCAAGGTCGACGTCGGCGGCGCGGTGGTGCTGGCCGATCCCGGGCTGCTGGAACGGGTGCTGGCCAATCTGATCGATAACGCACTGCGCTACGCACCGGACTCTATTGTCCGCGTCAACGCCGGTCGGGTGGGCGATCGGGTGCTGATCAACGTCATCGACGAGGGCCGCGGCGTCCCGCGCGGCACCGAGGAACAGCTCTTCGAAGCGTTTCAGCGGCTCGGCGATCAGGACAACACCGCCGGCGCGGGCCTCGGATTGTCGGTGGCACGTGGTTTCGTCGAAGCGATGGGCGGCACCATCCAGGCGACCGACACACCCGGGGGCGGACTCACCGTGGTGGTGGATTTGGCTGCCCCACAGGGGAACCGATGACCCGCGCCGGCACCGATGCACAGCGCAGCGACGGCGAGGAGCAGCGCAAGTGACTCGGGTGTTGGTCATCGACGACGAGCCGCACATCCTGCGTGCGCTTCGGATCAACCTCTCGGTGCGCGGATATGAGGTCATCACCGCGGCCACCGGCGCCGGTGCGCTGCGCGCGGCCACCGAACACCGCCCCGATGTGGTCATTCTCGATCTCGGTCTGCCCGATATGTCCGGTATCGACGTGCTGGCCGGGCTGCGCGGCTGGCTGACCGCGCCGGTGATCGTGCTCTCGGCGCGTACCGACTCCGCGGATAAGGTCGAGGCACTCGACGCCGGGGCCGACGACTACGTCACCAAACCGTTCGGGATGGACGAGTTTTTGGCCCGGCTACGCGCCGCGGTGCGTCGCTACACCGCCGCCGCTGAAACCGACCAGCCGGTGATCGAAACGGATTCATTCACGGTTGATTTGGCCGCCAAGAAGGTCACCAAAAACGGTGTTGACGTTCACCTGACACCGACCGAATGGGGGATGCTCGAGGTGCTGGCCCGCAACCGCGGCAAGCTGGTGGGCCGCGAGGAGCTCCTCAAGGAGGTGTGGGGCCCGGCCTACGCCAAAGAAACCCATTATCTGCGTGTGTATCTGGCGCAGCTGCGGCGCAAACTCGAAAACGACCCCTCTCATCCCAAACATCTTTTGACCGAAGCGGGGATGGGTTACCGCTTCGAAGCGTGAAACCGGGCCGGCAAGCTCCGTGCGGCCCGTGTTGTGCCCGCCTTGGACTGACAACCCACAGCTGATCGTCACACCCCGGCGATTGACAGCGCGATACCGTCGAGGATGTCGTGTTCGCTGACGGTGAGCTCGGTGATGCCGGCGCGCTGACGCAGTTCGTGGGCCAGCTCTTGCACGATGATGGCACCGGCGCCGATCACGTCGGCACGGCCCGCGTGCATCGGTCCCAGCGCGGCGCGCTGCGCTCGTTTCATACCGATCAGCCTGTCGCAGACCGCCTGTAATTCGGTGTCGCCGACTCGCGAAAGATGTATGGCCGCCGAGTCATAGGTCGTCATGTTCTGTGCCAGCGCGGCGAGCGTGGTCATCGTGCCGGCCACGCCCACCCAGGTGCGGGCCTCTTCGACGGGCACCGTGCGCAGCGCTGCGCTGAGCCATTCACGAACTACCCGGCGGGCTGAAGCTAGCTCGGCCGAGGTGGGCGGGTCAGAGTGCAGACAGCGTTCGGTGAGCCGCACACAACCGATATCCGCCGAGTAACTCGCCCGCACCCCATCGGCTCCGCCGAGTACGATCTCGGTGGAGCCGCCGCCTAAGTCGACGACAACGAAAGGTGCACCGGCAGAATCTAGTTCGTTGACAGCGCCGCGGAATGATAGTTGGGCCTCCTCGGCGCCGGAGATCACCTCCGCCACCGCGCCCGGTGCGACCGCGCTCAACACGTCAGCGGTCATCGCGAAGAAGACATCACGGTTGGCCACGTCGCGGGCGGCGGACGTGGCAACCATCCGGAGCCGCTCGGCACCCAAATCCCGGCACAGGCGGGCGTAGTCGAGCAGCGCAGTGCGCGTCCGGGCCAGGGCGTCGCCCGCGAACTCGCCGGTGGCATCAACACCCTGCCCCAGACGCACGATCCGCATTTCGCGGTGCACATCCCGCAGGTGCCCGTTGACCGTGTCGGCGATCAGCAGCCTGATCGAGTTGGTGCCGCAGTCGATCGCAGCGACTCTGCTCACGTGCGTTGCTCCCCAATCCCGGTGGCATCGTCACCGTCGGCGCCGGCACGGCTCATCGCCACTGCCCCGGCACCAAGATTCCGGCCATGGCCGGCTCGTCCGCCAGCATCGCCAGAGCCTCATCGCCGAGAGGATTGACGCCCCGACCCTTGGCCAGCGAATGCGCGATCAGCACGTGCAAGCACTTGACTCGGTCGGGCATACCGCCGGCCGAGATGCGCGTTCCGAGCGGCTCGATGGCGTCACGTTCGGCCAGATACGACTCGTGGGCCTTGCGATAGGCGGCCGCCAGTACGGGGTCGCGCCGCAACCGCTCAGTCATCTCACGCATGACCCCCGCGGATTCCAGCCTGCCCGCGGCGGCGGTCAGCACCGGGTGCGTCAGATAGTACAGTGTCGGAAACCGTGTGCCGTCAGGCAGTTTCGGCGCCGTTTTCACCACACCAGGTTCTCCGTTGGGGCATCGGTAGGCGATCTCAAGCACACCGCGGGGCTCGCGACCGAGCTGGCGGGCCACCGTTTCCAGATCAGCACGGTCAACCACCGGGTGACGCGGGGCCGGCCGGTGCGGTGGACGCCCCGGGTGCCAGTGACGGCGCCGCAGGGCTGGGCGAGGGCGCGCCGTGCGGGGTGTCGGCGATGGTATGCCATAGCGCGGTGTACCAAGGATCGGAGGATTTGGCAGTCGTCGCCTCGGATGGCGGTTGCGCGGCCAACGCCGCTGTCGGCGGGAGCTGCACCTGATAGGGAATGTCACCCGGCTTGACGAAGCCGAGGCGCTCACGCGCCTGTGCGGCAATGTATGCAGGGTCCGCGAGCTTGGCCTTCTGCTGCTCGAGATCGGCGATCTGCCGGCGCAGGGCAGATTCCGTCGCAGCCAACTGGCTCATCTCGGTGCGCTGCGCGAAGTAGGTGCGCACCGGGCCGGCGATGGTGAGCGTTAGAACGCACACAATCGCGGCCAGCACCGCGGCCCGCCGCGCGGTCAATCCAAGCCGCTGCTCAGAGCGCTGCGCGGCCGACTCGGCGATGGAGCGCCTGATGGGTTCGACAACCGGCTCAGTCAGGGCGCGCACATTGCGGGCACCCCGGGCCCGCAGCGACGTGCGCCGCGGACCCCCGGCCGCCTCCCCGGCCTTGCCCGGCCGCGAGGCCGGGGAACGCGGCTTCGGGTCCGGTCGTTTTCCCTCGGGCATCTGAATCCAAGAGGTTTTCTCGTTGCTTGCCAGGCTATTTCGCGTCCGGCGCGTACCGGGGGAACGCCAGGTCGCCAGCGTAGCGGGCGGCATCACCGAGCGCTTCCTCGATCCGCAACAGCTGGTTGTACTTAGCGACGCGTTCACTGCGGGCCGGTGCGCCGGTTTTGATTTGGCCACAGCCGACAGCCACTGCGAGATCAGCGATCGTGGTGTCCTCCGTCTCACCGCTGCGGTGACTGATCATCGTGCGGTATCCGCTGTGGTGGGCCAACGCCACCGAGTCCAGCGTCTCGGTCAGCGTCCCGATCTGGTTCACCTTGACCAGCACGGCATTTGCCACACCCTTTTCGATACCCTCCTCGATACGCTCGGGATTGGTGACAAAGATGTCGTCCCCGACGACTTGCACTCGGTCGCCAATCGAGGCTGTCAACGCCACCCAGCCGTCCCAGTCGTCTTCCGACAGCGGGTCTTCAAGAGATACCAGCGGATAGGCGTTGAGCAGGTCGAGGTAGAACTCGGTCATCTGCGCCGCCGTGCGCGTCTTGTTTTCGAACGTGTAGCCGTCGGCGCCGGCGTGGAACTCGGTGGCTGCGGCGTCGAGAGCCAGCGCCACGTCCGCGCCGGGCCGCAGACCCGCCGACTCGATCGCCGCGCTGATCAAATCCAGCGCCGCTTTGGTGCCGGCCACGTCGGGGGCGAAGCCGCCTTCGTCGCCCAGGCCGGTGGAAAGACCCTGCTTTTTCAGCACCGACTTGAGCGCATGGTAAACCTCAGCACCCCAGCGCAAGGCCTCAGAAAAACTGGGCGCTCCGATCGGCGCAACCATGAACTCCTGAACGTCGACCCCGGTGTCGGCGTGCGCGCCGCCGTTGAGGATGTTCATCATCGGCACCGGCAGGATGTGCGCGTTCGGCCCGCCCAGATAGCGAAACAGCGGTAGCTCAGCCGAATCGGCAGCGGCCTTGGCGACCGCCAACGAAACCCCCAGTATTGCGTTGGCGCCCAGCCGCGACTTGTCGGGGGTGCCGTCAAGGTCCACCAGCGCCTGGTCGACCAGCCGCTGGTCGTCGGCGTTGAGGCCGATGACCGCCGGCGCGATTTCATCCAACACCGCCTGCACCGCCTTTTTCACGCCCTTGCCCCCATAACGCGCACCGCCGTCACGCAACTCGACGGCCTCATGCTCTCCGGTGGACGCGCCCGCCGGTACCGCAGCCCGGGCGAATGTCCCGTCGATCAGAGCCACTTCGACCTCGACGGTCGGGTTGCCCCGCGAATCGAGGATCTCGCGGGCACCGACCTGCTCGATAATGGGCACTGGGTTCTCCTTGCCTTCTAGCCGACGCTACGGACTTCCCGCGGGGATCGCCGGCTCGCCCGGTCCGTAGCTGCCGATAGCCTAATGCCGCGGCAGCACCGCGCTGGTTTCAGAGCGGGTGACCCGCCGCGTAGGCGGTGGCCCAGTCGCGGACAGCACGCGCATAGGGACCGGAATTGTTGTAGGCGCGCAGCGCGGTTATCCAGCCTCGCGGTGTCGCGAGGTCTTTTCCGCGCCAGCACAAATAGCCCGCTGCCGACAGTGCGGCGTCGTCGATGTTGTCGACACTGGAGACTCCGTCGTTGTGGGCGTCCACCCCGTACAAACGCCAGGTCTCCGGGATGAACTGCATCGGCCCCATCGCCCGGTCCGCACCCGAATCGCCGTCCATGCCGCCCTCATCGCTGTCGACGATGTGCAAGGTGCCTCCGCTGCCGTCGAGGCGAACTCCGCGAATCGGCGGACGGACATCACCGTTGGGCGCAATCGTCGCGTGGTGATAGGTCCCGTGGTGACTCTCCACCTCCCCGATGCCGGCCAAGGTGGTCCACGCCAGATGGCATTTCGGGTTCTCCACCTCGGCGACGCGGGCCGCATACGCGTACGCTTCCAGTGCGATGAGCGGGATGCCCAGCGCCGGGGCGCGCCGCGCGGCCCAGTCGTGCAGCTGGTCGGCGGGCCGGCCCTTCACATGCGTGTCCACCGGCGGCACTGGATCCCCCGCCGGCGGGGGCACCCCTTCGGGGATGAAAGCGTCGAGCTGCCAGGTGCAACTGGATGACAGCAGCAGCGCCGTCGCCCCCACGACAGCAACCGCCCGCAACCACCGCACCGGCGACACCACACTCCCTCAGCTGTCTTGGTTACCCCACCATCGTCGCATGGTTTCCCACCCTGCTGTGCGTGTTCGGGCCGGCTCACCGAGGTTTACCGACCCTGCTCCGCCATTGATAAGGTGAGCCCAAACCGGCTCTAGCAAGCCTAAACAAGCGCGCGACATGACCGCCAAATGACGGAGCAGACACGTTTGTGACAGTGGTAGCCAACCTTCCGGCGTGCCTCGCGGCCAGTGCTGCGAGCATTCCGTCGCAGTTGCTCGGCAGCGGTGTGATCGGTTTGCGCGAGGGTCTTGAGAGCGCCATCGTCGTGACGATTCTGGTCGCGTTCCTGATCCGGTCGAACCGCTATGACGCGGTTAAATGGGTGTGGCTGGGTGTCGCTGCTGCCATCGCCGTCACCATCGGTGTTTTCCTGACGATTCAGTTCACCGCATACACGGTCAGCGACCGGGCCGCCGAGGCGATCGGCGGCGTGGCGTCGCTGGCCGCCGTCAGCATCGTCACCACGATGGTGCTGTGGATGAAGAAAGCCGCCGCGGGCCTGTCCGGGGAATTGCGCGACGAGATGGCGCGCGCCTTACAGGCGGGTTCGCTGGCGGTGCTGCTACTGGCGTTCCTGGCCGTGGGCCGGGAAGGCATCGAGACCGCACTGTTCATGGTGGGGTTCGCTAAAGCCGACACAGCGTGGCCGCTGACCGGCCTGGTCCTCGGTGCGGGGGCGGCGGCCCTGATCGCCTACGGGATGTACGCCGGCGTGATCCATCTCAATCTGAGCACATTCTTCACCTATACCGGTGCTTTTCTGGTGCTTGTCGCGGCCGGAATCCTCGCTTCGGGTGTCGGCGCCTTGCAGAAGGTGGGGTGGCTTCCCGGCGCGCACACCCGGGCATTCGACGCCAGCATGTGGTTCGACTGGTCGTCGTGGTATGGGCAGCTCATCCGGGGCGTATTCAGCATCACCCCGACACCTACCGTGCTGCGGTTCGGGGTGTGGTTCGCCTACCTGATCATCGTGCTGCCGCTGTTTTTGCGCCGCCCCGCCGGCGCATCAGCACGGATATCGGGACACGCCCCCGGCCAACCGGGGTAGCGCCCGGCGTTGCGGGTGTGACCAGCGCCCGGTCAGGGCGGGTTGCCCGGCGCATCTGCCGGCGTCTGCGCCGGCGGCGCACCCGGTGTGCTCATCTGGGCCACCGCCTCGTCTGCGGACTGCGCCGGACCCTGGGCATCACCTGCGTCGCCGGTTGGGGATTCTGCTGGAGGGACGGGCTGCGCCCCCACCTCGGCGACCGGCTCCACGGATTCGCCGGCCTGAACGTCCGGCGGTTCGAGGGCTTCGTCGATCTGTACTTCGGTGACCGGCTCCTCCACCGCAGGCGGCCAGTAGGCCCGCCACTCTTCCTCGCTGATGGCCCCGAGCGGAGTGACGTCGAGTTCTTCGGGAACATCCTCACCACGGCGCTCAGCCGCTATAGCCTTCTCCGTGCTACGGACACACTCCATGAACTCCAAAACCGCTGTGCGCAAAGTATTCTCCGCATCGCCATCAGCCGATACGGTGATCGAGGTGATCTCGGGCGGTATCAAATCGGCTGGCACGCCGGCTTTATTAGCTCGCTGGATCACCTTCTGCGCCAAAGCCAATGCTGGTTGTCCGGTAGAAACACCGTCCATCACCGAAGTTCGCGACTTTCGCGCATTTTCGACGGCCTTGGCTTTCTCCCATTGCGCCAACTGCTCGTCAAGCGAAATCTCTTCGCCGGCAAGTACTGCGGGTACCCGGTTGGTCAACTTTCGCACCAGCGTGTCGGCGACGTCATCAATGGTGAACGGGTGCTGCGGCGCCTCTTCGGCGATACGAGCATGGAAAAGCACCTGCAACAACACATCACCGAGTTCCTCGCGCAGCTCGTCAGCATTGCCGCGGCGGACTGCGTCGAAAAGCTCGTAGGTCTCCTCCAACAGATAGCGGCGCAACGAGTCGTGGGTCTGTTCGCTTTCCCACGGGCCGGAGGTGCGCAACTTGTCCATCATTGCGACCGCATCGACGAGTCGCTCCCCGGGTTGCCGGCCAGGCGCCGAAATCAGCCGCTCCCCACCGGCCAGCCGGGTCCTCACAGCGGGGTGGTCGGGATCGGAGGACAACAGCACCGGGGCGTCGTCACCAGCATGCACTGGCCGCGCCGCCGGCAGCGACCAGGGCACCGCGACCGGCATTTCCTCGGTGTACTGCACGTCGCCGCGGAGTAGTTCGATGGCTTCAACCGGTACCAACGACGGGCGGCGGGGATCGACCAAGACCACAGTCACGTGCTAGTCGCTCCTCACTCGGCACCGGCGAGTCACCCGGCTGCTGGTCGGGCCGCTCAGCGGCCCGCATCCTCATCGGGCGGGTACGGAACTCGTTATACCAACTTCTGCCTGCGATTTTCCATTGAGCGCTGCTACCAGGCCGGCCACCATCTGCACCAATTCCAGGTCACGAAGCCGGGGTGCACTGACGCCGTCCCCGGCCCGGGGGATCGGAACCTGCACGGTCGCCGTGGTGGCGCGATAGCGCGCGCCCGGGTACAGGCGCTTGAGCCGCACCTGCGCGGAATCCGGAAGCGTCACCGGCGATAGTCGCACGGTCGCCTCCGAGACGGCGGTTACCTCGGTAATACCGGAGGAGCGGCACAACAGCCGCAGCCGGGCCACCGCCACCAGCCGACGGGCAGGCTCGGGCAACGGTCCATAGCGGTCGGTCAGCTCGTCGACAACGGCCGCCACCTCGGTGTCAGAGGTGGCGGCGGCCAGCCGCCGATAGCCCTCCAGCCGCAGCCGGTCGCTGGCGATGTAGTCCACGGGCAGGTGCGCGTCGACCGGCAGGTCGATGCGCACGTCTTTGGGTTCCTCGGCGCTGGTGACGGTCTGACCGTCGACGGCCGCGCGGTAGGCTTCGACGGCCTCTCCGACCAAACGCACGTACAGGTCGAATCCGACGCCGGCCACATGGCCGGACTGCTCCACACCCAAGACGTTGCCGGCGCCGCGGATCTCGAGGTCTTTCAGCGCGACCGCCATGCCTGCACCCAGTTCGTTGTTCTGTGCGATGGTGGCAAGCCGGTCATAGGCCGTCTCGGTGAGCGACGCGTCGGGCGGGTAGAGAAAGTAGGCGTAGCCGCGCTCACGGCCGCGACCGACCCGGCCGCGCAGCTGGTGCAGCTGGGAGAGCCCGAACATGTCGGCGCGCTCGACGATCAGCGTGTTGGCGTTGGAGATGTCCAGACCGGCCTCCACGACCGTGGTGCACACCAGGATGTCGTATTCACGGTTCCAGAACCCCTGCACGGTGCGTTCCAGCAGATCTTCGGGCATCTGTCCGTGCGCCACCGCCACCCGGGCTTCGGGCACCAGCGCGCGCACCCGGGCGGCGGCGGCGTCGATGGAACTGACCCGGTTGTGGATGTAGAACGCCTGGCCATCGCGGAGCAGCTCGCGCCGTAGGGCAGCGGCGATCTGCTTGTCATTCTGCGGACCGACATAGGTCAGCACCGGGTAGCGGTCCTCGGGCGGGGTGAGGATTGTCGACATCTCCCGGATCCCGGCCAGACTCATCTCCAGTGTGCGCGGGATCGGGGTGGCACTCATGGTCAGCACGTCGATGTGGGTGCGCAGGCTTTTGATGTGCTCTTTGTGCTCAACCCCAAAGCGGTGCTCCTCGTCGACAATCACCAGACCCAGGTCTTTCCAGCGCACCCCGGTCTGCAGCAGCCGATGAGTGCCGATCACAATGTCCACGCTGCCGTCGGCCAGACCGTCGAGCACCGCACGTGACTCGGCCGGACCGGTGAACCGGGACAGGCCTTTGATCGTGACCGGGAAACCGGCCATGCGCTCAGTGAAGGTTTGCAGGTGCTGGTCGGCCAGCAGCGTGGTGGGCACCAGCACGGCAACCTGTTTGCCGTCCTGCACCGCCTTGAAGGCTGCCCGAACCGCGATCTCGGTCTTGCCATACCCGACGTCGCCGCAGATCACCCGGTCCATTGGGATCGGCTTTTCCATGTCGGCTTTGACCTCGTGAATCGCCGTGAGCTGATCGGCGGTCTCGGTGAAGCCGAACGCGTCCTCCATCTCGGCCTGCCACGGGGTATCGGGGCTGAACGCAAAACCCGGTGTGGCCTGGCGCTTGGCGTACAGCGCCACCAGTTCGCTGGCGATTTCACGCACCGCACGACGCGCCTTGGTCTTGGTGTTGGCCCAGTCGCTGCCGCCCAGCCGGGAAAGCGCCGGCGCCGGTCCGCCCACATAACGCGACAGCAGATGCAGCGAATCCATCGGGACATAGAGCTTGTCGGTTTGCTGGCGAGTCTTATTCGATGACCGGCTCGCCGCGTACTCCAATACCAAGTACTCGCGGCGGGCCCCGCCGACGGTGCGTTCAACCATCTCCAGAAATCGCCCGATCCCGTGCTGGTCGTGAACCACCAAATCACCGGGGGTCAGCGCCAGCGGGTCGACGACATTCCGGCGTTTGGCCGCCAGCCGTTTGCCGTCGGTGCCGCCCAGCCGGTTACCGGTCAGATCGGTCTCGGTGACGACGACCAGGTTGGCGCCGGGCACCACCACACCGTTGTGCAACGGACCCTTGAGCACCCCGACAACACCCGGCCTCGGTACCGCCCCAGATTCCAATATGGTTGCCGGCGTGTCGGATTCGGCCAACTGCTCCAAAACGCGGTGCACGGTTCCAGTTCCGGGCGCAACAACCGCCGCGTATCCGCCGGTGGCCCCTCCGGTCAGCACGTGTGCGCGCAGCATCGCGAAGATGTTGTCGATGTCGCGCTGGTGCCCACGCGCCGACGGCGCAGCGCGGATGTCCAGCTCGATCGCCGACTCGCCGGACAGCTGACTCAACGTCCACCATGGATGGCCCGACCGCCGAGCCGCAGTGACCAGCTCCTCGTATTCGATGAATCCCGAACCGCCCAGCTGCGTGACGTCGATGGGTGCGCTGGGTTCCGTGCTGGTGCCCAGGGCGGCCACCGACCAGGAGGCTTCCAGGAATTCGCGGCCGGTTGTGATCAGGTCGGCGGCCCGGGCGCGGACCTTCTCCGGATCGCAGACCAGCACCGGGGTGCCTTCGGCCAGCTGGTCGACCAGCAGTGTCAACTGGCCGGGATACAAAACGGGTAACAGGGCCTCCATACCGTCGACCGGGATGCCGTCGGCCAGCTTGGCCAGCATGTCGGCGGTGCTGCCGCTCATCGCATCGCTGCCCGGGGGATATTGTGCGGCCAATGCGGCTGCGCGGCTTCGCACGTCGTCGGTCAACAGCAGTTCACGGCATGCGACCGCAACCACCGTGTCGATGCGGATCTCGGGCAGAGAACGCTGATCGGCGACCGAGAACATCCGCATCTCGCTGATCTCGTCGCCCCAGAACTCGACGCGCACCGGGTGCTCAGCGGTCGGTGGGAACACGTCGAGGATTCCGCCGCGGACTGCGAATTCGCCGCGCCGCCCCACCATATCCGACCTGGTGTACGCCAGCTCGACCAGCCGTCTGATCACGGTCTCGAAGGCGATCTCCTGACCGACAGTGAGGGTCAGCGGCTCGATCTCGCCTAAACGCTGCACCATTGGCTGAAGCAGCGAACGCACGGGCGTCACCACCACCCGAAGCGGGGGCCCCAGGCGGGCATCTTCGGGGTGGGCGAGCCTGCGCAGCAGCGAAACGCGCGCACCCATCGTGTCCACACCCGGCGAGAGCCGCTCATGCGGCAGGGTCTCCCAGGCCGGGAACATCGCCACCGCGTCGCCGAAGACCCCGCCCAGCTCGGCGGCCAAGTCCTCAGCTTCCCTGCCGGTGGCGGTGACCACCAGCAGTGGCCCCTGGCGGCTCAGCGCACTGGCCACGAACGGCCGGGCGCTGGCCGGTCCGACGAGCGCCAGCTCGGCAGGCCGGTCAGCGGTGCGCTCGATGAGTTCCTGGAATGCGGGCGCGGTCAGCGCTAATTCGACGAGCCCCGCGATCGGGGTGTCTGGGGAGGCAGGCCCCGGTGCGGTCATGATGCCGCCATTGTAGGGCGAAGAAGTTCGTCAATTTTCGGTCCGGCGCCGTCAAGGATCTGTAAGGAAGGCCACATCTGCTGCGGCTCAGGCGCACCGTGAATGCATGAGCACAACCTTGGTGGACGTCCTGCCGTCCGTCGGCCGTGCCGCCCCACCGCGGTTCGATCCGTTGATCTGGCCGATCACCACACACGCCGACGAGGAGGGCCGGCTCTGTATTGGCGAGGTGCCGGTGACCGATATCGCCGACCAGTTTCGAACGCCGGTTTACGTGCTCGACGAAACCGACTTCCGGTATCGCGCCCGCCGTTATCGCAAGGTGTTGCGCGGCGCCGAAATCGTCTACTCCGCTGCAGCGTTGCTGACCATCGCGGTGGCGCGATGGGCACGCGAAGAGGGCCTTGGCCTCGCTGTGTGCTCAGCCGGTGAGCTGACGACCGCGATAGGCGGTGGTGTCGACCCGGCCCGCATCGTCATGCACGGCAACGCCAGATCGGTCGAGGAGTTGCGCGCGGCGGTGCGGGTGGGAGTCGGGCGCATCGTGGTTGATCCCGACATCGAAATCGCCTACCTCGCGGGCCTGGCGGCCCGCCGCCAACGGGTACTTCTCCGGGTGACACCGGGTACGGATATCCACCAGCAACCCGAGGATGTGGCGCGGGTGCTGGCCCATCACAACCTCGATCTGGTCGGGCTGCACTGCCATATCGGCTCGCAGATCACCGACGCGGCCCGCTACGGCGAGCCGATTCGGCAGATGATCGCGGCGATGGCCGACATCCATGCCCGCTGCGGCGTCATCCTCACCGAGTTGAATATCGGCGGGGGCCACGGCATCCCTTATGGCTCGAATGATCCAGAACTGGACCTCGTGCAGCTGGGCGATGTCATCGATGACACGCTGGATATGGCCTGCGCGGCGGAACGGTTTCCCCGCCCGGTTGTGGTCGTCGAACCCGGTCGGGGCATCAGCGGCCGCGCCGGTGTCACGCTGTACCGGGTGTGCTCGGTCAACACGCGGCCGGGCGGCGGGACCTCGGTCGTTGTCGACGGCGGAATGAGCGATAACCCGCAGGCAGCACGGTACCGCGCGAAATGCACTGCGGTCCTGGCGAACCGGCACTCGCTAGGGCCGAAGCAGCAGGTGAGCGTTGCAGGCCGGCACTGTGCAGCCGGCGACGAGATCGCTCATGAGATCGAGCTCCCATCCGATGTGCATCCCGGCGATCTGCTCGCGGTGGCCTGCACCGGCGCCTACCACCACAGCATGGCGTCGAACTACACCCTGGTCGGCCGACCGCCGGTGGTCGCCGTCAAGGATGGCCGCGCCCGGGAACTGGTTCGCCGCGAAACGACCGCGGACCTGCTGGCACGCGACCGGGGCTGAGGGCTTATTCGTCCTGCAGATGCGGATCGGCTTCCAGGTGAGTCAGCCCGTTCCACACCAGGTTGACCAGGTGCGCGGCCACGACTTCTTTTTTGGGTTCGCGCGCGTCAAGCCACCACTGCGCCGTCATGGACACCGAACCCACCAGCGCCTGCGCATACAGCGGCGCCATGTCCGGGTCCAGGCCCCGGCGGGCGAAGTCGCCGGCCAGGATCGAGCTGACCTGGCTGACCGCATCGTTGAGCAGGGTGGAATAGGTGCCCGAGGTGATCGCCGCGGGGGAGTCGCGGATGAGGATGCGAAACCCGTCGGTGCGCTCTTCGACGTAGGTCAGCAACGCCAGCGCGACCCGCTCCACCCGTACCCGGGAGCGGTTATTGGTCAGCGAGGACGTGATGCCGTCCAGCAGCGCCGACATCTCCCGGTCGACGACCACGGCATATAGCCCCTCCTTGCCGCCGAAATGCTCGTAGACGACCGGTTTCGACACATTGGCCCGCTGCGCGATCTCCTCGATGGAGGTCCCGTCGTAACCACGTTCGGCAAACAGCGACCGCGCAATATCGATGAGTTGATGTCGGCGCTCACTCCCGGTCATCCTGGCCCGCGGTGCGCGCACCTCCTTTTCCGGCGCTGCCACCCTCCCAGCGTATCGGTTGGCCGACCCGATTTTGACTCCTCCTCGGGCCGCAACCGGCCCGCATCGTCGTCGGACCGGGCCCAATTGTCCGACTCCTCCTCGGGCCGCAACCGGCCCACATCGTCGTCGGACCGGGCCCAATTGTCCAACTCCTCCTCGGGCCGCAACCGGCCCACATCGTCGTCGGACCGGGCCCAATTGTCCAACTCCTCCTCGGGCCGCAACCGGCCCACATCGTCGTCGGACCGGGCCCAATTGTCCAACTCCTCCTCGGGCCGCAACCGGCCCGCATCGTCGTCGGACTAAAGTCACGGGAGAATCAGTGGCGCAGTCCGTCGCTGTGGCCGCCGCAGCTCAGCGGTCGGTCATCGTGGCTGACTGCCACCGAACGATCCGTCGTGGTGTAATCGGCAGCACATCAGATTTTGGTTCTGAGAGTTCAGGTTCGAGTCCTGGCGACGGAGCAGATCGCGGCCCTGTCGGGACACGATGCCCACGGGGCGCCCCGGCGCCGCACGGTCCAGGTTCACAATTTGCCGCAAATTTTGCCCGGCACGGGCAGAAGATGACACGCTGGACGGCATGTCGGCGGTCACAGCCACGCCCACGTGGGAAAGGTGTTCATGACGACTCAAGGCGAATCGGCGGTCCTGGTTCTGGCGGCAGGGGCCGGCACCCGAATGCGGTCGGACACCCCGAAGGTGCTGCACACTCTCGCCGGCCGCAGCATGCTGTCCCACTCGCTGCATGCGGTCGCCAAACTCGCGCCGCAGCATGTCGTCGTGGTCCTCGGCCAGGATCACCAACTCATTGCGCCGGCGATCGCTGAGCTGGCGGACACGCTCGGGCGCCCGATCGACATCGCGATACAAGACCGACCGCTCGGCACCGGACACGCCGTGCTGTGCGGCCTGTCTGCGCTGCCTGATAATTACAGCGGTGTCGTGGTAGTCACCTCCGGTGACATCCCGCTGCTGGATGCCGAGACTCTGGCCGACCTGATCGCGGGCCACAGCTCATGGTCGGCGGCGGTGACCGTGCTGACCACGACCCTCAGCGACCCCACCGGCTACGGTCGCATCCTGCGCACCCAGGACCACGAAGTGATCGGGATCGTCGAGCAAGCCGACGCCACCCCGTCGCAGCGGCAGATTCGCGAAGTCAACGCCGGGGTTTATGCCTTCGACATCGCCCCCCTGCGTTCGGCGCTGAGCCGTCTCTCCGCCGACAATGCCCAACACGAGCTCTACCTCACCGATGTCGTCGCCATCCTCCGGCAAGACGGCCAGCCCGTCCGTGCCCGGCACGTCGATGACAGCGCGCTGGTCGCCGGCGTCAACAACCGGGTGCAGCTGGCCGAACTGAGCGCCGAACTGAACCGCCGCATCGTGGCCACCCACCAACTGGCCGGTGTGACGATTGTCGATCCGGCGACCACGTGGATCGACATCGACGTGACGATCGGCCGCGACACCGTGATCCAGCCGGGAACGCAGTTGCTGGGCCGCACCCGCGTCGGCGCGGGTTGCGTCGTCGGCCCAGACACCACCCTGACCGACGTGACCGTCGGGGAGCGCGCATCTGTGGTCCGCACCCATGGGATATCCGCGTCGATCGGTGAGGGCGCCGCGGTGGGCCCATTCACGTACCTACGGCCCGGGACTGTGCTGGGCGCCGACGGCAAACTCGGGGCGTTTGTGGAGACGAAAAACTGCACCATCGGCACCGGCACTAAGGTGCCGCACCTGACCTACGTCGGCGACGCCGATATCGGGGAGCACAGCAATATCGGCGCGTCCAGTGTGTTCGTCAACTATGACGGCGAATCCAAGCAGCGAACCACTGTCGGCTCGCATGTGCGCGCCGGGTCCGACACCATGTTCGTGGCGCCGGTTACCGTCGGAGACGGCGCATACACCGGCGCCGGGACGGTCGTCCGCCACGACGTCCCACCGGGCGCGTTGGCAGTGTCAGCCGGCTCACAACGCAATATCGACGGCTGGGTTCTGCGTAAACGCCCGGGAAGTGCGGCCGCCCAAGCAGCTGAGAAAGCACGTGCCGCCGCAAAGCACTCAGCACCGCCACACCGGCCCGATCAAGCACCGTGATTTTCGCTGCCGATTCGGCAACCCCCGCACTCCTACCCGTGTTCGGCTACGTACGATAAAGCGGACACAATCCCGAGCGGCGGGGGCAGCACGTTGAGCCACGATTGGACGGACAACCGCAAAAACCTGATGCTGTTCGCCGGCCGCGCTCATCCCGAGCTGGCCGAGCAGGTCGCTAAGGAGCTCAACGTCCACGTCACCGCCCAGACCGCCCGGGATTTCGCCAACGGCGAGATCTTCGTGCGCTACCACGAATCGGTGCGCGGCTGCGACGCGTTCGTGCTGCAATCACATCCCGAGCCGCTGAACAAGTGGTTGATGGAACAGCTGATCATGCTGGACGCGCTCAAACGCGGCAGCGCCAAACGGATCACCGCCATTTTGCCGTTCTATCCTTACGCCCGACAGGACAAGAAACACCGCGGGCGCGAACCGATCTCGGCGCGCCTTGTCGCCGACCTGCTCAAGACGGCGGGCGCTGACCGGATTGTGACCGTCGACCTGCACACCGATCAGATCCAAGGCTTTTTCGACGGACCAGTCGACCACATGCGCGCCCAGCACCTGCTGACCGCCTACATCAAGGACAACTATTCCGGCCACGACATGGTGGTGGTCTCCCCCGATTCCGGCCGGGTCCGCATCGCCGAGAAATGGGCCGACTCGCTGGGCGGTGTCCCCTTGGCTTTTATCCACAAGACCCGTGATCCCCGGGTCCCCAACCAGGTCAAATCCAACCGGGTCGTCGGCGAAGTCACCGGCAAGACATGCATCCTGATCGATGACATGATCGACACCGGCGGCACCATTGCCGCCGCGGTGCCACTGCTGCACGACGCCGGCGCCGGCGATGTGATCGTCGCGGCAACCCACGGCGTGCTCTCCAACCCTGCGCCGCAGCAGCTGGCTCAATGCGGTGCCCGCGAGGTCATCGTCACCAACACGCTACCGATCGGTGAGGATAAACGTTTCCCTCAGCTCACCGTCCTTTCCATCGCGCCGCTGCTGGCCAGTACGATTCGGGCGGTCTTCGAAAACGGTTCAGTGACAGGGTTATTCGACGGGGACGCATAGATGGCTCGAAGGGTGAACAACACCGTCATTTATCACAACCCCAAATGCAACACATCACGTAAAACCCTGGAGTTGCTGCGGGATAACGGAGTAGAACCCACGATCATCGAGTATCTAAAGACTCCACCGTCGCGTGACGAGTTGCTGACGATGATCCGCGACGCTGGCATCGACACGCGCACCGCGGTACGCAGGCGCGAACCGCTGTACGCCGAACTTAACCTGGCCAGCGCGACGGACGACGAGCTGCTCGACGCGATGGTCGAACACCCCATCCTCATCGAACGCCCCTTCGTCGTCACACGCAAAGGCACCCGGCTGGCCCGCCCGGCTGAGGTGGTGCGCGATATTCTGTGACGGCACCTGCCCGGTTGGCCGTTGTCGCGATGGTTTCGCTGACAGCCTGGCTCGTCGGCTGCGAACCAAAAACTCCTGACTACCAATCGATCTGGACAACCACCACAACTACGGCATCTTCTACTTCAACGGGTACGACGACGCCGGTTCCCTTCGGACAGTACCTCAACAACCTCGGTGTGGCCGGAGAGCAGGTGGCACCGGACACGCTGACCGATCTGACCGTGTCGATGCCGACCCCGCCGGGCTGGGCCAAATACAGCAACCCCAACGTTCCGCCGGCTACCGAGGTCATCGCCAAGGGCGGTCCCTATCCGAATGCCATGCTGTCGGTGTTCAAGCTGCGCGGGGACTTCGACGCCGCCGACGCGGTTAAACACGGTTTCGACGACGCTGAACTGGCGGAGAACTTCAAGCGGCTGGACGCCTCTACGGCCGATTTCCGCGGCTTTCCGTCGGCGATGATCCAAGGCAGTTACGACCTGGGCGGTAAGCGATTGCACAGCTGGAGCCGGATCGTCATCGCTACCGGGGCGCCGCCGGCGAGCCAACGCTACCTGGTTCAACTGACGATCACCAGCCTGGCCGATCAGGCTTACGCCCAGGCTTCCGACGTCGAAGCGATCATCGCCGGGTTCACCGTCGCCGCCAAGTAGCCGACTAGCTCAGCCGCCGCCAAGTAGCCGGGTAGCTCAGCCGCCGCCAAGTAGCCGGGTAGCTCAGCCGCCGCGGAGACGCCCGCGGGCACCAGATTTCCGCTCTCAGGCACAGGTGCGCTAACCTGTGCGGGCGTCACGGCGAGGGTGGCTGGTCCAGGAGCCACCGTTATCGACGGACACCGATGTCGAGGTTGCCGCGATTCCCGTCGTGCCGCGGAGGAAGACAGGAGCGACACCATGGCAAAACCGGCGACTTCGGTAACCAACCAGCTCAGCGCGTCGGTGCGGACCGAGACCGGTAAAGGCGCTTCCCGGCGCGCCCGGCGCAACGGCAAGATCCCGGCAGTTCTCTATGGTCACGGCGCCGACCCTCAGCACCTGGAGCTGCCCGCACACGAATTCGCGGCTGTGCTGCGCCGGGCCGGCACCAACGCAGTGCTGACCCTCGATATTGAGGGTAAGCAGCAACTGGCGTTGACGAAGGCGATCGACATTCATCCGATCCGGCGCACCGTCCAGCACGCCGACCTGCAGATCGTGCGCCGCGGGGAAAAGGTCGTCGTCGAAGTCGGCGTCGACATCGAAGGTGAAGCCGCGCCTGGCACTCTGGTCACCCAGGAAGCCGGCACCATAGAAATCGAAGCCGAAGCGCTCTCCATCCCCGAGCAAGTGACCGTTTCGGTTGAGGGCGCTGAACCCGACACGCAGTTCACCGCGGGGCAGATTCCGCTGCCATCAGGGGTCAGGCTGGTGTCCGACCCGGACTTGCTCGTCGTCAACGTCGGCTATGCGCCGACCGCCGAGCAGCTCGAAGCCGAGGGGGCCGGAGCGGTGCCCGAAGCGGCGCCGGCAGCCGAGGAAGCCGAAGCAACCGAGGCCGCGACCCCCGAGTCCGAGTAGACAGTTGGCGAGATGGCCGAACCGCTGTTAGTGGTCGGCCTGGGCAACCCGGGACCGCACTATGCGCACACCCGGCATAATCTGGGCTTCATGGTCGCCGACCTGCTTGCCGCGCGACTGGGTTCGAAATTCAAGGTGCACAAGCGTTCCGGCGCCGAGGTTGTCACCGGCCGGCTGGGCGGGCGCCCGGTGGTGCTGGCCAAGCCGCGCAGTTACATGAACGAATCCGGCCGCCACGTGCTACCGCTGGCGAAGTTCTACTCGGTGTCGCCACCCGATATCATCGTCATCCACGACGACCTGGATCTCGAGTTCGGGCGCATCCGGCTCAAACGCGGCGGCGGCGAGGGCGGTCACAACGGGCTACGGTCGGTGGCAGCTGCGTTGGGCACCAAAGACTTTCAGCGAGTGCGCATCGGGATCGGCCGCCCGCCCGGGCGTAAAGACCCAGCGGATTTCGTGTTGGAACCTTTCACCGCCACCGAGCGGCCCGAGGTACCTGCCATCTGCGAACAGGCCGCCGACGCGACCGAGCTGCTGATCCGGTTGGGGTTGGAGCCAGCCCAGAATCACGTCCACGCCTGGTAATCGGCCGCCGCGCGCGGGCAAGGCGCCGTTGAGCACACAGGGAAGACGCGAACCGCTGATTCTCAGGTAACCAGCGTGACGGAGTTGGCTCGGCGCAGCTTGCCCGACGGCGTCTTGGGAATGGTCCCCGGTCCGAGTACCACGACGTTGCGTGGCCGCACATCCACCTCGGTAAGCACCTCATGCGCCACTTCATGTTCGATGCGACGCACTTCAGCGGGATTATCGAAAGCATTGGACTCCACCGCAACGGCGAATGTCTCACGCGAGTGTCCGGCATCCAGCCGCACCGCGACCGCGCAGCCGGGACGCACACCGTCGACGCGGCACGCCGCGCGTTCGATGTCGGTCGGGTAAATGTTGCGGCCGGCCATGATAATGACGTCTTTGACACGGCCGCACACCACAATGTGTCCCTCCTCGGTCAAATAACCGAGGTCGCCCGTGTCATACCAGCCGTGCTCATCCTGCGCCGGAATAAACCCACCCATCGTGATGTAGCCCGGGGTCAACGGCTCACCGCGTAACTCGATCACACCAACACCGCGCGGCGGCAGCACATTGCCGTCCTCGTCGACAACGCGCGCCTCAATGCCGTCGAGCACCGGCCCCAGCGAAGCCAGCCGACGGGTGTTGCCCTTGGTCGCGGGCACCGCGCGGCGGAGCGCACTCAGCAGGTCAGCATCAACTTCATCGACGATCAACCCGGCACCGAGCGGCGAGAACGACACTGCCAGCGTGGTTTCGGCCATGCCATACGCCGGCATGATGGCTTCCGGCCGCAGCCCGAAAGGCCGACCCGCGTCGATCAAGTCTTCGACGTCGTCCGGGTCCACCGGTTCGGCACCCGACATCGCAATCCGCAGTGTCGACAAGTCGAACTGACCCGGTTTGGCTTGTTTGCGCAGCCGCTTGGCGAACAACGAATAGGCAAAATTCGGGCCGCAAATGAATGTGCCCCGGTACTTGTCGATCAATTTGGCCCACAGCAGCGTGTCACGCAGGAAGTCCATCGGCGTGACTTTCACCAGCTCGGCACCGAAGTACATCGGCACGGTCAAAAAGCCGATCATGCCCATGTCGTGGAAACAGGGCAGCCAGCTGATCATCACATCGGTTTCGAGGTCGTACTTCACGCCGACGAACATGGCCTCGACGTTGGAGTACACGTTGCGGTGGGTGATCAGGACAGCCTTCGGAGAACCTGTCGAACCGGACGTCAACTGCATCAGTGCCAGGTCATCCTCATCGGTGTCGACGGGGTCGATCGGATCGGCGGCCAGCAGCTGCTCGACAGTCAGCACCGTGACACCACGCTGCTTCAGCACGGGCGCGGCCGCCATGAACGGATCGGAGACGATCACCGCTTTCGCCTCGATCATGTCGATGACGTTGGTGGTGTCGACCGCCCACGAGGCCAAGTCGGTGCGCGGCGTCGGCTGGTGCAGCATCGTCAGACTGGCTCCGCGCATCCACAGCCCTTGTGCCGTCGGCGCGATCTCAACCGGGGCACCCACCAGCACGCCGACCGCGTCACCGTGGCCGATCCCGGCCTCGGCCAGCCCTCCAGCCACCCTGCGCGCACGCTCATGCACTTCGCGCCAGGTGTGCCGGACCGGATTATGCGGTTCACCGGTGACCATCCCGCGTGGGCTCTCGTGAGCGTTGCGGAACATCTTCTCGGTAAACCTGCTCACGACAACCTCCTCTGTTCCGGCGCCGGCGCTTCCGGGGCCGGAGATCTCATATTCCGTCGGCTAGACAGCGCTTCGCGAGAGGCGCGCGCACACAATTGGGCAGCGGTTCTGTCTCGAATCGGTGATGAGCCAGAGACCGGATGCACGATGACGTGATCAGCCAGGACACGGTGACCATCGGGGTCCGCTGACGACCCACCGGCATGAACGGCGGGTGAACGGAACGGGCACACCGCTTGACCTCTACTCGTCACCGCGCAACATCTTAAGCTCCTCTTAAGTAACCACCAAACTATCGCACGATTTGCGGTCCAGGTCACACTCCGCTGACCGGAGCGGGTACGACGCGGGCGCCATGCACCGGCCCGCTGGCGACGCGGACGGTACGGCAGACACCGGCACCGGACAACTGTGTGCCGATGTCGACCGCCGAACTCGCCGACACGCACAAGAATGCGCACGTTGGCCCGGAGCCGGAAACGATGCCTGCCAGGGCGCCTGCCTCCATACCGGCCCGCAAGACATGCCGTAATCCCGGGTCCAGGCTGACCGCCGCGGCTTGTAAGTCGTTGCCCAGCAGCGGCGCCAGCTGCCGCGGATCGCCGGCCGCCAGGGCCGCCAACACCGGCCCGGGTTCGCCGAGCCGAGGTGGCGAGCCGATACGCCGCAGCCGATCGAGCTCGTCGAACACCGCCGGTGTGGACAACCCCCGCTCGGCGAGCGCCAGCACCCAATGGAAGGTGCTGCGAGCCAGCACGGTGGCCAGTTCCTCGCCGCGACCCGTCCCCATGGCAGTCCCGCCGTGCAAGGCGAACGGCACGTCGCTGCCCAGCCGGGCCGCCAAGGCATGCAAGTCGCGCCGCGGCACACCCAGTTCCCAGAGGGTATTCATCGCCACCAGGACCGCCGCGGCGTCGGCGCTGCCGCCGCCCATCCCGCCGGCCACCGGGATCGCTTTGTCGATCGTGATCGACACGTCCGGTGCGCGCCCAACATGGTCGCCCATCAGCTGGGCCGCCTGCCAGGCGAGGTTGCGCTCATCGGTGGGCACCTCGTCGACGCCTTCACCGCAGACGTCGAGCGTGAGCAGGTCGCTGTTGCGCACCGTCACCTCGTCGAACAATGAGACGGCATGGAAGACCGTCGTCAGCTCGTGATAGCCGTCGTCACGGCGATCACCGACTGCCAGGTAGAGGTTGACTTTTCCCGGCACCCGGACCGTGACCGATCCCGTGGGTACCCACTCCGCAGCGGTGTTTCCGTCGGGCATCGCATGAGATTATCCCCGGGACGGCCAAAGACACACGATTTCAGCCTTGCGAGGGTGCGGTACGCCGCTGCGGTGTGTCCTGATCGCTGCCGGCGCCAGCACCCGAGTCGATCGAGCGTCGGTACAGACGCACGAATTCTTCGATGGACAGCGTCTCACCGCGCCGGGCGGGGTCGATACTGGCCGCGAGCAGCCGGCGAGCGGACTCGTTGCCGGAGCCGGCCCATGCCGCAAAGGCGTTGCGGGATGTCTTACGCCGCTGGGCAAATGCGATATCCACCAGTTCGAAAATGCGTTGGCGAAAGGCTTCATCAGTAGGCCACGGAGGGTTTTCGTACCGGCTGATCCGCACCAGCCCCGAATAGACCCGCGGAATCGGCCAGAAAACCGTCGGCGGCACCGTGCCACACCGGCGAACTCGGCCATAGAACCGCACTTTGGCGCTGGGTGCGCCATAGTCCTTGCCGCCCGGCTCGGCGGCAAGTCGTTCGGCGACTTCCGCTTGCACCATCACCATTGCGAGGCGGACGGACGGAAGTTCCGCGAGCAAATGCAGCAGCGCCGGAACCGCCACGGTGTACGGCAAGTTCGCCACCACAGCTGTTGGCTCGTGCGTCAGGTCCGCGCGCCGGACGGACAAAATATCGCGGTTGAGCACAGTCAGCCGATGAATTTCGCTGTTCGAATGCTCGGCAATAGTTTTGGGCAACTGAGCTGCCAGCACCGGGTCGATTTCGACGGCACTGACCGTGGCACCACGGTCAAGCAGTGCCAGTGTGAGTGACCCGAGGCCGGGCCCGACCTCGAGGACATGATCATGCCGGTTGACTCCCGACGCCGACACTACCCGGCGCACGGTGTTGGCGTCGTGAACGAAGTTTTGACCTAACGATTTTCGAGGCCGGAACTCGAGTTCTTTGGCCAGGCGCCTGATTTCGCTCCGGCCAAGCAGACGGATCGTCAGTTGGCACCCACTCGGGCACTGCACGTCGGCCAGGCACCCCATCCCTGGCGCGCCCGCACTATCTCGGCGACAGCGATCTGCTCTTCTCGGGTAGCGAGGTCGGCGCGAGCGGCATACTGCAGACCTCCGTTGCGTTCCCAGGTGCCCTGGTCGAATTGAACTCCGCCGTAGTAGCCGTTGCCGGTATTGATGGCCCAGTTTCCGCCGGCCTCACAGGCGGCGATGGCATCCCAGACCGCTGGGTTGGCCACCGGAGGCACCTCGGTGCCCGGCTTGGTGCCGACCCGCACCACCGCCGCACGCGCGGGTGTTATCACGGTGTTGGCGATCGGCAACCGGCCGGTCTCGACGCCGTTGACCTTGGCCACCGCGAACGTCACGTCCTGGGTGCCCGGGGCGCCGGGGTCTTCGACGACCTGTCGGCTTTTGTTCATTGTCGGATCCTCGATGCGGTGTGCCGGCGGTGTCAGGGGCACCCGTTCAGTCACCTTCTCGATACGGTTGCGGGTGACTTGGATGTGCATCCCGTCAACAACGGGAGTCGTGGCGCTGGGAGTCACCTGGTCACTTTGCTCCAGCGGCGCGCCGGCGGCGGCCAGCAGATCGGCGACGCTGGGCGCGGCCAAATGCACACTGCGCACGGTCCCGGCGTCATCGATCTCCACGGTTTTGGCGCTGACCACCGGCAGCGCCATACCACTTAACGGAACGCGGCTGCCGCGCGAAGCCGCCGCCGGTGCGGTGTCGGTCATGGAGAGTTGAGCCAGCGCCTCGTCCACGGTGGATGCGGTCGTCCAGACCTGTTTGGTGTCGTGCCCGTCGAGCGAGATCTGCAACGGTCGGCTGCGTCGCAACACGATCTCGTCGGCGTCATGCAAGCGTTCACCAGCCGCCGGGTAGAGGTCGTCACGCTCCCCGACGTCGAATCCATTCTCCTTGAGGATGTCGATCACCCGCGACTTCATCGTCGTGACCGTGATCGGGGTTCCATCGACCCGCAGCTTCACCGTCTTCCGGGCCGCCACCGCGTACCCGCCCGCGGCGGTCAGCACCACCAACAGCGCAGCCACCAAGATCCGCAGGATCGGCGAAGGGGTCTGGTGCAGCTTGGTGACTATGTTCAACGCGCGTATATCCCCGACCTCGACGACACAGCAACGACACCTTCAGCCAGAAACCGAACGACATTGCCCAACCCGCCGTTCGATCACAAGACGGTAACGAACCGGCCTACATAGGGCAACTTCATCGGGGCGCTCTTAGAGGACTTTTAGAGAGTTCTGCCGGTATCCGGTATTCCGTAGACCCGGCAGGCATTGGCAGTGGTGACATGCGCCAACTCCTCGGCGGGTCGGCCGAGCAGTTCGGCCAGCGCCCGCACGGTGTAGGGCAAGCAGTAGGGCTCGTTTGGCGCGCCCCGATAGGGATGCGGCGTCAAAAACGGGGCATCCGTCTCCACCAGCAGCTGTTCGAGCGGCACCAGGGGAACGGCTTCCCGCAGGTCACGAGCATTACGGAAGGTAACCGTGCCGGACAAGCTGACCAGCCAGCCGGCGTCTGCGCACAGGCGGGCCATTGTGCTGCCCGATGAGAAGCAGTGAAAGATCACGGTGTCGGGAGCGCCTTCAGCGCCCAGCACATCGAGCACCTCGCGGTCGGCCTCGCGGTTGTGGATCATCAGCGGTTTCCCGGTGCGCTTGGCCAGCTCGATATGCCAGGCGAACGCCTCGCGCTGCGCATCGGGCTGCGCACACCCGGCGAGCCGATCCGGCCAGTACAGATCCATCCCGGTCTCGCCGATAGCCACTACCCGCGGATGGGCGGTGAGGCGTTCGATTTCGGCGCGCGCAACATCGGTGAGCGCAGTGGCGCGGGTTGGGTGCAGCGCCACGGCCGCGTAGACCCGCGGATTCCACTCGGCGGCGCGGGTCACCCAGCGTGCGGAGTCCAAATCGTCGGCGACGGTGACGACGGCCATGACACCGGCCGCCGTGGCGCGGTCCACGATGGCAGCCACCCCCTCGGGGCCCGCAGCCCCGCAGGCGTCGAGGTGGGTGTGCGCGTCCAACAACGGGGTCAATGGCTCCGGGGCGGGCGGCGCTTGGCGTTGACCAAGCCGGTTAGCGGTCACCCGCACACAATAGGGTGGAGCTCTGATGAAGCCCTACTACATCACGACCGCGATCACCTACCCCAACGCCGCACCACACCTGGGGCACGTGTACGAGTACATCGCCGCCGACGCGATTGCCCGGTTCAAGCGGCTCGACGGCTTCGACGTTCGCTTTCAGACCGGCACCGATGAGCACGGCCTCAAGGTCGCGCAAGCCGCCGCGGCCGAGGGGCTGCCGACCGCCGAGCTGGCGCGGCGCAACTCGGATGTGTTTCAGCACCTGCAGGAAAGGCTCAACATCTCCTTCGACCGGTTCATCCGCACCACCGATCCGGACCACTACGAAGCGTCCCAGGCGATTTGGCGGCGGATGGCGGCGGCCGGTGATATCTACCTGGACACCTATTCGGGGTGGTACTCGGTGCGTGACGAGCGGTTTTTCGTCGAATCGGAAACCACCGTGCTCGAGGACGGGACCCGGGTGGCGAGCGAAACCGGTGCCCCGGTGACCTGGACCGAGGAACAGACCTGTTTCTTCCGGCTCTCCGCGTACGCCGACAAACTGCTGGCTCACTATGAGGCCAACCCGGATTTCATCGCCCCCGAGGCGCGCCGCAACGAGGTCGTCAGCTTTGTCTCCGCCGGGCTGCGTGACCTGTCGATCTCGCGCACCTCATTCGACTGGGGTGTGCCGGTGCCCGGGCACCCCGGCCACGTCATGTACGTCTGGGTGGACGCGCTGACCAACTACCTCACCGGGGTCGGCTACCCCGACACCGGTTCGGACCTGTTCCGCCGGTACTGGCCCGCCGACCTGCACATGATCGGCAAGGACATCATCCGGTTTCACGCCGTGTACTGGCCGGCGTTTTTGATGTCCGCCGGAATCGAACTGCCCCGAAGGGTTTTCGCTCACGGGTTTCTGCTCAACCGGGGCGAGAAAATGAGCAAGTCGGTGGGCAATGTCATCGACCCGGTGGAGCTGGTCGAGCGGTTCGGGGTCGACCAGGTGCGCTACTTCCTGTTGCGGGAGGTCCCGTTCGGCCAGGACGGCAGCTACAGCGACGAGGCGATCATCACCCGGATCAATACCGATCTGGCCAATGAGCTGGGCAACCTGGCCCAACGGTCGCTGTCGATGGTGGCCAAGAACCTCGACGGAATCGTCCCTGCACCAGGAGATTTCACCAGTGATGACGAGGACCTGCTGGCGGCTGCCGATGGTCTGCTGGACCGCGTGCGCGCCGCCTTCGACACCCAGGCGCTGCATGTGGCGCTGGAGGCGATCTGGCTGATGCTCGGCGCGGCGAACAAGTACTTCTCCGCACAGCAGCCGTGGGTGTTGCGCAAGAGCGAATCCGAGGAAGATCAGGCCCGTTTTCGCACCGTGCTCTACACCACCTGCGAGGTGGTGCGCATCGCGGCGCTGCTCGTTCAACCCGTCATGCCCGAATCGGCGGGCAAGCTGCTCGACCTGCTCGGCCAGCCCGCTGAACGCCGGACGTTCGCGGCGCTCGGTGAGCGTCTCGCCCCCGGCACGGTGTTGCCGCCTCCCACGGGTGTGTTCCCCCGTTATCAGCCGCAGTGAGTCGGGCCAGCCGCGCGCGTGAAGTCGAACAAGCTCAGCTCGGTGTTAGCGGCTCGCCCGCGGCCGGGTGGGTGTCGGACGAGTCCGGCAGCATCCCACCACCATGCCGACATCCAGCCGGTAAATCAGTTCTGGCGACACGCCAGATCAGCCGCGTGTAAGCGGGTGGGCGACGCTCGCGGAGCAGGCACCGGGCATCTGCCAAGCTGGAATGGTGCGAGTCGACCGGCTGGGCGATCTGGGCGGGGCACCGGGGGTGCTGCGCGCTCTCGGCGAGGCCACCAGTCGGATGGGCCTGCCACCGCCGGCCGCGCTCACCGGCGACTGGTTCGGCGCGGACGCGGTGATCGCACCGAGCGTATCGGTGCAACCGGTGGCTGTCACCGACGTGTTCGACGTCAAACCCGGCTCCGAGACGACAGCGGTGGGTGGCGGCTGGATCGGCTACCTGTCCTATCCGGACCCCGGCGCCGACGGGCGCGCCCACCGGATCCCCGAAGCCGCCGGGGGCTGGACCGACAGCCTGTTGCGCCGCGACCGCGACGGGCGGTGGTGGTACGAAAGCTTGTCCGGCACACCCATACCGGGCTGGCTGGCCGACACCTTGGCCGCCCCGGCCGCAGGGCGGCACTACCGGATCGACTGGAGCGGGGCCGATCGGGCGGCGCACCGCGCCGGGGTGCAGGCCTGCCTGGAAGCGATCAGTGCGGGCGAGGTCTATCAGGCGTGCGTGTGCACACAATTCACCGGAACGATCGCGGGGACGCCGCTGGATTTTTTCGTCGACGCGGTTGCGCGTACCGCCCCGGCCCGGGCCGCCTTTGTCGCTGGTGCATGGGGTGCGGTGGCATCCCTGTCGCCGGAGCTTTTCCTGCGCCGCTGCGGTGAGGTGGTGACGTCCAGCCCCATCAAAGGCACGCTACCGCTGGATGCCTGGCCCTCGGCGCTGCGCGCGTCGGTCAAGGACGTGGCCGAAAATGTCATGATCGTCGACCTGGTCCGCAATGACCTGAGCCGGGTGGCGGTCACCGGCAGCGTGACCGTGCCCGAGCTGTTGGTGGTGCGGCGCGCCCCCGGCGTGTGGCACCTGGTGTCGACGGTGTCAGCGCGGGTACCCGTCGACCTGGCCACGTCCACGTTGTTGGACGCCACGTTTCCGCCGGCGTCGGTCACCGGAACACCCAAACTGCGTGCTCGCCAACTGCTTTCGCGCTGGGAACAACGACGCCGCGGCGTCTACTGCGGCACAGTGGGTTTAGCATCGCCAATAGCAGGATGCGAGCTCAATGTCGCGATCCGCACCGTCGAGTTCGATACTGCCGGCGGCGCAGTGCTGGGAGTCGGTGGTGGGATCACAGCCGATTCGGACCCCGATGCGGAATGGGAGGAGTGCCTGCACAAAGCGGCACCGATCATCGGAAGTGCGGTGGCCTCAGCGTCGCGACCGCAAAACCGCCTCGTAGAGGTCACGTCGTGACGGCGCGCCCGGGGTCTCGGCGATCACCTGGGCGCACGCGTTCTTGATGCCCATCCCGGCGTCGACCCGCGCGTTTACCTGGGCCACCAATGCCGACAGGTCGGCGCACGGGTGCGCACCCTCCAGCACGACGGTGATCTCTCCGAGCACCCCGGCGGTCGCCCAGGCTGCCAGCTCGGCGAGCGATCCGCGCACCACTTCTTCGTGCGCTTTCGTCAGCTCGCGGCACACCACCGCACGCCGGGACGGCCCCAGCTGCTCGGCCGCGTCGCGCAGACATGCCGACAAGCGGCGCGGCGATTCGAAGAACACGCAGGTCCGTCGCTCGCCGGCCAGCGTGCCCAACCACGCTTTGCGCGCCGCTTGCCGGCGCGGGGCGAAACCCTCGAAACAGAACTTGTCCGACGGCAACCCGGACACCGCCAACGCCGTCGTGACCGCCGACGGTCCGGGCAGGCAGGTCACCGCCAGCCCCGCGTCGATGCAGGCGACCACCAGCCGGTGCCCCGGATCACTGATCACCGGCATACCGGCGTCGCTGACCAGCAGTACCGTCGCACCGGCCTCGATTGCGGCGACTACCGTCGGCACCCGCGCCGGCTCGTTCTGGTCGAACAGACTGACCACCTTGCCGCCGATCTGCACGCCGAGCGCCCGGGCCAGCTTGCGCACCCGCCGGGTGTCCTCGGCGGCGATCATCTCGGCGCCGCCCAGCGCGGCGATGAGCCGCGGTGAGGCGTCGCCCGGCTGGCCCAGCGGGGTCGCGGCCAGCAACAATCGACCACCACCCATGCCGCACAGCCTACGATCGATGTGATGACCGCTCTGGCCCGCGAAACTCCGCTCGCCGTCACGGAGCGCGCGGTACCCGTCATCAGCCCCGGGCCGCTGGTGCCGATCCCGGATTTCGGGCCCGCCGACCGGTCGCGCGGCTGGGTTGTCACCGCGGTGGTCACCGCGCTGGCCGCGGTGACCCGGTTCCTCAACCTCGGCTCGCCGACCGACGCCGGGACACCGATCTTCGACGAGAAGCATTACGCACCGCAGGCCTGGCAGATGCTGCACAACCACGGGGTAGAGGACAACCCCGGGTTCGGCCTGGTCGTGCACCCCCCGGTCGGCAAGCAGCTGATCGCCGTCGGCGAGGCGGTCTTCGGCTACACCGGGGTCGGCTGGCGGTTCACCGGCGCGCTGCTCGGCGTCGTCATGGTGGGCCTGGTGGTTCGGATCGTGCGGCGGATCAGCCGCTCGACGCTGGTCGGTGGCATCGCCGGGTTGCTGCTCATCGCTGACGGCGTCAGCTTCGTGGCCTCCCGCACCGCACTGCTGGACGGGTTTCTTGCGTTTTTTGTGGTAGCGGCTTTCGGCGCGCTCATCGTCGACCGCGACCAGGTCCGTCAACGGATGCACACCGTGCTGCTGCAGGGCCGCGCCGATGAGACCGAGTGGGGACCACGGCTGGGTGTGCGCTGGTGGCGGTTCGGTGCCGGGGTGTTGCTCGGATTAGCTTGCGCGACCAAGTGGTCCGGCTTGTATTTCGTGCTGTTCTTCGGCGCGATGTCGGTGGGGTTCGACATCGCCGCTCGTCGCCAGTACCGGGTGCCCAGACCGTGGCTGGGCACGCTGCGGCGCGACCTGGGACCGACGATCTATGCGCTGGGGGTGATCCCGTTCGCGGTGTATTTGGCTTCCTATGCACCGTGGTTCGCTTCCGAAACCGCGATCAACCGGCACGAGGTCGGCCAGTCGATCGGCGAGCGTAGTGTGATCCCGCTGCCCGAAGCCATCCGGTCGTTGTGGCACTACACCTACAAGGCCTACCAATTCCATGCCGGGCTGACGAATTCCGCCGGCAATTACCATCCGTGGGAGTCCAAACCGTGGGCCTGGCCGATGTCGCTGCGTCCCGTGCTCTACGCCATCGACCAGCAAAACGTTCCCGGCTGCGGCGCGCAGTCGTGTGTGAAAGCGGTGATGCTGGTCGGCACCCCCGCCATGTGGTGGCTTTCGGTTCCGGTCCTCGGCTACGCGGCCTGGCGCGCGTTCGTGCGTCAGGACTGGCGCTACGCGGCGGTGCTGATCGGCTACTGCGCCGGGTGGTTGCCGTGGTTCGCCGACATCGACCGGCAGATGTACTTCTTTTATGCGGCCGCCATGGCGCCGTTTCTGGTGATGGCGATCGCGCTGATCCTCGGCGACATCCTCTACCAACCCGGTCAAGGCGCGGAACGGCGCACGCTGGGGCTGATCGTCGTGTCGTGTTATGTCGCACTCGTGCTGACCAACTTTGCGTGGCTGTTCCCGGTGCTCACCGGTCAGCCGATCTCCCAGACCACCTGGAACATGGAGATCTGGCTACCCAGCTGGCGCTGAGGTCATGACCGTCGGCGCATAGTTGTGGCCGGCCGCCCGCGCGGCCATACCTCGATATGGGTGGTCAGCAGCCGATCATCGCGTCGCTGTCTTCCGACGCGCAGCGAAAGTCATAGCGGGTCGCGCGCGACGGGACAGGACATACAGCGCGGGCCGCCGCGCCCGGTGCCCAACTCCGAGGCCGCGATGGTCAGCACCTCGATACCCGCGTCCTGCAGGCGCGGATTGGTCTGCACGTTGCGCTCGTAGGCGACGACGACACCGGGCGCCACCGCCAGCGTGTTATTGCCGTCGTCCCACTGCTCGCGTTCAGCGATCACCGGGTCCAGCCCGGTATGAATGACGCGCAGCTTGTCGATACCCATTGCATTGGCGGCCGCGTCGATGAACCGTGCCTCTTCGCTGATCTTCAACCCGTCGAGCGTGCGCTGAATCGTGAACGCCGACAACGTGTCCACCACGTTCGCGTACATCACGACCGCGTCGGTGTCAACCATTGTGCACACCGTGTCCAGATGCATCTGCGCACGCTTTTGTTCGATCGGCACCGCCAGGACCGTATCGGCCAAGCCGTCATCGAATAGGCTGCGAGCCAGGGATTCCGCGCCGGCGGGTGTGGTCCGCTCGCCGACGCCGACCGCGACCACCCCGGGTGCGAGCAACAACACGTCGCCACCTTCCACCGGGGCGGTGTGCGATTCGTAGGCGCGGCGCACACCGGTGAACCGCGGATGGTGAGCATAAATCAGATCAGTTAACGCCGCCTCACGTGCGCGCGCCGGCAACGCCAGCGACGGAATGATCACCCGGGGACCGATCCAGATCGACGAATCACGGGTGAACACCAGGTTCGGCAGCGGTTCGATGACGAAATCCGCACCATGGTGCATAAGACGCACTAACGACACATCGGTCCTGGTGTCTGTGGGAAGTTCGGTGAAGGTCATACCGGCCATCAAGACGTGCGCCAATGCGGCGGGGGCGAGTCCTCGCAGGTACGCCGAAAGCTCCTGCGCCAACTGGAATCCGAGCCGGCGAGCGTCGACCGCGGCAGCGATGCCCTGCATCCGCGCTGCGCCGCTTTCCAGGGCCTCGGTCAGCAGGTCCGACAGCAGCAGCACTTCCACGCCGCGGGAACGCAGCAATTCCGCGAACGCGTCGTGTTCCTCCTGCGCGCGTGCGACCCAGGGCAGCCCGTCGAACAGCAGCTGGTCGTTGTTGCGCGGAGTCAGACGTTGTAACTCGGCGCCAGGGCGGTGCAGGATAGCCACCCGCAGTGTCCCGACCTCCGAATTGGAACCCAACTGGGTGACGCTCACATCTAGCACGGTAGCGCCATTAATCTCAGCGCAGCTCGTCCTCAGCCGGCTTGGCTGCGTGCCCCGCGTGGCCCGGCCGGGCTCACCTGGTCGAACGGATGTACGATAAACTGGCTGTCGTGCTGGTCCCGGTGCAGGACTCGCTGTTTGAGCTCGAGGAGCGCCGCTACCTCGGTGACGGCGCGTGGATCGAGTACCGCTCCGGCTGGTTGGCTGATGCCGACGATCTATTCGAGGCGCTGCTGCCGGGCGTACCTTGGCACGCCGAGCGCCGCCAGATGTACGACCGGGTCGTCGATGTACCCCGGCTGGTCAGTTTTCATGATCTGACCCGCGAGGATCCCCCGCATCCGCAGCTGGCTTTCCTGCGGGGACGACTCAATGACATCTACGCCGGCGAACTCGGCGAACCGTTCACCACGGTCGGGCTCTGCCTCTACCGGGATGGCTCTGACAGTGTGGCCTGGCATGGCGACACCATCGGCCGGGGCCGCACGGAGGACACCATGGTCGCGATCATCAGCCTGGGCGCGTCCCGCAACTTCGCACTCCGTCCCCGCGGCGGCGGCGGTCCTTCGCTGCGTCTGCCCCTGGGACACGGCGATCTGCTGGTCATGGGTGGGTCGTGCCAGCGTACTTGGGAGCATTCGGTTCTTAAGACGTCGGCGCCCTCCGGTCCACGGGTGAGTATTCAGTTTCGACCACGTGACGTCCGCTAGCTCTGTTATGCCGCGGCCCGCATCGCCGCCGGGCGGGTCAACTTTTGACCGCGGTCACCGCCTTGACCAGCAAGTCACGGGCCCGCTGCGTGTCGACCGAAACGACCGGCTTGCCCGGAACGACAAGCGGATTGGCGACGACGATGACCTGATATCTGCCGAAATGAGCAGAGTAGTCATATAGCTCGCCGGTGTGGGGTTTTCCATCGACGAGGGTCTGTACCACTCGGTGCACACCCAGCGTGCGGGCACCCGCGATCTGCGGCGCTTCGACAACCTCGACGACGCCACGCACCTGTCCCCCGGTGAAACCCACTTTCGCACAGTTCTGCCCGGGATCGCTCACCGGCACCGGCTGTGAGGTCTCCAGCGCGATGGTGATGAACCGGTTGCCGTCACCCTCGGCGCTCACCGCAGCCATGTTGCCCTGCAAACCGGGTGGCATCGCCTGCCCGGCGGCGAATTGCGCGCAGCCCGGCGGCTCGAATCGCAGTCCCTCGGGCAGTTTCCGGGCGCCGAACAACTTCGGGTCAATACCCGTCGGAGCGATGGTGGTGACGTGGAACTCCGGGCCGAAACTCGACTTTACGTCGGCGACCCTGGCGATATCAGCGGAATCCGCCGGTTTGCCGGACGCGCAGGCGGCCAGCCAGCACGCACACCCCATCGTGAGCACCGCCTTGACCATCGCGGCCAATCTACCCGACGCATCGTGATCAGCTGCGCAACACAGACACTGTTTTCACCAGCAGATCCGCCGCGAATCGCGGCGTGAGCGGTGCATGCAGTGATCCGGGCTCGGTTACCAGTGCCGTAAACGCGTAATAGTCACCTAAATATGCACTGAATGTATAAGTGTGAGAAATGATTTGGATGCCACCCTCAACGGATGTAGTGGTGTCAGTCGCCATACCAAGAGTCTCGGCGCCATCGATGTGCGGGGGATCGATGAGACGGACGTTAGCCTTGGCATTCCCGCCGCGCATAGTCCATTGCGCACACTGGCCAACCAGGTTTCGGTCCAGGACCAGCGGGCCCGACGGAGCCGCGGCAACGACCGCATAGACGGTACCGTCCGCACCCGAGCCCGACACACCTTGCGCGGAATCGCTGCGTCCGTGAACCGGGTCCGCGAGAACCCCGCACTGCGCGGGTTGCGCCGTCGGGCCGGCGCCGAGACCCCAGATCCCGCTCGGCGCGGAAATGCCTGTGATCTTGGTGACTTCATAGCCGCGCGGCAGGTCAGCACCGACCCTCCTGATGTTGGCGGGGTTGACCCGGGAGGGCAGAGAGGTTGGCAGCGTTTTCGGTATCGGCGAGGACGCGCAAGCGACAACCAACACAGCCACCGCGGCACCGATCACCACCGCACCACTCCGGTTCACGATCACCGCAGCCGAAGGTGCGCCATGTCAGCCGACCGCCTGGATCACCTGGCGAGCCACGCGGATGATTCGATCTGCCATGTCCTGACTGAACGGCAGGCGGCGCGGGTCCGGTACGTCGATGACCGTGGTCACTACTCCGACGTCGTCGCGTTGCCACACAGCGCCGTGGTGGTCCATGATCGCACGCATCGGTAGATTATCGGAAAGCATTCGCCCGGAAAACTTTTCGATTCCGTCCACTCGAGCGGCGAGCGAGAGCGCGCCCATCAGGAAGGTACCGACACCGCGGCCCTGGTAGGCGTCGGCCACGGTGAACGCGATTTCGGCGGTGGTTGGGTCGTGTTCGTCACGAACGAAGCGGGCGTCGGCGACCGGATAGCCGTCCGGATCGGTCACGACCCAGACAAAATGGTCGACGTAGTCGACCTCAAACAGGTATTCCATCAGCGCCGGGCTGGGCAGGCGGGGCGCCATGAACCGTCGATAAAGCGTTTCGCGGGAGAATTGGACATGCCCTTGCCTAGTGCGCTCGCTATCACCGGGCAAGACCGGCCGAAGCAGCAGTTCGGTGCCGTCGCGCAGCCGGATCGGGATTGGGGTGATGAAAGCTGCCAGACGCTGGCGCACCATGCGCAGCAGCCGCGGCATCAGGCCTGGGATATGCAGCATCCGGACGAACGCGTCGTTGTCGCCGATCCAGCCGGTCAACGGTTCGCTGGTGGTGACAGTCGCTGTCCGCGGGGTATCGCGCAGCAGGGCGATCTCCCCGACGATCGTGCCGGAAGCCACCTTCTGGACGATGACGGCGTTGTCCTCACCGATGTGCCTGACTTCGACGCTGCCGGACGAGATGAGCAGAAACGAAACGGCCCGCTCACCTTGACGCATCAGCACCTGTCCGGCCATGGCCCGCAGCGGCTGAAGGCTGGCCGCCAATGGCATCAAGTCCTCGACGGGGCATCCGTGAAAGAGCTCCATCGACGCGAGTTCGTCGGCACGCACGCCGGTCAGTTCGGCCACCGTGGCATCCCGCAGTGACAGCACACACTGGGAACTCGCGGCGAGCGCATTGCCATGAACCACCGCCCCGGTCCGGTCCCATCCGCCGCGGGCCGTCGCGGCCCCGCACGGTGCAGTCCAATTCAGGCTATGGCGTGGCCCTGGTCCCGGCAAGGAAGGCGCCGCGCGGGCTGGGGGCTTGTGGCCGCCGGTGCGCCGGCGGCACGGCGGGCATGGCCAGCCCTCGATGCCGGCGGGCGCGCCTGCGCTAGACGCTATCGGGCACGCCATGCTTGGACTGATGCAGCTGGCCCGTATGTGCTGCGTTGCACGACTCGCTATCGGCGATGGCACAGGGTTTGGTGTGATCTGGTTGACGCTGGCGGCGGCGTGGCACACCCAGGCCGCGGGCGCGCGGGAAGACCGTGACGCCGCCGCTGGCGCGTCGCATCGTTCAGACGAGGCCTATGGACCACAGGCCGTGGTGTTTTGCCCGAACTTGAGCCGAAACCCGGGCCTGGGACGGTATTGCCGCCGACGGCTTGCGCACCGGGGACACACGGGTTACCGCGCCCGCTTCTCACCGACTTCCCGCTACCGGGAGTGAGTCCCGCAGCGCTATAGTCTCACCCTCACGTTCCCTGGTGGAGCTAAGGGGATTCGAACCCCTGACCTACTCGATGCGAACGAGTCGCGCTACCAACTGCGCCATAGCCCCGTAGTCGCTAGCAGAGGTTACCAGCAGCGCGGCTGACACCGTACGCCGCCGACACCCGGCAACTGCCTCCCGACCTATTGTCCCGCCGCTCGCGGCAAGTCGTAGTCTTGAGCGACCGGCGTGTAGTTGAGATGCTCGAATACCGGATCGTCGTCATCGATTTCCAGGACTACCGCACCCGGGCGCCGCAACCGCGACGGGAGTACCTCGATATCGGGGTCGTTTTTGTTCTCCACACCGAGGCGCGCACGCGCCAACCGTTGCATCCGGCGGCGGCGCAACCGCTCTTCAATCCGGGTCTGCCGGCGCAGGTACGCCAAATAGAGCACTGTCACCCCGGCCACCCCCCCGCACACCCACCAGGCGCGCGGCGCAATCGTGAATGCTGCCACGGCTGAAGCCGCCAACATCAGCGCCATCGTCATCAGCACGCGTTTCCGGAAGGTGTATTTGCGAGCGCTCACCGCCGCGGCGGTCTTCGATTCATATCGGTAACGTCGCGGGACAGTGCGAGTGACGGTCGCCGCTGGCTCCTCGGCGGCTTCTAAACCCGATGTGTCCTCGATATATTCGAACCTCTGGGCTTCTGCGTCCTGATCGGGAACGACGTCCTGGGGCTCGTCGGCGTCGGCCTGATTTCCCTCCGGCCCGTGTGATTCCTGGCCACATGTCTCACCCTGGTCGTGAGCCGCCGTGCCGGCCACCTGATCAGCCGAGTGGAAGTGGTCACCAACCGGCTCATCGCAGCAGACGCCGGATAGCCGATCGCCGCCCCCTGCCGGAAGCGCACCAGAATCCTCCTCGACGACATCGACATCGATATAGTCAGGTTGGGCCTGAGCAACGGCCGCGGCTTTCACGATCGCTGTGGCGACCCGTGGTGGGTCGTCCGCCTCATTGAGGTCCGGGTCGGCGTACCCGTCGTTTTCCGGCCGCCAGTCAGGATCGCTGCGGTGCCCGGCGGCGGGCCCGTTGCGCCTGCGCAGCCGGGATCCCGTGCCGCTGTTGAGCACGCGCGTGGCCAACGCCACGTCACTGGTGCGCCGCACCGCGTCGCGCTTGCTGATCAACATCGGCACCAGCACGAACAGCCAGAGCACCACCAGCGAAATCCACAGCAGCGACTGCGGGATGCTCGGCATCACCTGCTCCTTTCCGCGCCGGGCCGGGTTTGGGTCACCTGGCTGCTGTTCCGGCCGTCGCTCAGCCCGCATCGCCGCTATGCGGATCGGTGCCAGCGCTGCGGTCAAAGCACACGATAATTACACACCTGTAATTCGCTTCTGACAAGAACCACGAGTCACATCTGCCCCGACAGTCACTTTTTCGGGCGTTCCGGACCCAGGAGGCCGCGCATCCCCGCGGGCGAATGCGGGCCCCGAATCGGCGGTCGGGTCTCAGACCCAGCTGGCGTGGCCGCTGCGCACCAGGCTCGACGTCACCGACCCGTACACTTCTTCCACCGTGAGGCCAACCAGCAGATGATCCCGCCACGCCCCGTCGACCTGCAAATACCGGCGCAGTAGCCCCTCTTCGCGGAATCCGACCTTTGCCAGCACTGCCCTGCTCGCGGCGTTCTCCGGTCGTACGGTGGCCTCCACCCGATGCAGCTTGACCGGACCGAAGCAATGGTCGAGACCGAGCGCCAGCGCTCCGGTGGCAACGCCACCACCAGTGGCCGCGCTGGACACCCAATAACCGATCCAGGCCGACCGCAACGCCCCGTGCGTCACATTGCCAACCGTCAACTGACCGCAGAACTGCCCGTCCAGTTCGATCGCGAACGGCAGCATGCGCCCTTTACGCGCTTCTGAGCGCAAGCTCGAACAAACCCCGGGCCACGACGAAACCGTGTGCCGCAGAGTCCAATCGCCTTCCGCGCTGGGCTCCCACGGCTCCAGGTGAGCGCGGTCGGCCAACCGGATCCGGCTCCACTGCGCGCCGTCGCGCATGCGTACCGGCCGCAGCCGGATCACGCCGGCCGGCACCCGCAGCGGTCCGACCACCATCGGCCAACCGGGATGGCGAGAGCTCGAGCCCCAGATATTCACGGAAGTGCGCCGTCGTGCCGCTCAGCCGCGCTGAGCCAAGAATGCGACATCGACGATTTCGCCGGTGCGAATCTGCTCAGCCTCACTGGGAACCACCACGAGACAGTTTGCCTCGGCCAGCGTCGCAAGCAAGTGCGATGAAGCGCCCGGAGCCCCTCCCAGCGCTTGCACCAGGTACTCACCGGTGTCCTGATCACGCATCAGCTGACCACGCAAGTAGCCCTTGCGCCCGCGCACCGAGGTGATCGGGGACAGCGTGCGGGCCTGCACGATTCGGCGCATCGGCTGCCGCCTCCCCAGCGCCAGCCGGATCAGCGGACGCACCATCACCTCGAAAATCACCAAAGCGCTGACCGGATTTGCGGGCAGCAGAAACGTGGGGACGCCCTCGCGCCCCAGCTGCCCGAAGCCCTGCACCGATCCTGGATGCATCGCGACGCGGGTAACCTCCATCTCCCCCAGCTCAGAAAGCACCGCGCACACCGCCTCGGCCGCCTCACCTCCCACCGCGCCGGCGATCACTACCACCTCAGCCCGATTGAGCTGGCCCTCGACCACTTGGCGCAGCTCTTTGGGGTCGTTGTCGACAATGCCCACACGGGTCACCTCTGCCCCGGCATCGCGCCCGGCCGCGGCCAGGGCATAGGAGTTGACGTCGTACACCTGCCCGTTCCCCGGCGTGCGTGAGATATCGACGAGCTCACCGCCGACGGCCATCACCGAGAGCCGCGGGCGGGGGTGTACCAGCACGCGTTCGCGACCTACCGCGGCCAGCAGCCCTACTTGCGCTGCGCCGATGATCGTCCCCGCACGCACTGCGACGTCACCGGGCTGCACATCGTCACCGGTACGCCGCACATAAGCGCCCGACGGGACGCCGCGCAAAACCCGCACCCGTGACTGCCCCCCGTCGGTCCAGCGCAGCGGCAGCACCGCATCGGCCAGTGTGGGCAGCGGCGCTCCGGTCTGCACCCGAACAGCCTGGCGCGGCTGCAACCTGGTGGGTGCGCGCGCACCGGCTTCGATGGTCGCCATCACCGGCAAAACTACCTCGCCGCCCCCGTCGTCACCGTGATCACCGGCCGACTCCCCCACGGTGAGCACATCGACGCTGCGTACCGCATAGCCGTCGATCGCGGCTTGATCGAACCCGGGCAGCGGGCGTTCGGCAACGACTTCTTCGGCACACATCAACCCCTGAGCCTCGGCGATCGCGACCCGCACCGGCCTCGGGGCCACCGCGGCCGCAGTCACCCGCGCTTGCTGCTCTTCCACCGAACGCACAGCGCGCCTTTCTGCCGTCCAGTTGTCATCCCGCGCCGGCCCGTCCTGGCTCGCGGCTGCACCTGTGGCCTTTGACCCGCATCGCCGCCCGGCCGGACCCGATTGCCCGGCTCCTCCCCGGGCCGTCGGCCCACGTCGTCGCCGGGCGGACCGCTACTGTTCGGTCAGGCCCAATCGCGCCACCAACCATCGCCGCAAATCCGGGCCGTAGTCATCACGATCCAATGCAAAGTCAACCGCAGCTTTGAGGTAGCCGCCGGGATTTCCCAAGTCGTGTCGAGACCCGCGGTGCACGACGACGTGCACAGGATGGCCTTCCTTGATGAGCAAGGCCACTGCATCGGTGAGTTGAACTTCGCCGCCCACACCCCGGTCGACGCGGCGCAGGGCGTCGAAGATCGCGCGGTCGAGCACGTAGCGGCCAGCCGCCGCGTACATCGACGGCGCATCCTCGGGCCTGGGTTTTTCCACCATCCCGTTGACCTTCAGCACCCCGGGAGCGTCGGCGTCAGGCACCGGTTCGACATCGAACACCCCGTAGGAGCTCACCTCCTCAGGGGTGACCTCGATGGCGCACAACACACTGCCGCCGAGCCTGGCGCGCACCTTCGACATCGCCACCAGCACACCGGTCGGCAGTACCAGGTCGTCGGGCAGCAACACCGCCACGGCATCCTCATCGTCGGACAGTCTCGGCTCTGCGCACCCGATGGCGTGCCCCAGTCCCAGCGGTTCGGCCTGCACGACCGATTCGACCTTGATGAGCCGCGGCGCCCGCCGCACCTTGTCCAGCACGTCTTTTTTGCCACGCGCTTCCAGCGTGCCCTCTAGCACCAGGTCTTCGACGAAATGTGCGACGACGCTGTCTTTGCCTTCGGATGTGACAATGATCAGCCGCTCAGCGCCGGCCTCGGCGGCTTCGGTGGCGACCAGTTCGATGCCGGGGGTGTCGACGACGGGCAACAGCTCTTTGGGGACCGTTTTGGTCGCGGGCAGAAAACGGGTGCCGAGACCCGCCGCGGGCACAATTGCGGTGCGCGGGACCGGACCATGTGAGCGTGGCATTGTTCACACCATAACCGCCGCGGGTGGCACGCCGACGTGGCGGTGGCACACTGCGGTCTGTCATGGTTGACAACGTGGCGACCCTGGACAAGGCGGGATTACGGGCCCAGCTGCTGGCAGCTCGGCGTTCGGTTGCCGAGGACGTCCGGGCGCGCGAGGCGCAGGCGCTGACTGATCTGATGGGCAGCATCGTGACCGGCGCCGACACCGTCTGCGCCTATGTGCCGGTCAACGCCGAACCCGGGTCGATCGACATGCTGGACGTGTTACGACACCGGGCCGGGCGGGTGCTGCTGCCCGTTGCCCGCACCACCGACGACGACATTCCGCTGGCATTGCGGTGGGGCGAATACCGGCCCGGACGGCTTGTCACCGCGCGGTTCGGCCTGCTGGAACCGCCGGAACCCTGGCTCCCGCCGTCGGCGCTGGCACAGGCCGTCCTGGTACTCGTTCCCGCGCTGGCCGTCGACCGCCGCGGTGTGCGCCTCGGCCGTGGCCGCGGGTTCTACGACCGCTCACTGGTGTATCGGAACCCGAATGCGCGGCTGGTGGCCGTGATCCGTGACCAAGAACTGGTCGACGAGCTGCCGTTCGAACCCCATGACGTCTTGATGACCCACGCGCTCACACCGCGACGCGGCCTGCTCACCCTCGGCAGCGCATGTCCCGCCGACACGGGTCGGGAATGAGCCCGTGCAGTTGACGGTTCTAGCACTCGATAGGGTAGAGTGCTAACGAAGCTGAGATACCCGGAGGTTCCTGTGCCGACCTACACCTACGCGTGCACCGAATGCGGCGACCGCTTCGACGTCGTACAGGCCTTCACCGACGACCCGCTGACCACCTGCCGGCGCTGCTCCGGCCGGCTGCGTAAACGGTTCAACTCGGTCGGCGTGGTGTTCAAAGGCAGCGGTTTCTATCGCACCGATAGCCGTGAAGCGGCCAAGAGCTCGACCAACGGCTCCGCCAAGGACAGCTCATCGTCGAGTGAAACGTCTGGGTCCGGCGAGAAGTCATCGGCCTCAACGCCGTCGGCAGCGGCTGCGGCCAGTTAGCCAGTTATCCACAGATGCGGTCTCGGCAGCTACTGCCGTGACGGTGGCACGCCTACGGTGTGCGGCATGGCCGACACGTTGGATCCGCCGCTGCGCAGCCGGATCGCCCTGGCGTTACGCCCGGACTGGACCCGCTCTGTGCGGGTCCGGCGGGCGGTGGCCGGCGGGCTCGTCGTGCTGGCCGGCGTGGCGGCGGTGCGGTCCAATCCACAGGGCGACCGCGCGCAGGTGGTGGTGGCCGCACGCGATCTCAGCCCCGGGACCGCGCTGACCGCTGACGATGTTCGGCTCGAGAATCGTTTGACGACAACGATTCCCGATGGAGCACAGGCACAGCTGGGCGCGGTGGTCGGTTCGACACTGGCTGGGCCGGCGCGCCGTGGCGAGGTGCTGACCGATGTGCGCGTGCTCTCGACCCGATTGGCTGAAGCCAGCGCCGGGCCCGATGCCCGCGTTGTGCCGCTACACCTGGCAGACAGCGCTCTCGTCGATGTGGTTCGCCCCGGCGACATCGTCGATGTACTGGCCGCGCCGGAAACTGACTCGCAAGCGGCCCCGCGGGTGGTGGCCACCAACGCTGTGGTCGTTCTCGTTTCAGCGCAACAGAAAACGCGTATCGCAGACAATAACCGGCTGGTGCTGGTGGCGCTGCCGGCCGGCGTCGCCAACACCGTAGCCGGTGCCACGCTCACCCAGGCGGTGACCCTTACTTTGCACTGATTACCTGAAACGTTGGCGAATTGAAGGCTTGATCAAGACGTCGGCTGGGCGCTGGCGCAATACTTGCACTTTCGCGCTGCCTCGGGAATATCGGACAGACATTCCGGGCAGACCTTGGTCGCCGGTTCGTCGCCGAAGACGGTGACGCCACGGCGGGCTTGGATATGCCGGTAGGGCACCACTATCGCAAAGTACATCACCGCCATGAAGATGACGAAGTAGATGATCGCCGAGATGAACGAGCCGATATCGAGAAAGGTCACCTTATTGCCGGCTTGACCCAGCTGCCAACCTAATCCGAACGCGTGGTGAGGCTGAACAGCCGCGACGAGCGGATTGACCACACTATCGGTGAAAGCTTTGACCAGGTTCGAAAACGCTAGCGCCACGACCAGCCCGATGGCGACTGTGATCACGTCACCTTGCATGAGAAAGTTCTTGAACCCCTTAAACATTTGAGCCACCTTCTCGTCAGCACCACTCCAGGCGACACGACGCCGCCGGCAAGAACGGTACGACCATATGCGAACGGCCGGAGGCTTTATCCCGAATTGGGCGACGAAAGTCGATCGGGCCGTCCCTGCTACCCGGGGATCGGCGCCAGGGATTCACAGGGTGAGGCGGTGCAACTACGGCCCTATGGGTGGTCTGTCGAACCGACCGTTAAATCTCCAGGCTCGACAATTGGCCGATTATCTGACTGGCCAGGGGGTTTAGCGTCGCCATGCCGTCACGCACCGCGTAGCGGGAACCGGCGAGATTGACCACCAGCGTGCTGCCGGATATGCCCGCCAAACCGCGTGACAGCGCAGCATCGGTGATGCCGGCGGCGCGTGCTGACGCACGAATGGATTCTGCGATACCGAGGATTTCGCGATCAAGAATGGCGCGCGTGGCTTCCGGAGTGACATCGCGCGGCGTCACCCCGGTGCCGCCAACCGACACCACTAGATCCACACCGCCGATCACAGCGGTGTTCAGCGCGTTGCGGATCTCTACTTCGTCAGCCGCGACAGCGACCACACCATCGACAACGAACCCCGCCTCGGCGAGTAGCTCGGTGACCAGCGGCCCACTATGGTCCTCATCTCCGTGGGCGGTGCGATCGTCGACGACGACAACCAGCGCTCGACCCACCACCTCCGCAGGCTGTTCCATGGTTGCCACCGTATATCTGGAGTCCGACCAGGGCGCATCCACTCTTGTCATTGTTGCGCCTTGCCGAGAGTGACCTGCACCGTCTTACTGGCACCTGAGGGGTCCTTATAGGTCAGGGTCACCTTGTCGCCGGGTGCCTTGGAGCGCACCGCGGCGACCAGCGCATCGGCGCTGTTGATTCGCCTGTCGTCAACCTTGGTGATCGTGACTCCGCTGGGCAGCCCAGCGGCGGCCGCGGCACCGTCCGGCACCACGTCAACCACTTTCGCTCCTGGAGTCTCCTTGTCGTTGGTCACTTGCACACCCAGAGAGGCGTGCGTCGCGGTGCCGGTGGTGATCAGTTCGTCAGCGATGCGTTTGGCCTGGTCGACGGGAATCGCAAAGCCGAGGCCAATGGAACCGCTTTGGGCGTCGGCAGAATCGGCGCCCAGAGTGGCAATCGCCGAGTTGACACCGACCAGCTGTGCATTCATGTTGACTAGGGCGCCGCCGGAGTTACCAGGGTTGATCGCGGCGTCGGTCTGAATGGCGTCCAGCACGGTATTCTGATTGCCCGATTCGCCGGTAGTTGAGACCGGACGGTTGAGAGCGCTAATGATTCCGCTGGTCACCGTGCCCTCCAGGCCGAGTGGCGAACCGACAGCCACCACCGGTTGGCCGACACGCAGGTTTGCCGAGGACCCCAGGGTGATCGGAGTGAGCCCGGAGACACCCTGCACTCGGACCACCGCGATGTCACTCGTGGGGTCGGTGCCAACCACAGTAAACGGTGCAGTGCGTCCATCGGAAAACGTCACCGTGGTTTTCGGTCCTCCAGCCGCCCCGGCCTTGGCGGCCGCGGCGATGACGTGGTTATTGGTCAGGATCAGGCCATCGGGCGACAGGATGATGCCTGAGCCCTCCTCGGACTGATGGCCCAGGTCGGTCTCCAACATGACCACACTGGGCACTACCTTGGCGGCGACCTGCTCGACCGACCCCCCCGGGACGTTGGCGGCGGGCATGCTCGGAGCTGTTCCATTCACCGCCGCAGCAGCGCTGCCGGCCGGCTGCCCCCCGTGCTCGACCAGTGACGCCACTCCGCCACCGATACCGGCTGACACCACCGCGATCACCAGTGCACCGGCAGCCAACATACCCGCGCGTGAACGCCTTTGGCGCATGCCGACCGGAAGCGGGGGCACCATTGGGGGACCGGCTACCGGCTGGCCGGGCTGCATACCAGCGAACTGGCCATATGGCTGGCGGAATCCCGGTTGCTGCGGCGGATAACGCCAGTCATAGTGCGGGGAGTACGGTTGCTGCTGCCCCTGGCCAGAATAGCCGGACGCTGCCGGCTGACCGGGCACAGCACGAAATCCCGGTTGCTGCGGCGGTGGCGAATACGGCGGGTGATTCGTCATGTCGCTCGGTTGCTCTTCCTCTGTAGTGGACTCGGGCTCCACACTATCTGCACGACTACCCTGCCTGCGTGGACTGAGAATCCACTGAGATAACGTTCGTGGCACCTAGTGAGTTTTCCCGTTCCGCGCGGGCGCTAACGTCGATGTGCCCCGCCGCCGTGGGATACGGCGCAGTCGGCATAAGCCGACCAGGAAGGAGCACGTAGATCGAGGTTCCCGGTGGGTGACCTCCTGGCACCGTGTCTTCCACCCGCAGCGCCCCACCATGTCTGAGCACTACTTGTTTGACGATCGCTAACCCTAGCCCCGAACCCGGCATGGCCCGCGCCGATGCCGAACGGTAGAACCGCTCGAACACGAGCTGGCGTTCCTGCGGGGGGATCCCCGGGCCGAGATCGGAAACCACCAGTTCAGCGTGCGACGGACCGAGCTGCCTCATGCGGACACCGACACGCCCGCCTGATGGACTCCATTTGGCGGCGTTGTCCATCAGGTTCAGCACAGCACGTGACAGGCCCGCTCCGTCGCCATAGACCTGCCAGGGAAGCACCTGAACATCAAACTCGATGTCGTTGCGCCGCCGCCTGACCCGCTCGAGGCTTCGGTCGATCACTTCGGACATGTCTACCGGCTCGCTCACCGCGTCACCGGCGTCGACCCGGGTAAGGTCGACCAAATCACCTACCAGCGTGGACAATTCCTCGATTTGCGCAAGCACATCGGCGCGCAGGTCGACCATCTCTTGTTCGGGCAACCGCGGCGCCCCGGGTTCCATCGAGGCCATCAGCAGTTCGACATTGGTGCGCAGCGACGTCAACGGGGTGCGCAATTCGTGACCGGCGTCGGTGACCAGTCGTGCTTGGCGTTCCCGAGACTCGGCTAAACCTCGCAGCATCATGTTGAATGCTTCGGTAAGCCTTGCTAATTCGTCGCTACCGAACACCGGTATGGGCCGCAGGTCGTCAGTGCGTGCGACCCGCTCGGCCGCCTCGGTCAGACGCGCCACCGGGCGCAGCCCGGCCCTGGTCACCATCCCGCCCGCCACTGCGGCAACTGCGACACCAATGCCGCCGATTACCAACAGCACCCAGCGCAGTTTCGTCATAACCGCGTCGGTTGGGGCCAGACTCTTGGAGATCAACAGCGAGCTGCCGTTGGGCAAATGCACGGCGAGCACCCGCTGGTCACCCGCCGTGCGCCGTGACATGAACAACTCGCCGCGGATGACCGCCTTCTCCGGCGGCCCAACGGGTAATGTCTGGCCCTGCTGGTGCGCAGTGTAGATCGACCGGCCAGGGTTCACCAGCATCGCATTGACATCCGAATATGCGGTACCCTCAATGGCTTTCCCGGGATCAGCGGCCAGCGACCCGCTTGCGATCAGCAGCTGTGCCCTGCTTTGCAGCTGATTGTCGATATCGCTGTACAGGGCCGCCGAGATTACCGCGTAGACGGCTACTGCCATCAACACGACCACCATCGCCACCATGGACATCGCCAGCAGCATCACCCGCCAGCGCAGAGACAACGAGGTGGTGACTCGCAGCGAGGCACGAGGTCGCCTGCGGAACAGGGACATCAGGGGGGTGTTTCGCGTAGCACGTACCCGACCCCGCGTACGGTGTGGATAAGCCGCGGCTCTCCTCCGGCTTCAGTCTTGCGGCGAAGGTATCCGATATAGACCTCCAGCGCGTTGCCCGAGGTGGGGAAGTCGAATCCCCAGACCTCCTCAAGGATACGGCTGCGGGTCAGCACCCGTCGCGGATTGGCGATCAGCATTTCCAGCAACGCGAATTCGGTGCGGGTGAGGCTGATCTGACGTTCGCCTCGGGTGACTTCACGGGTGAGCGGGTCCAAGGTGAGGTCGGAGAAAGTCATAGCGCCCGAGTCGCCGGAATCCTCGGTTCTGGTGCGACGCAGCAGAGCCCGCATTCGTGCCAGCAGTTCTTCGAGGGCGAAGGGCTTAGGCAGATAGTCGTCGGCGCCCGCGTCGAGGCCTGCAACCCGCTCGGAGACCGAGTCCCGCGCGGTCAGCACCAGTATCGGGAGGTCATCACCGGTGCTGCGGAGTTGGCGGCACACTTCCAGGCCGTCCAGGCGTGGCATCATGACATCCAGGACAAGTGCGTCGGGCCGATCGGTGGCGATCATGTCAAGCGCCTCGACGCCGTCTTGCGCCAGCGCTACCGAGTAGCCGTTGAACGACAGCGACCTGCGCAGCGACTCACGCACTGCGCGGTCGTCGTCAACGACAAGTATTCGCATGGCCACCAGTGTCATCCCATCGCCTGAGAGCGACCTGAGAGACGGGCGGCGTCGTGCTTCTCGTCGGAACCACTGCCCCACTCCTTCAGGCCTGTCGAATGCTAGTCACCGGCTCTTGCTCTAAGAGCATTGTCACCGGGCGGGGCATCGCGCTGAGCGTGTAACTACGGCGAAGAATCGTGCAGAAAGTCGCCATGGCTGCACGTTCGGCGGTGTGGAACCCGCACGAACCAGCCTAGCGTCGATCGAGGTCAATGAGTCCGAGGCGAGCCGCTTTGAGCAGCCGGCGTGGCACTTTGTGTCGCCGCCCCGCCACCGTCACAGTGACCAGTTCGGCGGGAGCGGCCTTCCATTGCGCACGCCTGCTGCGGGTGTTCGCGCGCGACATCCTGCGCTTGGGTACCGCCATGGTCGGGCTCGACTCCTCGGTAGGGGTTTGCGGTCAGGTGGGTCGCGCAACCGGCTGTTCGGCGCGACGATAGCCCTCAACCATAGTCGGTAACCGCCTGGCGGCCAAAACCGACCCGGCGAGGCCACGCGCGAGACCGGCCCGGCGCATCCTCGCCGCCGGACGGCCGTTCTTGACTTGACGCCCGCGGCACCGGCTAACCTACCGGTTGGTTGGTGTAGTGCCTGGCGAGTGGCCGCGAAGGGAGGGCCCGGCATGGTGTCTGCGGTCCGCATCGGCAACTGCTCGGGGTTTTACGGCGACCGGTTGTCGGCGATGCGTGAGATGCTCACCGGCGGCGAACTGGACTACCTGACCGGGGACTACCTGGCCGAGCTGACCATGTTGATCCTGGGCCGCGACCGGGCCAGGCACCCTGACCGCGGCTATGCCAAGACGTTCCTGACCCAGCTGGAGGAATGCCTCGGGCTCGCCCACGACCGCGGCGTGCGCATCGTCGCCAATGCCGGCGGCCTCAACCCGGCCGGTCTGGCCGACGCGGTGCGGGCCTTAGCCGAGCGCCTGGGCGTCCCCGTGCAGGTCGCGCATGTCGAAGGGGACGACCTCCAGCCGCGCGCTGAGCAGTTGGGGCTGGGCACGCCGCTGACTGCCAACGCTTACCTGGGCGCCTGGGGCATCGTCGACTGCCTCGCCCATGGAGCCGACGTCGTGGTCACTGGCCGCGTCACCGACGCCTCGGTCATCGTCGGACCCGCGGCCGCGCACTTCGGCTGGGGCCGCACCGACTACAACCAGCTCGCCGGTGCGGTGGTCGCGGGCCACATCATCGAATGCGGTGTGCAGGCCACCGGCGGTAATTACGCGTTTTTCACCGAAATCCCCGATCTCACGTATCCCGGGTTCCCGTTGGCCGAGATTCACGCCGACGGCACATCGGTGATCACCAAGCATCCCGGCACGGGCGGCCAGGTCAGCGTCGACACCGTTACCGCGCAGCTGCTGTATGAGATCACCGGGGCACGTTATGCCAACCCCGACGTCACAGCCCGGATGGACAGCATCAGCCTCACCGACGACGGCCCCGACCGGGTGCGGATCAGCGGTGTGGTTGGCGAACCGCCGCCGCCGACGCTGAAGGTGTCACTGAACAGCATCGGCGGATTCCGCAATGCGATGACATTTGTGCTGACCGGACTGGATATCGAGGCGAAAGCCGAGTTGGTGCGCCACCAGCTGGAGACCGTGCTTCCTGTCAAGCCCGCGGAGCTGGAATGGACCCTGGCCCGAACCGACCACCCTGACGCCGACACCGAAGAAGCTGCCAGCGCCTTGCTGCACTGCGTGGTCCGCGATCCCGACCCCGCCGTCGTAGGACGCCAATTCTCTTCGGCAGCAGTCGAACTCGCACTGGCTAGCTATCCCGGCTTCCACATCACGGCCCCGCCCGGTGAGGGTCAGGTCTATGGAGTGTTCACTCCCGGCTACGTCGATGCGGCCAAGGTGCCGCACATTGCGGTGCACGCCGACGGCAGCCGCACCGAAATCCCCTGTGCCACCGAGACTTGTGAACTGTCCCCTGTTGATCCACCGCCGCTTCCCGACCCGCTGCCGGCCGGCCCGGTGCGGCATGTGCCACTGGGCAGGGTCGCCGGCGCCCGCAGCGGCGACAAAGGTGGGTCAGCCAATGTGGGAGTGTGGGTCCGTACCGACGAACAGTGGCGCTGGCTGGCCAATATGCTGACCGTTGGGAAGCTCAAGGAACTGCTTCCCGAGACAGCCGAGCTTCCGGTTGCCCGTTATCTGCTGCCCAACCTGCGCGCGGTGAATTTCGTCATCGACGGCCTGCTGGGGAAGGGGGTCGCCTATCAGGCCCGGTTCGACCCGCAGGCCAAAGGGCTGGGCGAATGGTTGCGCAGCCGCTGTGTCGACGTGCCGGAAACATTGCTATGAGTATCTGGACGACACCGGAACGCTACCAGCTGCGAAAGACGGTGCGCGCCTTCGCAGAGCGCGAAATTCTGCCTAACATCGCCGAGTGGGAAAGAGCCGGCGAGTTGCCGCGCGAGCTGCACCGTCGGGCGGGGGCGGCAGGATTGCTGGGAGCGGGCTTTCCCGAAGCGGTCGGCGGAGGCGGCGGTGACGGCGCTGATTCGGTGATCATCTGCGAAGAGCTGCACGAAGCCGGCACGCCGGGAGGGGTTTACGCGTCACTGTTCACTTGCGGGATCGCGGTACCGCATATGGTGGCCTGCGGGGACAGCCGGCTCATCGACACCTTCGTGCGCCCGACGCTGGCCGGTGAGAAGATCGGTGCACTGGCTATCACCGAACCCGGCGGGGGCTCCGATGTCGGTCATCTGCGGACCACCGCCGTCCGCTGTTCAGGGCCGGAAGGCGATCACTACATCGTCAACGGCGCGAAAACCTACATCACTTCCGGTGTGCGGGCCGACTATGTCGTCACCGCGGTCCGCACCGGCGGTCCCGGTGCTGCGGGGGTGTCGCTGCTGGTCGTCGAAAAAGGTACGCCCGGCTTCGCGGTGACCCGCAAGCTGGAGAAGATGGGGTGGCGTTCCTCCGACACCGCTGAGCTGTCGTACACCGACGCCCGGGTGCCGGCCGCCAATCTCATCGGCGCCGAGAACAGCGGTTTCGCCCAGATCGCGCAGGCATTCCTGGCAGAACGTATCGGCCTGGCCGCCCAGGCGTATTCGAGTGCCCAGCGGTGTCTGGACATCACCGTGCAGTGGTGTCGTGACCGGGAGACATTCGGCCGCCCGCTGATCTCACGGCAAGCCGTGCAGAACACCCTTGCGGAAATGGCCCGTCGGATCGATGTCGCCCGGGTCTACACCCGCCATGTGGTGGAGCGTCAGCTCGCCGGGGAAACTAACCTGATGGCGCAGGTGTGTTTCGCGAAGAACACCGCGGTCGAAGCCGGGGAATGGGTCGCCAATCAAGCTGTTCAACTGTTCGGCGGCATGGGTTACATGGCCGAATCCGAAGTCGAGCGCCAGTACCGCGACATGCGGATCCTGGGCATCGGTGGTGGAACCACCGAGATCCTCACCGCGCTGGCCGCCAAAACTCTGGGTTTCCGGCAATGACCGTGCTGCAGTCCGCTCTTGACCCCTCCTCCGCTGCCTATAACGAGGCGGCCTCGGCGCTGCGCGCAAAGCTGGCGGAGCTGGAAGCCGAGCTGGCCAAGGCCCTGGCCGGCGGCGGACCCAAGTACGTCGAACGCCATCACGCCCGCGGGAAGTTCACGGCCCGCGAACGTATCGAACTGTTAGTCGACCCTGACTCGCCCTTTTTGGAGCTGTGTCCGCTAGCGGCCTGGGGCAGCGAATTCCAGGTCGGCGCGAGTGTCGTGGTCGGCATCGGCGCCGTGTCGGGCGTGGAGTGCGTCATCGTCGCCAACGACCCAACCGTGAAAGGCGGCACCAGTAATCCCTGGACATTGCGAAAAATCTTACGGGCCAATCAGATCGCATTCCAGAACCGGCTCCCGGTGATTTCACTGGTGGAATCCGGCGGGGCCGACCTGCCAACCCAGAAAGAGGTCTTCATTCCCGGCGGGCAGATGTTTCGCGACCTGACCCGGCTGTCAGCCGCCGGAATCCCGACCGTTGCGTTGGTATTCGGAAACTCCACCGCGGGCGGCGCGTACGTGCCCGGAATGTCCGATCATGTGGTGATGATCAAGGAGCGCTCGAAAGTCTTCCTGGCCGGCCCGCCATTGGTGAAGATGGCCACCGGGGAAGAGTCCGACGATGAATCCCTTGGCGGCGCTGAAATGCACGCCCGGATCTCGGGATTGGCCGACTATTTTGCCGTCGACGAACTTGACGCGCTGCGGATCGGGCGGCAGATCATGAAACGGCTGAACTGGCGAAAGCTGGGGCCGAAACCGCGACCGGTCACCGAACCCCGGTATGACTCCGAGGAGTTGATCGGCATCGTGCCCGCCGACCTGCGGATCCCATTCGACCCCCGCGAAGTCATCGCCCGCATCGTCGACGGTTCGGAGTTTGACGAGTTCAAACCGATGTACGGCTCGTCGCTGGTCACGGGCTGGGCCCAGCTGCACGGCTACCCGCTGGGAATTCTCGCCAATGCGCGCGGCATCTTGTTCAGCGAAGAGTCCCAGAAAGCCACCCAGTTCATCCAGCTGGCCAACCGGTCCAACACACCGCTGCTATTCCTGCACAACACAACCGGATACATGGTTGGCAAGGCCTACGAAGAGCGCGGCATGATCAAGCACGGGTCGATGATGATCAATGCGGTGTCCAACTCGACGGTGCCGCACATTTCACTCTTGATCGGCGCATCCTACGGAGCCGGCCACTACGGGATGTGCGGGCGCGCCTACGATCCACGGTTCTTATTCGCCTGGCCCTCCGCGAAGGCGGCGGTGATGGGTGGTGCCCAGCTCGCGGGCGTCATCTCCATCGTCAGCCGCGCCGCCGCGGAGGCGCGTGGGCAGGCGTTTGACGAAGACGCCGACGCCGCCATGCGGGCCGCCATCGAGGCGCAGATCGAAGCCGAGTCATTGCCGATGTTTCTGTCCGGGCGGCTCTACGACGACGGGGTGATCGACCCGCGCGACACCCGCACTGTGCTGGGTATGTGCTTATCCGCCATCGCCAATGCCCCGATTGAAGGGACGTCGAACTTCGGAGTCTTCCGGATGTGATGCCATGATCACACGAGTTTTGGTGGCCAACCGCGGTGAAATCGCCCGCCGGGTGTTTGCGACCTGTCGACGGCTGGGTCTGGGCACGGTCGCCGTCTACACCGGTCCCGACGCCCATGCGCCCTATGTCGGTGAGGCCGACGCCAGGGTGCGCCTGCCCACCACGACCAGCTACCTGTCTGCCGAGGCCATCATCGCCGCGGCCCGCGCGTCCGGCGCCGACGCGATCCACCCGGGCTATGGATTCCTTTCGGAGAACGCTGACTTCGCCGCAGCGGTGCATGATGCCGGCCTGACGTGGGTTGGCCCTCCGGTGGCCGCGGTGCGCGCGATGGGCTCCAAGATCGAATCCAAAAAGCTCATGGCTGCCGCCGGGGTGCCGGTGCTCGACGAACTCGACCCCGACACCGTGACCGCCGAGCAGCTGCCGGTGCTGGTCAAAGCGTCGGCCGGTGGGGGCGGACGCGGGATGCGAGTGGTCACCGAGTTAGCAGCGCTGCCTGGTGAAGTCGCCGCCGCACGCCGGGAGGCGGCCTCGGCGTTCGGTGACCCCACTGTGTTCTGCGAGCGTTACCTGCCCACCGGGCACCACGTCGAGGTTCAAGTTCTCGCCGACGCTCACGGTACGGTCTGGGCCGTGGGGGAACGGGAATGCTCGATCCAGCGCCGCCATCAGAAGATTGTCGAAGAGGCTCCGTCACCACTGGTCGAGCGTGTTCCGGGGATGCGGGCCAAGCTGTTTGACGCCGCCCGGCTGGCCGCCGCAGCGATCGGCTACACCGGAGCGGGAACGGTGGAGTTCCTCGCCGAGGGCTCGCCGGGCCGGGAAGGCGCCTTTTACTTCCTGGAGATGAACACGCGGCTACAGGTTGAGCACCCGGTCACCGAAGAGACGACGGGGCTCGACCTGGTCGAGCTGCAACTGGCGGTCGCCGACGGCGCCCGGCTGGATCCGGAACCGCCTGCTTCCCGCGGGCATTCAATCGAGGTGCGGCTCTACGCGGAAGACCCGGCGCGGGGGTGGCAACCGCAAGCCGGGCCGGTGCATCGCGCCGACGTGCCGGGGGTGCGGGCCCGGTTCGAGAGCCTGGGCCGGCAGACCGGAATCCGGCTGGACTCCGGCATCGTCGACGGATCGATCGTGTCGATCCATTACGACCCGATGCTGGCGAAAGTCATTTCGTATGCTCCGACCCGCCGCCGGGCGGCGATGGTGCTTGCCGACGCACTGGCGCGCGCACGTCTGCACGGGGTGCGCACCAATCGCGACCTGCTGGTCAATGTGCTCCGGCATCCGGCGTTTCTCGACGGTGCCACCAACACCGCGTTCTTCCGCACCCATGGCTTAAAAGAGCTTTCAGCGCCGCTGGCTGACACCGCAACGGTGCGGCTCTCCGCGATCGCTGCCGCGCTCGCCGATGCCGCACACAATCGCGCTACCACCCCGGTGCTGGGCTCGATTCCCAGCGGCTGGCGCAACGTGCCGTCGGGCTTCCAGGTCAAGACCTACCGCGACGACAACGGCGCTGAGCATCGTGTGCAGTACCGTTTTACCAGAACAGGTTTGCTACTTGCTGCAGACGATTCGGTGCATCTGGTGTCGTCCTGCCCGGACCAGGTGGTGCTGGCCGACGGTGACGGAGTAGCGTGCAGCTTCGCGGTAGCCCGATATGGCGATGACGTTTACGTGGACTCCGCCCGTGGACCCGTTCATCTGGTCGCACTCCCACGGTTTCCCGAACCCGCTTCGACCGTCGAGCAAGGCTCACTGGTGGCTCCGATGCCCGGCAGCGTCATCCGCATCGGCGCCGCACTCGGTGACACCGTGGCCGCCGGCCAGCCGCTGGTCTGGCTGGAAGCGATGAAGATGGAGCACACCATTACCGCCCCGACCGACGGCGTGCTGGCGCAGCTCAACGTCACACCGGGCGAGCAGGTCGACGTCGGCACCGTCCTGGCCCGAGTGGAATCCTCCGAAAACGTCTAGAAGGGACAAGGCCTTGACCGAAACCGGTTTTATCGAAAACGACGAGCGCCAGGCGCTGCGCAAGGCAGTCGCTGCGCTGGCTGCCGATTACGGCCCGGAGTATTACCTGGAAAAAGCGCGCGCGCATCAGCACACCGACGAATTATGGCGGGAAGCAGGAAAACTCGGCTTCCTCGGAGTCAACCTTCCAGAGGAGTACGGAGGCGGCGGTGCCGGGATATATGAGCTTGCGCTGGTGATGGAAGAAATGGCCGCGGCGGGATGTGCGCTGCTGATGATGGTGGTGTCACCGGCTATCAACGGCACCATCATCGCCAAGTTCGGCACCGACGATCAGAAGAAACGCTGGCTGCCCGGCATCGCCAATGGCACTCTGACAATGGCGTTTGCGATCACCGAGCCGGACGCCGGCTCCAACTCGCACAAAATCACCACCGCCGCCCGCCGCGAGGGCGGCGACTGGATCCTCTCCGGCCAGAAGGTTTTCATCTCCGGGGTCGACCAAGCTCAGGCAGTGCTGGTAGTGGGCCGCACCGCAGAATCCAAGACCGGCAAGCTGCGTCCGGCGCTGTTCGTAGTGCCCACCGACGCGGCCGGGTTTAGCTATAGCGCCATTGAAATGGAGCTAATCAGTCCTGAAAGGCAATTCGTCGTCTTCCTCGATGATGTGCGACTGCCTGCCGATGCCCTCGTCGGATCCGCGGATGCCGCGATCGCACAACTTTTCGCGGGTCTGAACCCTGAACGCATCATGGGCGCCGCCAGCGCAGTGGGCATGGGACGATTTGCGATCAACAAGGCCGTCGACTACGTCAAGGCTCGCAAGGTGTGGTCGGTGCCGATCGGTGCGCACCAGGGACTCTCGCATCCACTGGCGCAGAACTATATTGAGATCGAACTGGCCAAGCTGATGATGCAGAAAGCCGCGACGCTCTACGACTGCGGCGATGACGTCGGCGCTGCCGAGGCGGCCAACATAGCCAAGTACGCCGCAGGCGAAGCGTCAGCGCGTGCAGTCGACCAAGCTGTGCAGTCGTTGGGCGGCAACGGGTTAACCAAAGAGTACGGTATCGCCGCGGCGTTGGCCGCTTCGCGGCTGTTCAGAATCGCGCCGGTGAGCCGTGAGATGATTCTCAACTTCGTTGCGCAGACCTCACTGGGGCTCCCGCGGTCCTACTGATGCAGACGTTGGTCGAGTACGCGATTGACGGGCCGGTGGCCCGGCTCACGCTCAACTCCCCGCACAACCGCAACGCGCTGTCGAGCGCACTGGTCAGCCAACTTCAGCAGGGCCTGCGAGATGCAGCCACCCACCCAACGGTGCGTGCGGTGGTGCTCGGGCACAGCGGCGGGACATTCTGCGCGGGCGCGGATCTGTCGGAGGCATCAGCCGGTGACCCGTTCGAGATGGCCGCAGCACGGGCCCGGGAACTCACCGCGCTGTTGCGGGCCATCGTCGAATCCCCGCTGCCCGTGATTGGTGCCATCGACGGTCACGTCCGCGCCGGCGGGCTGGGTCTGGTCGGCGCCTGTGACATCGCGATCGCCGGCCCGCGGAGCACCTTCGCGCTGACCGAGGCGCGGATCGGCGTCGCGCCGGCGGTCATCTCGTTGACGCTGTTGCCGAAGATGTCGGCGCGTGCTGCCGCACGCTACTACCTGACCGGAGAGACCTTTGACGCCGCCGAAGCGGCCGCGATCGGGTTGATCACCCTGGCAACCGACGACCTCGAGACGGCGGTGGCGCGACTGCTGGCCGAGGTGCAGCGCGGTTCACCGCAGGGCCTAGCCGCGTCGAAGGCGCTGACCACCGCTGCGATTCTGCACGGGTTCGACCGCGACGCCGAACGGCTCAGTCTCGACTCCGCCCGGCTCTTCGTCTCCGACGAGGCCCGCGAAGGCATGCTAGCGTTCCTGCAGAAACGCCCACCCAGGTGGGCCCAAGCAGGAGGCGGCGAGACAGTTCAGTGAACGGGCCTTGCTGCAGAATGTGTTCGTCGTAGGCTCGGGGGTGATGAGCAAAGAAGCGCAGCGCGAAAAGCAAGACTCGGGCGATAGGGGGTCGCGCGCAGCCGATACCGACCGCATCCAGGTAGCGCAACTGCTCACTGATGCCGCTGCTCAGGGCCGTCTGCAGTTAAGCGAATACGAGGACCGTCTCACCAAAGCCTACGCGGCGACCACCTATGAAGAACTCGACCGCCTGCAGGCGGACCTGCCCGGCGTCACGGTGAGCCCGCGGCGCGGCGGGGTGTGCAAACCGGCGCCGTCCACCTTGCTGCTGGCGATCATGGGCGCCTTCGAGCGACGGGGCCGGTGGAACGTGCCGCACAAGTTGACGACGCTTGCCCTATGGGGTGGCGGGGTGATCGACCTGCGCTATGCCGACTTCACCTCCACCGAAGTGGAGATTCACGCGTATTCGATCATGGGCGGGCAGACGATCCTGCTGCCCCCCGAGATCAACGTCGAGATCCACGGCCATGGTGTGATGGGCGGGTTCGACCACCGCGTGCCGGGCAAAGGCACACCGGGCGCGCCTACGGTCAAGATCCGCGGTTTCTCACTGTGGGGTGACGTCGGCATCAAACGAAAGAAGCGCAAAGCCCGGCGGTCGGCCAGCGATCCACGATAGGCCAAACCGGCCGGTTTCAGCAGCTCAGAGACCCGCCTAACGCCGTCGTCGAGACCGCAGATAGTCGCCAACCACCGCCGCGCCCAGGCCGTCCAGATCGGGCACCACGACGCGGCCCTCCACCCGCCGGGCAACCTGGTCGATGAACCGCGCCAACCCGGGATCGTCGCCGAGCCGGAAAATCGTCACCTGTGCGCCCAGGCGGGCCACGTCGTCGAAGCCGCGCACGGTGTGGGCAATGGTCCGCGGGTGGGGCGGGTAGTCGAAAAACACCGCCGAACCGTCACCGTCGAGATCTTCCAGATGCGCGGTCGGCTCACCGTCAGTGACTACCAGCACGACGGGCTGTGCGTTCGGATGTCGCCTCAGGTGCCGACCCGCCAGCGCCAAGGCGTGGTGCAAATTGGTGCCCTGCTCGTAAACACCCTCCAGAGCCGTCAGCTCGGCAGCGGTCACTGTCCGGGCGTAGCGCCCGAACGCGATAATCTGCAAGGCATCGGAACGAAACCTGGTGGTGACCAGATGGTTGAGCGCCAGCGCTGTTCGCTTCATCGGAAGCCAGCGGTTCTCCATCACCATCGAAAATGACGTATCGACCAACAACGCGACCGCGGCTTGGGTGCGCGTCTCGGTCTCGGAAACCTCGACGTCGTCCACGGCTATCCGGATCGGACCGTCGGCGGTTCTGGTGCCCGCCTGACGCAACACCGCGTTCGTGAGTGTCCGGCTGACGTTCCACGGCTCGGTGTCGCCGAACTGCCAGGGCCTGGTAGCACCCGTCAGCTCCCCTGCAGCCCCTGCCCTCCGGTGGTCGCGCTCACCACGACGCCCGGAAAGCTGTCGCGCCACATCACGTAATGCCGTCTCACCCAGCCTGCGCATCGCCTTAGGTGAGAGACGCCACTGGCCGTCGGAACTGCGATCCAAAAAACCCTGGTTGATAAGGGCGCGCTCTAATTCGGCGAGCGTTTGCGCGTCGATAGCAGCCTGGTCACCGAGCTGGCGCGCTAGCGCATCGAGGTCCACATCGTCCATCGTCGCGCCCGGGTAGCTCTGTGAGAGCTGCTCGGCCAGCTGCTCCAGCTCGGCGATGTCGGCCAGCACCTGCGCGCCCTCGCCCATGCCCAGCGGGTTGTCGCCGGAGAACTGCTCGCTGCCGTACCAGTCTTCACCCGGGCGGGCCGCCTGCAGGTGTGCGTCCAGCCGATTCAATGCCTGCATCAAAGCTGGAGATCCAAATGCCTGCTGTGCCAATGCATCCAGTTCTGCCCGCTGCTCCGCGCTCAAACTGTTGCGGAATCGCTGCGCAGCGGCGGCGCGCTTGGCTAGCGAATCGAGCAACTCCTCGACGTTGCGCGGGTTTTCGGGAAAGAATTCCCCGTGCTTCCTCATGAAGTCGTCAAAGTCCTGTTGCGTGTCTTCGCCGCGGGCGTGCTTATCCAATAGGTCGTTGAGATCGTCGAGCATCTCGGTGACACGGCGGCGGTCCTCGTCGGTGGCGTTCTCCAACGCCTGCTTCATACCCGCAAACCGTTGGTCGAGCATCTCCCGGCCCAGCAGATCTTTGATCTGCCCGTACTTTTCACGAGCCTCGCTGCTGCGCCAGTTGTAGTCGGAAAGTTCTTGGACCGCCTTGGCCGGCGACGGGGACAGCGAATCCAGCTGGAGCTCGGCAAAGCGCGCGTCGTCGTCGAGCGCGCGGGCCAGTTCTTTGCGTTCCGCCAGCACAGCCTCGTCAAGCAACCGTTTGATCTCTTGCAGGGTGCCGTCTAAGTTGTTGCGGCGCAGCAGTTCCCGTCGGCGCCGGTTTGCCTCGGCCGCCAGCCGGTCAGCGCCGGTCATGTTTTTGGTGCCGCGGCGCAGCAGCTCCGACAATGCCCGGCGCGGCGAGGTGCCGGCCATGACATCCTGGCCGATCTGCTCCAGCGCCTCGCGCAAGTCCACCGGAGGAGCCAGGGGGTCGGGCCCGCCGGTGTACGCCGAGTATCGCGTGGAGCGGCCTTTAGCCATAAACTGTTTCGCCTTCCCCCGAGACTTTGTCGATACGCTTGGCGAGATATAGCGCTTCCAGCGCCAGTTCCAGGGCAGCGGCGCGTTCCCCGTCGGATTCGGCCGCCAGCTTTTTCGCGATCGTGTCGACCACCGAAAGTCCGGGTAATGCGGCGAGCACGTCCTTAGCCGACACCCGCTCGCCCGTCGTCACCGCCGAACCGCTCTCGACCGCGGCCACCAGCGGGCCGACATCAATGCCGCTGAGCAGGTTGGACGCGGTGTCGGCGGTGGCGCGCCGCAACAGGTGTTCCAGCACGGCGTGTTCGCGGCCCTCCTCACCGGACTCGAACTCCAGCTTGCCGCGCAAAACGTCGATTACCGTGCCCAGGTCGACCACCCGGGCCACCGGGTCAGTCTCCCCCAGTACCGCGCCGCGATGCCGCGCGGCCGCCGCGACGGTCTCCGCGGCCGCGATCGCGAACCGTGCCGACACCCCCGATCGCTGATCGATCGACCGGGACTCCCGCAGGTATCGGGCAAAGCGCGCGATGATCTGGATGATGTGGTCGGGTACCTGCGCGCTCAGATGCGCCTCTTGGGTGATCACGCCCATCTCCGCCTCCAGCTCCAGCGGGTAGTGTGTGCGGATCTCGGCGCCGAATCGGTCCTTGAGCGGCGTGATGATGCGGCCCCGGTTGGTGTAGTCCTCCGGGTTGGCACTGGCCACCACCAGCACGTCCAACGGCAGCCGCAGCGTATACCCGCGAACCTGGATATCGCGCTCCTCCATCACGTTGAGCATCGAGACCTGGATTCGCTCGGCCAGATCGGGTAGCTCGTTGACCGCGACAATGCCGCGATGCGCGCGCGGGATGAGCCCGTAGGCGATGGTCTCGGGGTCCCCCAGGCTCCGGCCCTCGGCCACCTTGACGGGGTCGACATCACCGACCAGATCGGCCACGCTGGTGTCCGGTGTGGCCAGCTTCTCGGTATAGCGCTCGCTGCGATGCCTCCATGCCACCGGCAGGTCGTCGCCGAGCTCTGCGGCTCTCCGGATCGACTCCGGAGTGATCGGCGAAAAGGGGTGCTCACCGAGCTCGGCGCCGGCGATCACCGGGGTCCACTCATCGAGCAGGCCCACCAGTGCGCGCAACAGCCGGGTCTTGCCCTGGCCGCGTTCGCCGAGCAACACGATGTCATGCCCGGCGATCAGCGCCCGCTCCAGCTGGGGTAACACGGTGTCATCGAAGCCCAGGATGCCGGGCCAGATCTCGTCACCTTCAGCCAGCGCGGTCAACAGGTTCTCCCGGATTTCCTGTTTGACCCCTCGTTCACGGTGGCCGGCGGCCCGCAGTTCTCCGACTGTGCGGGGCAGATCGTTCGGTGAAATCACCACTCCACGCTACGACGGCCTGCGGATGCGCGTCATGTCGTCACGGCGAAAGCCGCCGTAGACGTCGTCGACGTTTCCCGGCGGGTCCGGGTGTCTAGCCGATACCATCGCTCATTGATCAGGGTCAACGTGCACCGACCGCTTCCTGGACACCGGTCCGGCACTGGCGGGCCCGCCCGGCTTACCGGTGACCCAGATTGCCGATACGGTGCAGCCCGCGGCGCATTATCTCCACAGAGTCAGCGCCGACTGCCCCTTTTTCGCCACTGAGCGCCTAGTGCGCAAAGTGGCGGGCGCCGGTAAGGTACAACGTCACGCCGGCTGTGGCGGCCGCAGCGGTCACTTCCTCGTCGCGGACCGAACCGCCCGGGTGCACGACCGCAGTCACACCGGCGGCGGCTAGCGTCTCCAGCCCGTCCGGAAATGGGAAGAACGCGTCGGAGGCGGCCACGGCGCCGCGGACCCGTTCACCAGCGCGCTCGACGGCCAGTCTGGCGGCGTCGACCCGGTTCACCTGGCCCATGCCGATGCCCACGGTGGCGCCACCGACGGCGATCACGATCGCATTGGATTTGACTGCGCGGCAGGTCCGCCACGCAAACACCAAGTCTGCCAACGTCACCGGATCGGCCGGCGACCCGGTCGCCAGCGTCCAGTTAGCGGGGTCATCGCCGGGCGCATCGAGCCCGTCGCGTTGCTGCATCAGCAGCCCCCCACTGATCTGACGCAACTCGGTGCCACGCCTGTCCGGCTCAGCAGCCACCAGCACGCGGATGTTCTTCTTGCGTGCCAGTACATCGACGGCGCCGGGTGCATACGCAGGCGCGACGATCACTTCGGTGAAGATCGTGTTCACGTATTCGGCCATTTCGAGGCTGACTTCGGTGTTGGCCGCGATCACTCCCCCGAAGGCGCTCACCGGGTCGCATGCATGCGCCTTGCGGTGCGCGTCGGCGACCGAGTGCGGCGAGATCGCCACGCCGCACGGATTCGCGTGCTTGACGACCGCCACGCATATCTGTTCGTGGTCGAATACCGCCCGCCAGGCTGCATCCGCGTCAACAAAGTTGTTGTAGGACATCTCTTTTCCGTGCAGCTGATCAGCCTGGGCCAGGCCCGGCCAGGCACGGGCACTGCTGTAGAGAGCCGCCTGCTGATGGGGGTTCTCGCCGTAGCGGAGCAGCGCTGAGCGCCGCCAAGCTCCGGCGAACCATTGCGGCAACGCGAGTTGCGACCGTTCAGCCGCCAGTGCGGACTCCATCCAGCTCGCGACGGCGATGTCGTACTCGGCGGTGTGCCGAAACGCGAGTGCTGCCAACCGCTTACGCTCAGCTAGCGTGAATCCTCCGCTGCGCAGCGCAGCAAGCACACCGTCATAATCCTGAGGGTCAGTGATCACCGCGACGCTGGGATAATTCTTCGCGGCCGCGCGCACCATGGCCGGTCCCCCGATATCGATCTGCTCGACGCACTCGTCTATGCCGGCACCGGAATCCACGGTCTTGCTGAATGGATACAGGTTGACCACCACGAGGTCAAATGGCGCAATCCCGAGCTGCTCGAGAGCCGCGACGTGCTCGGCCTTGCGCAGGTCGGCCAGCAGCGCTGCATGCACGCGTGGGTGCAGCGTCTTGACCCGGCCGTCGAGGATCTCGGGAAAACCCGTCAGATCCTCTACTGGCACCACTGAAATACCATTGCTAACAAGCGTTTTCGCTGTCGATCCGGTCGAGACGATATTAACGCCGGCAACCTGCAGGCCCTGAGCGAGCTCGACGACTCCGGTTTTGTCGAACACGCTGAGCAATGCGCGGCGGATTGGCCGGCGTGACACATCCGGTCCGTCGTGGATGCTCATCCTATGCTCACCTTTCGTCCGTTCCAGGTCACGCCGCGGGTGGCGACGGCGGCCACCACATCGACTAATAGTCGTCGCTCCACAACTTTGATGCGCTCGTGGAGGGTCTCTTCGTCGTCATCGTCGAGCACCGGAACGGGTTGTTGCGCCAGGATCGGTCCGGTATCGGTGCCGGCATCGACCAAATGCACCGTACAGCCGGTAATTTTGACACCGTACGCCAGTGCGTCTGCGACCCCGTGGGTTCCGGGAAACGCCGGCAGTAGCGCCGGATGAGTGTTGATGATGCGGCCGGGAAAACGAGAAAGAAATTTCGGCCCAAGGATTCTCATGAATCCTGCTGACACGACCAGGTCGGGCGAACACGCTGCGGTCGCCTGGGTGATGGCGGCGTCCCAGGAGTCACGGTCGGGATAGTCGGACAGCCGCACGATGAAGGTGGGCAGCGAAGATTCTTTGGCGAACTCGGCGGCGCCGCAATCGCGATCCACGCCGACGGCAACAACCCGGGCCGGGTAGTCACCGGTGCCGGCCTCAACGAGTGATCGGAGCAGCGAACCGGTGCCCGATGCCAATACCACCAGCCGGGCCGGTGCAGTCGGGGGTACTCGGATGGGTTGCTGCACACAGCGAGCCTAGCGGCTTCCCTTCAGGGACCATACGGGACGCGGGTCCCCGGCCGCCCGGGGAAAAGCGCTGATGATCAAGCCGAGTCCGGCGGCTGGTCTGCGGCGGACTCGGGTAGCGGCGGGTCGTCGCACACGGCTTTGGCGCCGGCGTCGTTGTGCTGCCCGGCGGCCGCGTCCGATCCGAGCGCGCCGGGAGAAGCATCACCGGGCGGCACCCCGTTGTCCGGTTCAACGGCGGGCCCGGTGGACGAAATCGGTTCGCCGGCCAGCCCCGTAAACGGCTGCGAGATGGCCGTCGCCTTTGGGGGCTTGGCGTGACGCTGAATTCCCCCGGCCATCACGACCGTGATCCAGCCGATGATCGCGAACCAGAGGAACACCGCCACGCCGAAGGTTCGTTGATCCACACCCACATCACCGAAGTTGCCCAGCCGCCCGCCCGCCGCGCTGCCCAGTAACGTCATCATCAGTCCCGCGATAACCGCAGCCGCCAGGAGCTTGGCCATCGCCTCAAGCAGCGGCAGGGCGCGTCGCGCGCATTGCTGACCCACCGCCACACCCGACGATGCACCGATGATCAGCAGGGCGACCCACACCGGAGCCAACGGCGGCCTCGGGGCCGCGGCCAAGATCGGCAGCGCCGGGATGTCGCCACCGAACACGATGAACGAACTGAACGTCGCAAAACCCAGATGCGCGCTGGACCCTACCGCCACCGCGGCGGTGCCGACGATCACGTTCGGCGCATACAGCACCGACAGCACGGTCAGGCTGAACTGGCCGAACACCGAGTCGGTGATCGCATACAGCTCATGCATCGTCGCCCAGTGCACAACCAGGGAGCCCGCTGTCACCAGACCGGACAGCCCTAACAACGCCAGCACACCCGCCGCCGCCGCCCGCAGCGACTCCCCGAGCCAGCCAGGCAGTGGCGAGACTGACAGAATTCGCTGACCCATTCGCGAGCCCACGCCGATCGCGGCGCCGATGGCATGGACCAGCAGCACACTGAGGAACGCCCGCAACGCGTTCGGTGTCTGCAATTCGGTGAGCACCGAGGCGGCGTCGTGGATAACCGCCAGCGCGAGGGCTGCAATGAGCAGTGGCCCGCCCAGCGCCGAGGCGACGACCCAGCGAACGACGAGCCAGGACGTACTGGCAGAGACCGTCTGGGCTGTGGTGCGCGCGGTGCCCCAGATCAGCAGCAACACCGGCAGCAGCGGCATCACACCCAGCTGCCGGCCGCCGATCGAGATCGGCACGTCGTGCACACCGAGCCACATGCTGGCGATCGCGCCCGGAGCGCCGGTCATGTCACTGTTGGCGATCAACAGCTGCAACAGAGTGACCGGGGCGATAACGAGTAGCGCCATCAACGCCGGGCCGAACGCAACCCTGAGCAAGTCGCGCGCCTGGCGTGCGCTCCCTGCCCGGTTGTCCTCCACTTCTGCCACTCTTGGCGCTTGCGGCTGGCTAGGCGCGAGAGCGCCCGGTTATGAGCGTTGTTGCCCCGATTGTGACGAGGGCGACTTTTGCTGTCCTTGGCCGTATTGCTGCTGGGCGTGCGACTGCTGACCCTGACTGGCGCCACCGTGGTTCGCGGAGTTGCCCGGTCCCTGAGAACCCGCACTCGACGGTGGCGGGCTGAAACTGGGAAAACCGGTCGGTGGAGTGGGGGGGCCCTGCTGCGGGCCCTGCTGAGAACCTTGTTGTGGTCCCTGCTGGGCGCCGGACTGCGCGCCGAGTGCGCTGAATCCGCCCGTCGAAGGCGCCGAATAACCGCCGTACTGCGATCCGTAACCGGATTGCTGAGGCGCCTGCTGCTGGTAGGGGCCGAGCTGCTGGCCGTAATACCCGCTCGGCGACGGGCCGTACTGACCGTATTGCGCGTATTGTCCGTACGCGTCGTATCGGGGCCGCGGCGCAGGCGGAGTGACGACACCCGCGTCCAGCAAAAGTGCAAGGGTGGCAGCAGCCGCCTGGACGACGGAGCAAGCCAGCAAAAGCCACAACGCCCAGCCGATCGACCAGCCGCTGGGAGTGTTGACCGTCTGCGCGATCACCAACAAGGCGCCCAGCACCGCGACCGCCGCGACTATCGCCGAGTAGTTTTTGGCCTTGGGCAGCACACTGGCCGCCGCCAACAACGCTGCCAACAGGGCTGCAACGACAGCCATGAGAATGCCGGCCGTCGAGACGTCACCGGCAACTGGTCCCATTTCAGAATTGATGCTATAGATCGGGCCGAAAAACGCGAGGTAACCGCCCAACCCGAGTGCCACCACCGCGATGGTCAAGTACAACGGCAACTTGCTCGCACTGCTATCGGACTTCGCGAATGACGGGGTCGACCCTGCGTAGGTGCCCGGTGACTGGGTGGGCGGATATCCGGGGGTGCCGGGCGAGTAGGTCATGGCCTCTCCTGTGCTGTTGGGCGTCACAACTGCGACGCTGTCTACCCAGGCGCCGCTCCCCGCGACGCTACGTCAGGCGGCTTCCAAGTCATTCGGCACGCGCGGGCGTGGCGACGCGATCGATCCTCCACGCTAGCGCACGCTCCGGTAGGGACGGTGGGGCACTCGGGCGTGTCACGCGGCTGGCCCGGCGCGTCCCGGAAACGCGCCCGGCGACGTTGAGCATCAACACGCACCTGCGAACGGGCGGGGTCGTCGGCAGTATTCCGGCCGCTTGCCGCGAAGGGTAGAACACGTTCTAATTCTCGGCATGGATTACGGGCTTGTGCTGTTCACCAGCGATCGCGGTATCACCCCGGCGGCGGCTGCCAAGCTGGCCGACGACCACGGCTTCCGCACGTTCTACGTGCCCGAACACACTCACATACCGGTTCGACGTGAGGCTGCGCACCCCACGACGGGTGATGCGTCGCTGCCCGATGACCGCTACCTGCGCACCCTGGATCCCTGGGTGAGTCTGGGCACGGCGTGCGCGGTCACCTCACGAGTGCGGCTGGGCACCGCGGTGGCGCTGCCGGTCGAGCATGATCCCATCACACTTGCGAAATCTATTGCCACTCTCGACCATTTATCGGGAGGGCGGGTCAGCCTGGGCGTCGGTTTCGGCTGGAATACCGACGAGCTCGCCGACCACGGCGTGCCGCCCGGGCGTCGCCGCACGATGCTGCGTGAATATCTGGAGGCGATGCGGGCGCTCTGGACGCAGGAGGAAGCCGCCTACCACGGCGAGTTCGTCCACTTCGGTCCCAGCTGGGCCTGGCCCAAACCGGTGCAGCAGCCCATTCCGGTACTGGTCGGAGCTGCGGGCACGGAAAAAAACTTCAGGTGGATCGCACGCAGCGCCGACGGCTGGATCACCACCCCACGCGATGTCGACATCGATACACCCGTGAAGCTGTTGCAGGATATTTGGGCAGCCGCGGACCGCGCGGGAGCCCCGCAGATCGTCGCGCTGGAATTCAAACCGGTAGCCGAAAAGCTTGCGCACTGGGCCGAGCTCGGCGTGACCGAAGTGCTGTTCGGGTTGCCGGATCGACCCGACGACGAAGTCGCCGCCTACGTGGAAAGGCTGGCCGGCAAACTGGCTGCGGCGTTCTAGGACGAGCCGGCGACACCGCGCCTACAGAAAGCAGCGGTTGCCGTAGTCGAATGCGCGCACCGACACCGGATGCCCCAGGGGATCACCGTCGGTGAGCAGCGCTATCAACTCGGCATCCTCGGTGCTGGCCAAAAACCGGCTGGCGTCGGCGTCGCGGCGCCCGACGATGATCCCGGTCAGCCGGCCGGCGTCGCGGCGAACCGTGTAGGTCTCTATAGTGGCCAAGCCGTCGGCACGCTTGCTCAGCGGCGCGGTGGGCCCGGCATCGATCTGCTTCTGCAATTCGGCGCTGCGATCCGGCTTCCATTCCACCGGGGTCGTCGAATAGACACCGACCGAATACTTGCTCATGATGCCGCCATTAGCGCCGACAAGCCCGAATTGCCCTGGAGCGCTTCGCATTCGGATAACCGTCTCAGCGACTGCGTGCATTGAGTAGTTGTTGCCCGCGCCGCCGAAAAACGGCAGCCCCCCGGTCAGGGTCAGCCCGCGCGGGTCATCGGGGGCTATGCCCATCCCGTCACAAATGTTGAATACCGCCACCGGAAAGCAGCTGTACAGGTCGAAAGTGGCGATGTCGTCAACCCCGATGCCGGCTACCGCCAATGCCTCGCGCACGGCCATCACCGCTGAGGGCGCGTGCCCAAGATCGGGTCGATCCAACAGGCTCTGTTCCCGCAAGTCAGCATGACCATGGAGGTACACCCAGTTCTCTACCGGCACGCCGAGCCGCCGCGCGGCTTCTCTCGACATCAGCAGCGCGGCCGCGCCCTGGTTCACCTGATCGCGCGCGACCAGCAGCCGCGGGTACGGTTCGGCGATCATGCGGTTGCTGTCGGTGATGGTGATCAGTTCTTCGACGCTGCGTTCTACCGGGGACGCGGCAAACGGATTGCCGGCAGCGACCGTGGTGAACGGCGCAAACAGCTCACCCATTGTCCGCAGGTACTCGGCGGGGCCGAGCCCGGTGCTGGCGCGCCGGGCGTTCTCCAGCAAACCGTATTGGGTCGGGGCATCCACCAGGCCGTGAATGACCGTGTAGGGGTCGATGAATTCCTCCAGACCGTGACCGCGGTCTTCCAGCTGGCCGTCAACGGTTTCGGTGAAGTCCGGGGGATTGTCGCGGGTGGCGAAGTAGCGGGTGGTCGAGGTGGCGTCCGAGCCGAAGATCAGCACGACGTCGGCGCGGCCCGCCACTATGTCGGCGGCCAGCTCATTGATCAAGTGTTGCGGGCCCTGACCTCCGACGGTCTCGAGAATCGCCCGGGCGGGGTCGGCAGCGATGCGCTGCGCCACCGATCGGGGGTAGTTGTTGGACCTGCCCAGCGGCGCACGGGCATGCGGCCCGGAGATTTCGAATTGCCGCACACCCGCGACCGTGTCGATCGCCGCGGCCACGCCGTCGGGGTCGGCGCCGCAATCTTCCAAGGCCGCCCGCGAAGCTGCGGCGGCCAGGTCGACCGCGGACATGCCTCGGTAGTAGGGGTCGTCGATACGCTCTGCGGCCTGCCCGACCCCGACCACGACCGGTGTGCGTGGGTCGAGGTCACGGGCACCGCTCCGGCTCACCGCTTCGCCCTGCATCGTCACCGGCGCGGCTTACATGCTCTGCAGGATCTTGCGAGCCAGGGCCGCGGTCTCCGACGGGGTTTTGCCGACCTGCACACCGGCCGCCTCCAGGGCTTCTTTCTTAGCGGCGGCGGTACCCGTTGAGCCGGAGACGATCGCCCCCGCGTGGCCCATTGTCTTGCCCTCCGGAGCGGTGAATCCGGCCACATATCCCACAACCGGCTTGGAGACGTTGGCCTTGATGTAGTCGGCCGCGCGCTCTTCGGCATCGCCGCCGATCTCACCGATCAGCACAATGATCGTGGTTTCGGGATCCTTCTCGAATGCTTCGATAGCGTCGATGTGGGTAGTGCCGATCACCGGATCGCCGCCGATACCGATCGCAGTCGAAAAGCCGAGGTCACGGAGCTCAAACATCATCTGGTAGGTCAATGTGCCGGATTTGGACACCAGACCGATGGGACCCGGTCCGGTGATGTTGGCTGGGGTGATACCGGCCAGCGACTGACCCGGGGAGATGATGCCGGGGCAGTTGGGCCCGATGATCCGGGTCTTGTTGCCCCGCTCGAGGTTGTAGGCCCACGCGAACGCGGTGTCCTGCACCGGGATCCCCTCGGTGATCACCACCAACAGTGGAATTGCGGCGTCGATGGCTTCGATGATGGCGTCTTTGGCGAACCTGGGCGGCACGAAGACGACCGAGACGTCGGCGCCGGTTTTCTCGATCGCCTCCGCGACCCCACCGAACACCGGCAGCTTGATCATCCTGCCGCCCCTGTCCTCATGCGTGACGGTGGTCCCGGCTTTGCGCGCGTTCACTCCGCCCACGATCTGGGTGCCCGCCTTCAACATCCGGGCGGTGTGGATAGTGGCCTCGCTGCCGGTGATGCCCTGGACGATGACTCGGGAATCCTTCGTCAGAAAAATCGTCATACCCAGAAGTCCTTTCAGGCGCTGGCCAGCTCGGCGGCCTTATCAGCGGCTTCGTCCATGGTCGGTACCAGCGTGACAAGGGGATGGTTTGCCTCCTGCAGGATCCGGCGGCCTTCCTCGACGTTGTTGCCGTCCAAACGCACCACCAACGGCTTGGTGGCCGCATCGCCAAGCATCCGCAGCGCGGTGACGATACCGGTAGCCACCGCGTCACAGGCGGTGATGCCGCCGAAAACGTTGACGAAGACGACCTTGACCTGCTGATCGCTGAGAACGACGTCGAGTCCTGCCGCCATCACCTCCGCGGACGCGCCGCCGCCGATGTCGAGGAAGTTAGCCGGTTTGACTCCGCCGTACTTCTCGCCGGCATATGCGGCGACGTCCAGAGTCGACATCACCAACCCGGCGCCGTTGCCGATGATGCCGATCTGCCCATCCAGCTTGACGTAGTTGAGGTGGTGTTCCTTGGCCTTGAGCTCCAACGGATCGGTGGCGTCGCGGTCCTCGAACTGGGCGTGCTCAGGGTGGCGGAAACCGGCGTTGGCGTCCAGGGTGATCTTGGCGTCCAGCGCCAGAATCTGGCCTGGGTCGTCGTTCCCGCGCGGCGGTGTGCGCACCAGCGGGTTGACCTCCACCAGGGTGGCATCCTCGGCGACGAAAAGCTCCCATAGCTTGGCGATGGTGACCGCCGCGGCGTCCAGGACTTCGCCCGGCAGGTGGCCCTGCTCGGCGATAGAGCGGGCGAACGCGTGGTCGACACCGTGGACCGCGCTCACCGGAACCCTGGCCAGCCGTTCCGGTTTGGTCGCGGCGACCTCTTCGATGTCCATGCCGCCCTCCACCGAGCACATGGCTAAGTAGCTGCGGTTGGCCCGGTCGAGCAGGAAAGAGATGTAGTACTCCTCAGCAATGTCACTGGCTTCGGAGACCAGCAATTTCTTGACGATATGTCCTTTGATGTCCAGGCCGAGGATGTTCTTGGCGTGCTGGTAGGCGTCGTGCGGGGTGGCCGCGTATTTGACTCCGCCCGCTTTTCCGCGTCCACCGGTTTTCACCTGTGCCTTGACCATGACGGGACGTCCGATTTCCTCAGCGATCGCTTTGGCGCCCTCGGCACTGTCGGTCACCCGTCCAGGTGTGGTGGGCACCTTGTGCTTGGCGAACAATTCCTTGGCCTGGTATTCGAAAAGATCCATCAGCTCACTGTCTTATGTCGGTGTGCACCTGGGCGGCGCCGAAGTGGGCAACCCGCCCGCAGGAACTTTATCCAGCCGGTCGAACGCTTCCACCGCCGCATCCGCCGATGTGGCCCATCTCACCCACAGCGGCTCAGGCGTTTGCAAGCCACCGACCGGCCGCACCTGCCGCCGGGCACAGCGTGCACCGTTGCGGCACGTGATCCAGGTCACAATCTGGCCCGGTTTGTTCACTTGGGTTGCCAGTGCCTGCTCAATGCGGTTAACGTCTCCTGGTCCAGATAACGTTATGGTCACGACCCGAGGACATTCCAGGTTGAGCCAGCACCGTTATATCCGGTCTTGTGCGGACACCTCGCGCGAAGACCGCGACTGCTGGCAACACCTCGACCCCAATGAAGTCACCGACATCATTCCGTTCAACGAGTTCGGTGCCCTCGAAGACCTCGACTTCAGCCTCGGTACTGCCTTTGACACCGAGGCGCAGGTATTACGCGCACCCGAGCTGGACGATCTGCACGACATTGACGACCAGGCCCCGCTGCGGTTAGCACCTCCCAGCGGTCTTCGGGCAGTTCCCGACACCGAGCCGACCGCAGATGCGCCCATCGAGCGGTGCGCCGACCCGTACCCCTACCATCTGCATGAGCGCTGGTATGTCGTGGAGCCCACCACCGAGCCGTGGCGCGGCGGCCAGCACCGGAGGCAGACGGCCGGCGCTGCCAAGAGCCGTATGCTGATTACCGCGATGGCCGCGGGTGCTGCGGCCGCGGCGGCGCATTCGGCCACACATCATCCCCATACCACCAAGGCCGAGACCGTGCTGGCTGCCGATGCCAGCGGACTGCATGGCGGCACCGTCACCACCTCGCCGCGGGGTATGCAGATGATCACCGTCAAACCGGCGGCGAATATCGCGGTCCATAACCAGGAGCTTGTTAAGGGTGTGGCTTTCGCCCAGGAGCGGGCCCAGCGCGAGGCCCGACTGCAGCAGCCCTTGTACGTGATGCCGACAAAGGGCATCTTCACGTCGGGTTTTGGATACCGCTGGGGTGTGCTGCACGCCGGTATCGATATTGCCAATTCGATCGGCACCCCGATCGTCGCGGTGTCCGACGGTGTCGTCATCGACGCCGGCCCCACCGCCGGGTACGGAATGTGGGTCAAACTGCGCCACGCCGACGGAACCGTGACCTTGTACGGTCACGTCAACACGACGACAGTGCACGTCGGTCAGCGCGTGATGGCGGGCGATCGGATCGCCACAATGGGTAATCGCGGCAATTCGACTGGCCCGCACCTGCATTTCGAGGTGCTGCTCAACGGCACCGACCGAATCGACCCGGTGCCGTGGCTGGCTAAACGCGGCCTCAGCGTCGGCAACTTCGCCGGTTAATCTAGTAGCAGAACCGAATGGGTCTCGGCGACCACCCGCGTGGCACCCGGTGTCATCGGGGAGTCCCGGAACAATGCCGGAACAACAATTGAGAAAGGCCTGAGGTGACGACACCACCCGACGACACCCCCGAAAGGCCTGAGGCGCCGCCGCATGACGAAACCCGTACCCGCATTATCCGGCGTGCGCCGACCACACCCCTGCCACCGGTCACGAACGTCGAAAGCAGTCATGTTCCCCCGAGACCACCGGACTGGGAAAGAGCTGCTGCGCCAAGGCATGTCAGCGCACGGCCAGGGCCGGCGAACCCGTGGAACACCGAGGTCGCAGAACCGGCTCCAAGAACGGTCGTCGCCGCCTGCGCCGTCAGCATGATCAGCGGGTGGGCGACCGCTGTGGTCGCCACCGATCTGATCGCGGGCTGGTGGCGAACGGACCGGCTGTTTTGCATGGCGGTGGGATTTCTTGCCCTCGTTTTCGCCACCGCCACAGTCACGGGGGTGATCACACTGCTGCAGCGCCGGGCCCTTGGCCGCTATCTTCTGCTGGCCGGCGCCGTGGTCGCTTTTCTGACCTACCTCGGCATATTCATCGCCGGCGCGCGGGTCGCATGGGTCGTGCACCTCGTTCCGGTGCTGCCGATCGCCACTGTGGTGCTGGTAGTGCTTCCGGAAACCAAGCGCTGGCTCGGGGTGGACTGAGCGTCCCGCACCCGAAGACATTCACAGCTTGGTGAGCGGGGCGTGGTTGTGCATCAGCTTCACCCGTCCCGAGCTACCGAAGTCGATCAGTGACATCGCCGATTCGCCGGTACCGGAGACCTCCTCCACCCGGCCTAATCCGTATTTATCGTGCGATACCCGGTCACCGGGTTGCAGCACCAGCAGCGGGCGCTTCTGTCGTGCACCCTGAACAGGCGACGGGCGCGCGGCACCGAACCGACCGGTGCCGCTCACCGGGGCACTGAACGCCGGCGCCGGGTCGCTGCGTCGCCAGTCGATGAGTTCCTGCGGGATTTCCCGCAAAAACCGCGACTCCGGATTCAGCATCGGCTGTCCCCACGAAGACCGGACTTTGGCGCGACTCACGTACAGCCGTTGACGCGCCCGGGTGATGCCAACGTAGGCCAGCCGCCGTTCCTCGGACAGTTGGCTGGGGTCGTCCAGCGCCCGCATATGGGGGAACATCCCATCCTCCCAGCCCGTCACGAACACCACCGGGAACTCCAACCCCTTGGCGGTGTGCAACGTCATCAGCGTAACCACACCGTCACTGTGTTCGGGGATGTCGTCAGCGTCAGAGATCAGCGATACTTGTTCCAAGAATGCCGCCAGCGCACCGGTGTCCGGCACATCCTTGTCGTCCGGGGTTGTCGAAGACTCGCCAACAGCAGCGGCGTTAATCCGGTCGGTGCTGAATTCATGTGCAACACTGACGAGTTCATTGAGGTTGTCCAGCCTGGCCAAGTCTTGGGGATCAGTGGAATCCGCCAACTCTACGCGGTATCCCGTGCGGTCCAGCACCCCCTCAACCAACTCGCCGACGTCATCACCAGTGCGGCCTCGCAAATCGTCGAGCAACTCGACAAAACCTGCAATCGCTTTGACTGACCGGCTATTCAGCATCGGCACCTTCCCATCAGCCGCGGCGACAAGCGCGTCGGCAAAGCTGACGCCGGTGTTTTCGGCATACACCGCCACGGCGGCTTCCGCCCGATCACCGATACCGCGACGCGGCGTATTGAGAATGCGCCGCATGCTGACGGAATCACCGGGGTTGTCCAATACTCGCAAGTAGGCGATGATGTCGCGAATCTCCTTGCGCTCGTAAAAGCGAACCCCTCCAACGACTTTGTACGGAATCCCTGCCCGGATGAACACCTCTTCCAGCGACCGCGATGCGTTATTGGTGCGGTAGAACACGGCCACATCGTCGTAGGTGATATCACCGCGCTCGACCAGCGCATCGATCTCTTCGGCGACGAATCGCGCCTCGTCATGCTCGTTCTCGGCGACGTAGCCGACGATCAGCTCCCCCGCACCGGCATCGGTCCATAGCCGCTTGTCACGGCGGCCGGAATTGCGGGCGATCACCGAGTTAGCGGCGGACAGAATGTTTTGCGTCGAGCGGTAATTCTGTTCCAGCAGAATGGTCGTGGCGTCAGGGTAATCACGTTCGAAGTCTTCGATGTTGCGGATCGTGGCCCCGCGGAATGCATAGATCGACTGGTCGGCGTCGCCGACAACGCATAACTCCCCGGGCGGAACGTCATCGGCGGCGTCGCGCCCGACCAGTTCCCGCACTAATACGTATTGAGCGTGGTTGGTGTCCTGATATTCGTCAACTAATATGTGCCGAAACCGCCGCCGGTAGTGCTGGGCGATTTGCGGGAAGCTCTGCAATATCCCCACGGTCTCACCGATAAGGTCATCGAAGTCCAATGCGTTGGCCGCCCGCAGACGGCGCTGGTATTCGCCGTAGACCTCGGCAACGGTGCGGGCAAAATCATCGGCACGATCGGAGGCGTTGGCCACCGCCTTTTCCGGGTCGATCACCTCATTCTTCAAGTTCGAGATGGCATGGGCCAACAGCCGCGGCGAGTACCGCTTGATGTCGAGCCCTATGTCGCGAACGATCATCTGCAGCAGGCGGCGTGAGTCGTCGGCGTCGTAAATCGAAAAGTTGGAGTTGAGGCCGGGTATCAGCGATGCGTGGTTGCGCAGGATTCGCGCGCACATGGAGTGGAAGGTCGACACCCACAGGGAACGGCCGGCTCGGGCTCCGATGAGCTGCACCACCCGGTCACGCATTTCGGCGGCGGCCTTATTGGTGAAGGTGATCGCCAAAATCTGGCTTACCTCGACACTGCGTGCGGCGATCAAGTAGGCGATCCGCCGCGTCAGCACTGCCGTCTTACCCGAACCGGCGCCCGCAACGATCAGCAGCGGCGAGCCCTGGTGCAAGACCGCCTGGCGCTGTTGCGGGTTGAGGCCGTCCAGGAGTCGATCCGCGTCCTGGACGGGTTGCGCATCCGTCACTCGCACACCCATGTCGGTCCCAACTTACCGCCGCTCGGTGACTGGTTTTGCGCTGGCGCGTCCCTTAGTGGCACACTCAGTTCGTGCTCACTGTGCAGTGTCGTCGGCAACTCTTGGCCCGCGCGTCACATCGCCGATTTTTCTACGGGTACCGGCCAGCGGTGCCCGTGGCCTAGCTGCTTTGCAGAGCCCCGTGGTCCGCTTCCGGATGCGGGGCTCGTCTCTTGTGTGAGGCCCGAGACCGGATGAGACCAGAACCCCCACACAACGAGAACGCGGAGTCAGCGGAGATGGACATCGAAACCCGGCAGCTTCCCGATATCGAGGAGCTGCGCCAAGAAATCGACCGCTTAGATGCCGAGATCCTGGCTGCCGTCAAACGGCGCACCGAGGTGTCCCGGGCGATCGGCAAAGCCCGGATGGCCTCCGGCGGTACCCGGCTGGTGCACAGCCGCGAAATGAAAGTCATCGAGCGTTACAGCGAGCTGGGGCCCGAGGGTAAAGACCTGGCAATACTGCTGCTGCGGATGGGACGTGGCCGGCTCGGTCACTAGCCATACACGTGTCGCCTGTGTCGTCTGGAAACGCGGCTCTCGCCCGGGGTTGGTTGCGCTGACGGCAACCAGGCAGGTCGGGCCGACACCGCGTGAACCGCAGGCCAGCGCGGTCGCCGCTGGTGACGATCGTGGCGCTTTCCGCCGCCGGGTCCGTCCCCGGCCAACCAGGCCCGCGTCGTCGCCGGACTATGGTCGAAACGTATGACGGTTGTTCAACAAATTCCTGACATTACTGCCACCCCGGCGTGGAACGCGTTGCGTCGGCACCATGACGAGATCGGGCAAACACATCTGCGCCAGTTCTTCGCCGACGATCCCAACCGTGGACGCGAGTTCACCGTCACAGTCGGCGACCTCTACATCGACTACAGCAAACACCGTATTACGCGTGAGACGATCGGCCTGCTGGTTGACCTGGCCCGCACGGCGGGCCTGGAACAGCGTCGCGACGAGATGTTCGCCGGCGCACATATCAACACCTCGGAGGACCGCGCGGTGCTGCACACCGCGCTGCGGCTGCCGCGCAACGCTGAACTGAGCGTAGACGGGCAGAACGTCGTCGAGGACGTGCACACAGTGCTGGACGCAATGGGGGATTTCACCGACCGGCTCCGCAGCGGGGAGTGGACCGGGGCCAGCGGGAAGCCGATCACCACGGTGGTCAACATCGGTATCGGCGGTTCGGACCTCGGCCCCGTGATGGTGTACCAAGCACTGCGCCACTACGTCGACGCCGGTATCTCGGCGCGGTTCGTCTCCAACGTGGATCCCGCCGACCTGACCGCGAAACTAGCCGACTTAGACCCAGCCACAACGCTTTTCATCGTGTCATCCAAGACGTTTTCCACCCTGGAGACGCTGACCAACGCCACCGCAGCCCGACGTTGGCTGACCAGCGCGCTGGGGGACGCGGCGGTTTCCAAACATTTCGTCGCCGTCTCTACCAACAAGCGCTCGGTGCAGGAATTCGGTATCGACACCGCCAACATGTTCGGCTTCTGGGACTGGGTCGGCGGCCGGTATTCAGTGGACTCGGCGATCGGGTTGTCGGTGATGGCGGCGATCGGCCGGGAGGCTTTTGCCGATTTCCTGTCCGGGTTCCACATCGTCGACCAACACTTCAAGACCGCGCCGCTGGAGTCCAACGCGCCGGTACTGCTCGGCTTGATCGGGCTGTGGTATTCGAATTTCTTCGGGGCGCAATCGCGGGCGGTGTTGCCGTACGCCAATGACCTGGCGCGGTTTCCGGCCTACCTGCAGCAGCTGACAATGGAATCCAACGGCAAGTCGACACGGGCCGACGGCACGCCCGTGACTACCGATACCGGTGAAATCTTCTGGGGCGAGCCGGGAACCAACGGCCAGCATGCCTTCTATCAGTTGCTCCATCAAGGCACGCGGTTGGTGCCGGCCGATTTCATCGGTTTCACCGAGCCGCTCGATGATTTGCCCACCGCGGACGGCACCGGCAGCATGCATGACTTATTGATGAGCAACTTTTTCGCCCAAACGCAGGTGCTGGCGTTCGGCAAGACCGCCGAGGAGATTGCCGCCGAGGGGACGCCCGCTGCAGTGGTGCCGCACAAGGTGATGCCAGGCAACCGGCCGACCACCTCTATTCTGGCCACCCGCCTCACCCCCTCGGTGCTGGGCCAGCTGATCGCCTTGTATGAGCACCAGGTGTTCACCGAAGGCGTGGTGTGGGGTATCGACTCATTCGACCAGTGGGGTGTGGAGCTGGGCAAGACACAAGCCAAGGCGCTGTATCCGGTAATCAGCGGCGACACCCCACCGCATCCGCAGCCGGACAGCTCAACCGACGCGCTGGTGCGCCGCTACCGCTCCGGGCGCGGCCGCGCCGGCTGATTCGTGCGCCGAGCGTGCACTTACGGCGAAAAAATCGCCCAATTTTCGCCGTAGCTACACGTTCGGCGACGCTTAGGCAAATCGTTTGGTCAGCGGCGGCGGCAGCAGCCGCATCAGCTGAACTAATGGCGCCCAGGGCCACCACGGCACCGCCGCTCGCCCGGGCTCACGTTCGATGGCGTTGACAATGGCGCGCACACCGGTTTCGTTGTCCACCAAAAACAGGGTGGACGCGGCTCGCGCCGTCATCTCCGATTCGATATAGCCCGGCTCGATCACCGAGATCGTGATCGGCCCTCTCGGGTACTCGGCGCGCAACGATTCGCCCAGCGAACGCACCCCGGCCTTGCTGGCGGCGTAGGCCGCCTTCACACCCGGGACACCTTTGGCGCCGAGCACAGACGAGATGAGGACCAGATGCCCGCAACCGGCCTTTTTGAACATCTCCAAGGCCGTCTCGATTTGCACCAGCGCGGCCACCAGGTTGGTCTCGATGGTCGCCTTGTTCGCCCAGAGCTTGCCCGAGCCCAACGGTGCACCCTTGCCGATGCCGGCGTTGACGATGATGCGGTCGATTCCGCCGAGCTCGTCGCTCAACTCGGCGAAAACCTTTGGCACCTGCTCGTGATCGTTGACGTCCAGCGCGGCGACTGCGATCTTGATATTAGGATATTGTTGCGAAAGCTCGGTTTTCAGCGCACCGAGACGGTCGATGCGACGGGCGCACAAGGCGAGGTCGCGGCCTTTGCCGGCGAACTGGCGGGCCATCCCGGCGCCTAAGCCAGAACTCGCGCCGGTGATGAGGATCTTCTGGCGGGTCACCTGCGCAGCATAACTACTGCCGGTTTACTTCAAGAGCCGCGACATTCGCCGATCCGCCAGCACTTTGCCGCCGGTCTGGCAGCACGGGCAGTACTGGAAGGACTTGTCGGCGAACGACACCTCCCGCACGATGTCACCGCATACCGGACACGGCAGGCCGGTGCGTCCGTGCACTCGAAGTCCGGAGCGCTTTTCTCCCTTGAGCATCGCCGCTTTTTGACCCACCGAGCGGGTCACCGCATCGGTGAGGACCGACACCATTGCGTCGTGTAGCGCGGTCAGCTGCAAGTCGGTGAGCTTACCGGCAGTGGCGAACGGCGAGATCCTGGCCGCGTGCAAAATCTCGTCGCTGTAGGCGTTGCCGATACCGGCGATCACCGTCTGGTCGGTGAGGACGGTCTTGATCCGACCGGTGTTCCCGGTGAGCCGCGCGCCCAAGTCGTCAACGCTGAGATCCAGCGCATCCGGGCCAAGCGCGCCGATGCCGGGCACCGTGGCGGGGTCATCGACTAGCCACACCGCCAGCCGTTTCTGGGTGCCGGCTTCGGTCAGGTCGAATCCGGGCCCGGTGCCGGGGGTGCCCAGATGGACCCGCAACGCGGTCGGCCCTTTGCCCGGGCGCAGCGGCGCAGCGGACAATCGCTGCGACCAGCGCAGCCACCCGGCCCGGGACAGGTGGGCGATCAAAACCAGCTCCCCCGCCCGCAGACCCAGGTATTTACCCCACCGGTCGGCGCCAGTAACGGTTCGACCGTGCAGCGCATCGATCGGGGGCTCGACGGTCTTGAGCACCGAGAAGGCGGCCACGTCGACGCGGCCGATCGTCATGCCGACAGCGTGGCAGCGCAGGTGATGGGCCAGCGCTTCGACCTCAGGAAGTTCGGGCACGGCGTTCAGTCTGCCGAGCGCAGCAGGTAGGTGTCCATGATCCAGCCGTGCCGGGCCCGCGCGTCGGCACGCAGCGACGCGATCCGTTCCCCCACCTCACCTACCCTGCCTGAGACCAACAGCTCGTCGTCGGTGCCTAGATAGGCGCCCCACCAGATCCGGGTGTCGGCAGGGCACACCCGAAACGAGCACTCGGCGTCGAGCATGACCACCGCCGAGCCCGACAGGCCGTTCACGCGCAGCTGCCGACCCGTGGTGATCAGCACCGGTTCACCGACTTCGGTGAGCGGGATGCGGTGCCGGGCCGTGAGCGCCTGCACGGCGGTGATCCCCGGGATGACGTCGTAGCTGAGGTCGATATCGGCGGCGACGGCATCCAGGATGCGCAGCGTGCTGTCGTAGAGCGACGGGTCGCCCCAGGCCAGGAAGGCGCCCACGGCGCCGCAGTCCAGCTCGGTGGCGATGGCGCTCGCCCAGATCCGCGCGCGGGCAACGTGCCAGTCGGACACCGCCCGCCGGTACTCGCCGCCCGCCGACCGGGGCGGGTCGGGCAATTCGACGAACCGGTAGCCGGGCTCGCGGATGAACCGCTGGCAGATTCGACGTCGCACCGCCACGAGGTCGCTTTTGGCTTCGCCTTTTTCCGGGACAAAGAACACGTCGGCGTCGTTGAGCGCCTCGATCGCCTGGACGGTGATGTACTCCGGATCCCCGGCACCGATGCCGATGACGTGGATGCGCCGACCCGCCACGCGCGCCAAGCCTAGTCCGCCGGGTCTCGACCAGCGAGCACGGCGATCAGCTCGCCGGACCGCTCACCGACACCCGAGGTATCCGGTACCATGGGTATTGACATCTTGCTCACGTTTTCCCTACCGTCTGGAGCCGACGCCGATGAAGGGAACGTCCAGCATGACTACTGCGGTGAAACCAGGCGGCCCGACCCGTGAAGAGTTCGCGGAGCGGTTGCTCAAGGGTTCGGTCAAGAAGTCATATCAGCCGATCGTCGACATCGACTGGGACGCACCGCTGGACCCGGACAAGTTCTTCCTGCCGCCCAAAACCGTGTCGCTTTACGGCACCCCGATGTGGGAGCAGATGACCCGGGCGCAGCGCATCGAGCTGTCCCGGCAGGAGTTCGTTAACACGCTTTCAGCCGGGATCTGGTTCGAGAACATCCTCAACCAGGCGTTGCTGCGCCGGCTCATGCACGAGGACCCCACCGCTTCCGAGTCGCACTATGCGTTGACCGAACTCGGTGACGAAACCCGCCATATGGTGATGTTCGGCAAGGCAATCGAACGGGTGGGCGCCAAGCCCGTGCGCCCGCGCCTGTATCACCGAATCATCATCAACACCCTGCCGCTGCTGTTTCGGGGCTCGATGCTGTGGGTCGCGGCGCTAATCGGTGAAGAAATTTTCGACGCGCTGCAACGGCAGATGATGGACGACCCCGAGCTGCAGCCAATGGTTCAGCGGCTGATGCGCATTCACGTCACCGAAGAAGCCCGCCACATCCAGTTCGCGCGCGACGGTCTGCGCCAGCGGGTCGCTGAGATGCCGCGGTTCAACAAATGGTTTATGGCCAACATCAACGGGCTCGGCGGCCTGTTCTTCCGCTATCTGTTTACCAATCCGGTGCCCTATGCACGGGCCGGCCTGAACGTGCGCCAGGCGCGTGAAGCCGCGCGCAGCAATCCCCGTCGTCACGAGGTCCAGGTGGCCGGCTTTGCTCCACTGGCGGCGTTCCTGACTGAGCTGGGCCTGATGGGTCCGCTCGCACGGCGGGGCTGGAAGCGCGGCAAGTTCCTGTGAACCCCGCGCCTGCTGACGGCCTCCACCACATAATCATTGTCGGCGCAGGTGCCCGTGGCCGCTGCGCCGGTTCCGGATTGCTCAAAGCCGGCGTCACCGATTTCGTCATCCTGGACAAAAGCCAGCGGTGCGCCAGCGCCACCCCGGCTGCGCTGGACGCGCGCCTGCGAATCGGCCAGGAGATCGTCAGCTCCGTGTTCGACGACAACACCGACAGCTGGACGCTGAAAACCCGCGCCGGGCAGACCTGGCACGCTCGGGTGGTCATCGCCGCGCACAAGCCTGTATACCAGCCCTGGATTCCGGAATTGCTTGGGCACGAAGACTTTCGAGGTAGGTGGTTTCACGCGGCCGCGTGGGACAGCGATTTCGATCCGGCCGGTCACCACGTCGCCGTGGTCGGCACGGATACGACGGCGGGCCAACACCTCAGTCAGCTGGCCGGCTCGGCGGCTTCGGTCACGGTGTTCGCCTACCCGCCACGCCGGCTCGTCCCCCGGCCGGCGTCCCGCGTGACCCGTGCCACACGCTGGTTACGTTGCCGTGTGCCCGGCGCACCGGTACTCCGCGCGCAGCAGCATTCACCCAAACTGGTGAACGCGACCATCGACGCCGTCACCCCGGCGGGTATCCGAACCTGCGACGGCGTCCACCACAACGTCGACACCATCATCTACGGCACCGGGTTTACCATCCCCGACGGGGTTTCCGACGACACCCTGGTCGGCTCCGGCAAAGTGACAATCGCACAGGCGTGGTACGACGGTATGGAGCCCTACCTGGGTGTGGCGGTCCACGGTTTCCCCAACTACTTCCTGCTCACCGGACCAGACATCGACGCACAGACACGTTTCATCATCGAGTGCCTGGGGCTGATGGCACACACCGCCAAGACCCGCATCGAAGTACGCCGCAGCTACCAGCAGGTATTCAATGAGCGCGTACACTTGCGGCGTCCCCGCTATGGGCCGGCACCGTCGGCGTTCGACCTGTCGTGCGCTGCAGACGGCGACGGAGCCTACGACGGCCCGGCCACGCTGACGATCACCGGCACCGATCACGAGGTGCGTGTCCGGCTGACCGGCTACTTGGACCCGATCGACGGCCAATATCATTGGCAGGGAATGGTTTTCCATCAGCTCTCGGATGATCTCGTCAAACACCCACGACCGGTCACAGTGACCATCGGCCAACGCAGCGCCTCAGCGCGTCTCACCGAACGAACGCCGTGGGGCAGTCACGCGATCGCCGGCGTCGGCATGCCGCCGTTCGCGCCGGACAACGCGCTGACCGTCGGCCAGTTGCCGGCGTAGACCCCGTCAATGCGGATACCCACGAACCGCTGGCAACCTGCAGAATAGCCGCGGTGCCGATGACAGCTCATGAGGAGATAACGTGCGGTTCAGCTATGCAGAGGCAATGACCGACCCGACGTTTTACATACCGCTGGCGAAGGCGGCTGAGGCAGCCGGGTACACGAGCATGACGATTCCCGACAGCATCGCCTACCCGTTCGAGTCAAACTCAAAATACCCCTATACACCCGATGGCAGTCGCGAATTCCTGGACGGCAAACCCTTCGTCGAAGCGTTCGTCTTGGCCGCGGCGCTGGGCGCGGTCACGACCAGGCTGAGGTTCAACTTCTTTGTGCTCAAGCTGCCCGTCCGGCCCCCCGCCCTGGTAGCCAAGCAGGCCGGTTCCCTGGCGGCGCTGATCGGTAACCGGATCGGCCTCGGGGTCGGCACTAGCCCGTGGCCGGAAGACTACGAGTTGATGGGTGTTCCATTTGCTCAGCGGGGCAAACGAATTGACGAGTGCATTGCGATTGTGCGAGGGCTCACCGGCGGCGACTATTTCGAGTTTCACGGCGAGTTCTACGACATCCCCAAAACAAAGATGACCCCAGCTCCCACCCAGCCGATCCCTATCCTGGTCGGTGGGCACGCCGACGCGGCGCTGCGCCGCGCAGCCCGCGCGGATGGGTGGATGCACGGCGGCGGCGACCCGCAAGAGCTTGACCGGCTTATCGCCAAGCTCAAGTGTTTTCGCGAGGAGGAGGGTCGGAGCGGTCCGTTCGAGATCCACGTCATCTCACCGGACGCCTACACCGTGGACGGCGTCAAGCGTCTCGAGGACAAGGGCGTCACCGACGTCATCGTGGGATTTCGTTTCCCCTATGTCAAAGGCCAGGACACCCAGCCGCTACAGGCCAAAATCAGCAGCCTGGAAATGTACGCCGAGAAGATCATCACGAAAATCTGAGCATTACAGCGGATCCCACACTGGAGGTCGCTTCTCCCGACGTGCCCTGGCGGCCTCAATCGGATTGTTGGTGAAACCGCTGATGATCTGGGTGCGGTTTTCGATCTCCTTGGCGTGCCGCAGGCTGGGCGCATCCAGTGCGGTGTTGAGGCCGATCTTGGTTTGTCACACTCCGTAGGCATTGTTCTCGAGGATCGAGCGGGCCATGCCCACCGCGGCGGTCATCAACGTGTCGGACGCCACCACCTCGTGCACCAGCTTGATGCGATAGGCCTCGGCGGCGTCGATGATGCGCCCGGTCAACATCAGTTCGCGCGCCACTCCGGCACCGACGATTTTCGGCAGCAGATAACTGGTGCCCATGTCCATCGAAGAGAACCCGGCCTTGATGAACGCCGAACTGAACCGGGCGTGTTCGGAGGCGATCCGGATATCGCAGTGCAGCGCGAATGCCAAACCGCCCCCGACCGCGGCCCCGTTGACCGCGGCGATCACCGGGATGGGGAGCTCGTAGAGGCGGGTGAGCTGATCGGCCAGGCGCACCTGCGCGTCATAGCTGGTCTTGAACGCTGGTGTCGTTGAGCCGGTCGCCGGTTTGGTCCAGGGCTCGCCGGTACCGCTCAGGTCGGCGCCGGCGCAGAACCCGCGCCCGGCGCCGGTGAGGATCGCCACCCTGAACTCCCCGTTGCTCAGCACATCCAGCGCGTGGTCCATGGCGTCGATCAGCGATCCGTCGATCGCGTTTAAGAGCTTGGGCCGGTTCAAGGTGACGCAGGCGATGTTGTCCTCAAGGGTTTCCAGTTCTACTGCGGCCATAGCGCCACCGTAGGCGAGCAGCACTCTACGGTGGAATCGAGGGCCAGGGTCAAAAGGAGTGACGATGGCGCGCACCGAGGATGACAGCTGGGATCCGGCAAGCAGTGTCGGGGCCACCGCAACGATGGTCGCCGCGGCCCGGGCAGCCGCGAGCAGGCGCCCGCAACCGGTGATCAGCGACCCGTTCGCCGAGCCGCTGGTGCGGGCGGTCGGCGTGGATGTGTTCACCCGGGTGGCCGCCGGGGAGCTGCAAGACGCCAGCGTGGACGGCGGTGTCGGGTTTCCGCGGATGATCGACACGTTTGCCGCCCGCACACGGTTTTTCGATGAGTTCTTCGCCGAGGCCGCCAGGGCCGGCATTCGCCAGGCGGTGATCGTCGCGTCCGGGCTGGACACCCGCGCGTACCGGCTTTCGTGGCCGGCGGGGACAACGGTGTATGAGATCGACCAGCCGGCGGTGATCGCATTCAAGACTGCGATACTGTCGCAACTCGGCGCACAACCCAGCACCGGCCATCGCCCTATCGGTATCGATCTTCGCGGCGATTGGCCCACCGCGCTGCGGCGCGCCGGTTTCGATACCACCCAGCCCACCGCCTGGCTGGCCGAGGGGGTGCTCATCGGTTTTTTGCCGCCAGAAGCCGAGGTCCGGCTGGTGGATCACCTCACCGCGCTCAGCGCCGCGGGCAGCCGGTTCGGCGCCGACTACGGGTCGGTCACGGGTCAATCCGAAACCGCGCAGCAACAGGCGCGGGCCGTCGCGGATCGCTGGCGCGACCATGGCCTGGATCTCGACATTGCCGAGTTGACCTACCCCGGCGAGCACATCGACGTGGCGGCCCACCTGCAGGCCAGCGGGTGGGACACCACCAAAACCACCCTGGATGATCTCCTTGCCGCCAGCGGGCTGCCTGCGCTGGCCGGCCCCGGCGGGCCGCCCATTCCCATCGCGTATGTGCGCGCGACCCGAAGGACACCTTAGGCGCGTTTAGCCAACCACTCGGCCTGCATCCCCAGCAGCGCGAGCATCTCCATTTTCGGTGTGTCCGGGTCGAGTTCACGGTAGCGCTGGTAGATGTTGACGACGACCCGCTCGGCGTCCAGCCACGTCGCGTACTCGCCGAGGTCGATAGTGTCAGCGGCCTCGAGAAACGACAGGCCCTTGCGGTAGGAGGCCTCGGCGTGCTCAGCCACGTGAAGCAGATACCCGCGGACCGCGCGGATTCCGCCCACATCGGTCACTGGGCCGTGTCCCGGCACCACTGTCGACGCGTCGAGCCCGATCATCGTGTCGCAGGCAGCGACCCAGTTGGCGATCGGCCCGGCCCACACGATCGGGGTGCACCCGACGAACAACAGGTCACCGGCGAACAGCACACCCGCGTCGGGCACGTGCACCACCGTGTCCGCGCCGGTGTGGGCGGGCCCCAGGTTTAGCAGCCGGACTTCCCGGCCGCCCGCGTCCACGGTGAGTTCACGGTCGAACGTCACGTCGGCGTTGCGTAGCCTGATGCCGCTGAAGTCGAAGTGCCCGAAGCGGTCTCGTGCATACCGGGTGGCTACCGGACCCAGGTCGGCGACCTGGGTCATCGCCAGCATCTCCGGCGCCATCCCCTGGGCGATCTCGTCGGCGGTGCCCTTGGCGGCGATGATCCGCACCGAAGCGTCCAGCAGCTGGTTGCCGTGGGTGTGATCGCCGTTGGAATGGGTGATCACCGCCTGGGTGATGGGCGCGTCTACGGTGATCGGCTGCATCGCGGCCAGCATCTCGCGGGTCAGTGGCAGGTCGAACAGGGTGTCGACGAGCAGCGACGCCCCCTTGCCGGCGATTAGCCCGGCGTTGCTCCAGCCGTATCCCCCGTCCGGCAGCGTCCAAGCCCACACCCGGTTGCCGACCTCGTGCAGGCCACGGGTATAGGGCAGCTTTGGCGAGGCCGGATTAACCCGCGGCACTTCAGGTTTCGTATCTGGATCCGGCCGTACCGCTAGCCGTTTCGGGGGCGCGCTCGCACGCACGGTTTGGCGGATCTCCCCCAGCCCCTGCACCCGGAGCGTGACCACGTCGCCGTCGTGTAACCAGCCCGGAAAAGAGCCCAAGTCGCTCAGGTGCTCGACGAGCGTGCAGGTGGGCACCGTGCCGGAGCCGAACACGTCACCCGGGGCGAGTGTCACGCCGCGCGAGGCAAAGGAGATGACCTCACCGAAGGTCCAGTCCATCGTGGCGGTCGACCCCGAACCGATCACCCTGTCGTTGACCAACGCGCTCACCTGCAGGTTCAGCTTCCCGTCGTGGCGGTAGGGCTCGAGCTCGTCGGGGGTGACCAGATAGGGGCCCAGCGTGACACCGCTGTCTTTGCCTTTGCCCTGACCGATCCCCAGCTGGGCCTCCAGCTGTTGGAGGTCCCGCGCTGACCAGTCGTTGAAGATCGTGTATCCGATGATCGCCTGTTCGGCTTGCTCGACCGACAGATCTCTGCCAGCTGTTCCGATGATCGCGGCGATCTCCAGTTCGAAGTCCTGCCAAGCACTTCCCGGAGCTGTCGGAGCGTCGTCGTAAGGTCCGAGAACTGTTGACGGACAAGCGAAGTAGAACGCCGGGATGCGGTACCAGCTGTCTGTGAGCACCCGGCCGCGGCCCATCGCGGCCTGGCAGTTGCGCATATGATCCAAAAAGCACAGGCAGTCGCGGATCGAGGGCGGCCGCGGAATCGGCGCCATGAGCCGCACCTGGTCGAGACGCGTCACCGTGTCGGGTGATCCCAGCGCCTGTTCGCCGGCTTGGCGCAGCCCGGCGGCGCCGCGCCCGATCAGCTCTAGCAGCGTAACCCCCGCAGGCAGCGCGTGTATCGTGTCGCCGGAGACGACTCCGACGCGTTCCTCGTCGTCGCTGCGAAATGTCGCCCACCGCATAGTGGTTTGCTCCTCGAATCAGCGGTCAAACCGGTGGCCTCGGCCGCCCCGCCTCATGGCCAGCGCCTCGACGAGGGTCGTCCGACGCGGCAGCATGGCATCAAGCGTCCCACCCCGGTGTGCGTCGATGATATCGCCCGCCACGTTCCGCAGTTTTTCGTCCGCGCTCTTTTCGGCCCAGCGCCGGAACACCGCGGTTCTGCTCTCCGGCGCCGATCCGGCCCGTGTCGGACGGCGTTGAACCGCAAGTCATTCCCGCACCACGTCGTCGGGCGTTTTGTCGGGCCGCAATCCGCGCCAACTCGGTTGGCGCAGCCGTCCTTCTGGTGTCCACTCGCTGTAACGGACTTCCCCGACCAGTCTTGGTTGGACGAAGGTGACGCCTTCGGCGTCCCGGCCGGAAAGCGTTCCGATAAAAGGGGATCGGCTGGTCTTCAGCGGTTCCAGCATCTGCTTGAGTTCGGCGAGGGCGCGTTCGGTGAAGCCGGTGCCCACCCGCCCGGCGAAACGCAGACCATGCTCGGTCGGAATACCCACCAGCAGCGAACCGATCCCGCTGGTGCGCCCGCCTTCGCCGGCGCGCCATCCGCCGATGACCACTTCCACCGTTTTCCACAGCTTCTCCTTGATCCACGATGCCGAGCGCCGGCCCGGTTGATACGTGGAGTTGCGTTTCTTGGCGACCACACCTTCCCAGCCGTGTTTTCGGGAATACTCCAGAGCTGCCGGGCCGTCGCCGGGCAGCAGCGGCGGGACAGCCAGGTCACTGCCGTCGGCCAGGGTTTCCAGTAGACGACGCCGGTCGCTGTATTTGGCCCGCAGCAAAGAGCGGCCGTCCAGGTAGAGCAGGTCGAATGCCCAGAACTCGAGGCGCGTTGCGCGGCTGCGGTTTTGCATCTCAGTGAACCGCGGCACCCCGGATTTGTCGAGAGCGACCACCTCCCCGTCGAACACCAGGTAGTGGTCTGCGAAATCTTCTGCCATCGAGTGTAATCGGGGAAATTCCTTGGTGACGTCGCGACCGCTGCGGGAACGCAGCCGCACCCGGCCGTGGTCAGCGTCGACCAGCAGCCGGTAACCGTCCCACTTGCCTTCGAACGCCCACTGGCCGGACTTCAGGGCTGCCACCGAACCCTCGGTGGCCAGCATGGGGGACAACTCGTCGAAACGGAAAACCTTCTGGTCTTTCATCCGGTGCACGAGCCACTGGTCGCCGTTTGTGCGGATCAGCGCGTAGCGCCCGCTGATCCGTTTGCCGTGCAGGGTGATGATGACCTCGTCGTCGCGGAACTTCTCGGTGTCGTAAGTGCCCGAGTCCCAGATGACCACGCTGCCGGCACCGTATTGCCCTTTGGGAATGGTGCCCTCGAAAGTGGCGTAGTCGATCGGATGATCCTCGGTGTGCACCGCAAGATGGTTCACCGACGAGGTCTTGGGAAGGTTTTTCGGCACCGCCCACGACACCAGCACCCCGTCGCGTTCCAGGCGGAAGTCGTAGTGCAGCCGTCGGGCGTGGTGTTCCTGAATGACGAACGTATTATTATGGCCAGTAACAGGTTTCGGGACAGATACTGGCTCCGGGGTTTTTGTCACGTCGCGCATGCTGCGGTATTTGGTCAGCCGGTCGGTCTGCACCTCGGGATCCAGCGGCGCCAGCAGATCGCCATCCCGGGCCACCCGCTTGAGCACTTCGTCGTAGCGCAATTGACCAAGCGCGTTGTCGTCGAGTTCTTCCCAGGTGCGCGGCGCGGCGACGGTAGGGTGTTCGCGACCGCGCAGCGAGTAGGGCGCCACGGTGGTCTTCGACCCGTTGTTCTGGCTCCAGTCCACGAACACCTTGCCCGCCCGCAGGCTTCTGGTCATGCTCGTGGTGACTCGCTTCGGCATTGACCTTTCCAGTTGCTGCGCGATGCGTTTGGCCAGTATGGTGGCGCCCTTAGTACTGACCGGCTTGTCCAGTGGGGTGTAAAGGTGCAGTCCTTTGCTGCCGCTGGTCAACGGATAGGTGGTCAGGCCGATACCGGCGATCAGGTCTCGCACAGCACGGGCCACCTCGGCCAGCTGGGCCATCGTCACACCTTCCCCAGGGTCGAGGTCGAACACCAATCGCGTTGCCGGACCGGGTTTTAGCTCTTCACCGCCTGTCGACTCGGCGACGAACCGCCACTGCGGCACGTGCACCTCCAGCGCCGCCTGCTGGGCGATCCACGCCAGCGCGGCGGGGCTGTCGATGATCGGATAGGTTGTGGTTGCTGACCGATGAGTCACGCTGGCGCGGGATAGCCAGGCCGGCGCCGACGCGGCGAGCTGTTTTTCGAAAAACGACGCCTGGTCGACCCCGTTGGGCCAGCGCTTTCGGGTGGCGGGACGGCCGGCGATGTGGGGCAGCATCACCTCGGCGATGTGGGTGTAATAGTCGAACACATCGCCTTTGGTGGTGCCCGTGGCCGGATAGAGCACCTTGTCGGCGTTGGTCAGCGTCACCCGCGGCCGAGCCTGGGCCGGTTTCATGCTGTCAACGTACGTCGATCGGCGCCCCGGCGGGCGCTCGCGGCGATTGCGGAAAGCGGATGTAGCCCGGCTGGGCCACACCTGCCACACCAGCACCAGCCAGCCTCTCACCGGTCGCGGCGTGACCTCCCCGGCGAGGCCACTTCGGGGGTGAGGCGCCTCCATTGCCGTGCCCGGTCCGTCGTACGGTCGAGACGTGGTTGGGGTGCGATGCGACTGAACGCTGCCACGGTGCAGCGACTACCGATTGCCGCGCCGGGCTATGACCGAAACCGCGTCGGCATCGGCATCGCGCATATCGGTGTCGGCGGGTTTCATCGGGCCCATCAGGCCGCCTACCTCGACCGGCTGTTGCGGCGCGGCTTGGCCCGCGAGTGGGGCATCTGCGGGATTGGGGTGCTGCCGGGCGACGCCCGGATGCGAGATGTGCTGCGCGCCCAGGACGGGTTGTACACGCTGATTTCGCCGCAGCCCGGCGGCGGCCGCGACGCGCAAGTGATCGGCTCGATCATCGACTACCGCTACGCGCCCGATGAGCCGGAGGCGACCATCGAGCTGCTGGCGGCACCCACCACCCGGATCATCTCGCTGACCATCACCGAGGGCGGGTATGCCGACCCGGACGGGCCGGCGTTCGCGGTGATCGCCGAGGCGTTGGCCCGGCGCCGCGACCGGGGCCTGGCCTCGCCGACGATCGTGTCGTGCGACAACGTCGAAAGCAACGGGCAAGCCGCCCGGCGTGCCCTGCTGGCGCGGGCCGAACATCGTCATCGCGGTCTGGCCGAGTGGATCGGCGAGCACACCCGCTTCCCGTGCTCGATGGTGGACCGGATCACCCCGGCCACCACACCGGATGTCATTGCTGGGCTGGAACGTGACTTCGGTGTTGCCGACCGGTGGCCGGTGCTGGCCGAGCCGTTCGCCGCCTGGGTGCTCGAGGATGACTTCTGCGACGGCAGGCCTCCGTTGGAGGAGGCTGGCGTCCTGCTGGTCGATGATGTCGGTCCGTATGAGTTGATGAAGCTGCGGTTGGTCAATGCCGGCCACCAGTGCCTGTGCTACTTCGCCTCCCTGTGCGGGTACCGGTTCGTCCACGAGGCCGCCCGCGACCCGCTGCTCGTAACGTTTCTGCGGGCCTACCTCGATTCCGAAGCCACCCCGACGCTGCCACCGGTGCCGGGTATCAATCTGGATGAGTACAAGCGCACCCTGATCGAGCGGTTCACCAACCCCGGTGTGCCCGATACCGTCGCGCGGTTATGCGCCTACGCCTCGGATCGCGTCCCGCGATGGCTGCTGCCGGTCATCCGTGCCAACCTGGCCACCAGCGGGCCGATCGAGCTGGCGTCGGCGGCGGTGGCCAGCTGGGCCCGCTACGCCGAGGGTGTCGACGAGCACGGTGAACCGATCGAGGTCGTCGACCAGCTTGCCGACACGGTGGTGGCGATCGCCCGCTCGCAGCGCGCACATCCAACCGCGTTCATCGAGAACGCCACGCTGTTCGGGGATCTGGCACGGGCGCCGCGCTTCGTCGAGGCCTACCGCTGGGCGCTGGACTCGCTGCATCGCCACGGGGCCCGCGCGACGCTGCAGGCGTTGCTGCGCAGGGACGCCTGATGACGCGTGGACTGGTGATCGGTGAAGCGCTGATCGACATCGTCGAGCGCGACGGGCAGGTGCACGAGTATGTCGGCGGCAGCCCGCTCAACGTCGCTGTCGGGCTCGCACGGTTGGGCCGCGATGTGGATTTCCTGACCCACATCGGCGACGACACAGCTGGCCAGCGCATCACCGAATACATCAATTCCTCTGGTGCACAACTTGTTCCGGGAAGCATCAGTGCCGGCAGGACATCGACCGCGCGGGTGACGGTGCGCGAAGACGGATCGGCAGACTATGTGTTCGACGTGCACTGGCAACTTTCCGGTACGCCGGCGGTGACGCCACCGCTTGTCGTGCACACCGGATCCATCGCCGCCGTGCGCGAACCGGGGTGCCCGGCGGTCGTAGCGCTGATCGACACCTACCGGGTGTCGGCCACAGTCACATTCGACCCCAATGTCCGTCCCGGGCTCGTCGACCCGGATCGGGCCCGCCAACGGATCAGGCACCTGGTCGAGCGCAGCGACGTCGTCAAAGCCAGCGCAGAGGACCTGCGCTGGATCGACCCCAACCGTCCCCCCGAGCGGATCGCTCAGACGTGGTTAACGCTGGGCGCCTCCATCGTCGCGGTCACCAGGGGTGAGCAGGGCGCGATGGCGGTATGCGCCGCCGGTGCGACCCGGGTAGCGGCCCGACCGGTGCGGGTCGTCGACACCATCGGCGCCGGCGATGCGTTCATGGCCGGTTTGATCGACGCGTTGTGGCGGCTGGGCCTGCTCGGCGCCGGCCGACGCGGCGAACTGCGGCGGATACCGCTTGACACGCTCACCGCCGCGCTCGAGGCGGCCAGCCTCACCTCGGCGCTCACGGTCGCCCGCGCCGGTGCTGACCTGCCCGATCGGGCCGCGCTGGCCGCTGCCGCGGCGACCACCTCACTGCCGGCCCAACCCGCTTGAACCGCGTTAACACGGCTCCACGTCAGCTAACGTATCGGTTGCACGAGAAGGGAGGCGGTCGGGGCCGAAACTGTCGGTGCACATGGTGCGCGCCGTTCGACCCCGGCGAGGCCAGACGATAAACGCGGCTGCCCCCGGCAATGACAAATGGCCGGGGGGCGAGGGGATACCGATGGGTGGTGGTTTGCTCTCCCGGCGCCCCGCTGCTGCCCACGATCTCACAGCATGGGCGGGACGCATCGGTGCCACCGCAACCGACACCGACGAAACGGCCCTGCAGAAGCGTCTGGCCGTGGTGCTGTGCGCAGGCACCATACCGCTCACCGCGCTGTGGAGCGTGATCTACCTGCTGGTGCACGTCCCATTGGCCGCCGCGGTGCCGGCGTTTTATTCGGTCTTCACGCTGGTGAACACCGCGTTTTTCGCCTGGACCCGCAATCTGGCGTTGTACCGATCCACCCAACTGCTGCTCATCCTGATCCTGCCGTGGCTGGTGACGATCGCCTTGGGCGGCTTCCGGCAATCGAGCGGCGTCATCATCTGGGCGGCACTGTGTCCCGTGGGTTCGCTTCTCCTGCATGAGCTCAGGCGGACGCTGCTGTGGATCGCGGGCTTCGTCGCGCTGCTGATTGTGACGGCGCTGCTGCAGCCCCATCTGGTGCCTGGTCACCTGCCCGACGCCTTCGTCACCTGGTTTTTCGTGCTCAACCTCGGAGCGGTGATCACGATCGTGTTCGGGCTGCTGCACTACTTCGTCAGTCGCCGCAACTTCTTTCAGAAACGCTCGGAGATGCTGCTGCTCAACATCCTGCCCAGGGAGATCTCCGAGGCGCTGAAAACGCAACCCCGCGCGATCGCAGCCCATTATGAGGGCGCCAGCATCCTGTTCGCCGACATCGTGGGGTTCACCCCGATGGCAGCGAGCATGACACCGCTGAGGCTGGTCGATCTTCTCAACGAGGTGTTCCAGTGTTTTGACACGCTTGTCGACACGTACGACCTGGAGAAAATCAAGACGATCGGCGACTGTTACATGGTCGCCGCCGGCGTGCCGCGCCCGCGCGCCGATCACGCCCAGGCCCTCGTCAACCTGGCGCTCGATATGCGAGCCGAAATCGGCTCGCGCATGTTCGGCGGGCGGCGGCTTGCTTTCCGTATCGGCATCCACTCCGGGCCGGTGGTCGCGGGCGTCATCGGCCGTAAGAAGTTCGCCTACGATCTGTGGGGCGAGACGGTAAACATGGCCAGCCGCATGGAATCTCACGGCGAGAGCAACGTCATCCAGATCACGCGCAACACCTTCGATCTCGTGTGCGACGAATTCGATTGCGAAGCAAAGGGGACGATCGAGGTGAAGGGGGCGGGACGCGTCGAAACGTGGTGTGTGACCGGAAGGAAGCCCGCCGGTACTCGCGGCACGTCCTGCACCATGTGAAATGTCCGAATACTTGCCGCCTCGGGTGGTCGTTTGGCACAGGCCGGTAGCTGGTACCGCCGTGACATGTTTGGCTGGCCGCGTATGGGGGCGATGATGTGGGCATACTGGCTGTATGCGGTCCATCTGGAAGGGCTCGATCTCGTTCGGGCTGGTCAACGTCCCGGTCAAGGTGTACTCCGCCACCGAGGACCATGACATCAAATTCCATCAGGTGCACGCCAAAGACAATGGACGCATCCGTTACAAGCGGGTCTGTGAGGTGTGCGGCGAGGTGGTCGACTACCGCGATGTGGCGCGCGCTTACGTATCCGACGACGGTCAGCTGGTGGTGATCACCGACGAGGACATCGCGACGTTGCCCGAAGAGCGCAGCCGTGAGATCGAGGTGCTCGAGTTCGTCCCGGCCAACGAGCTTGACCCGATGATGTATGACCGCAGCTACTTTCTGGAGCCGGACGGAAAATCGACTAAATCATATGTGCTGCTTGCTAAGACACTGGCCGAGACCGACCGGGTGGCGATCGTGCATTTCGCCCTGCGTAACAAGACGCGGCTTGCGGCGCTGCGGGTCAAGGATTTCAGTAAGCGCGAGGTGATGGTGGTCCACACCCTGTTGTGGCCGGACGAGATCCGCGACCCCGACTTCCCGGTACTCGACAAGAAGGTTGACATCAAGCCCGCCGAACTCAAAATGGCTGCGCAGGTGGTCGAGTCGATGGCCGAAGACTTCAACCCGGACCGCTACCGAGATACCTACCAAGACCAGCTGCGCGAGCTGATCTCAGCCAAACTCGAAGGAGGAGAGGCGTTTTCCGTCGAGGAACAACCGACCCAACTGGATGAGACCGAAGATGTCTCCGACCTGCTGGCCAAGCTGGAGGCCAGCGTGAAGGCACGCTCGGGCGATGACAAACCGCCGACCAAGAAGGCACCCACCACGAAGGCGACCGCGAAGAAGGCACCCACCACGAAGGCGACCGCCAAGACGGCGACCGCCAAAGCGGGATCCAAGCCCTGACCCCGGGATGGCCGCTGACGGTGTGCCGCCGGTGTGATGGGCCGAACCTATCCCGGGGCCGGCGCGAGCATCGCCAGCTCAATGGTGTTCGGCCACGTCGCCGCCCGTCACGCCGCCGGCCGCAGGGTGAACGGCGAAAAGAGCTGTTGAATAAGCAATTCGGGAAAGGAGAGTGAGCATGCCCAGAGGGATCATGTATGTGGAGTCGGCGCCGGTCGCACCGGATCGCGAGGCGGAATACCACAAGTGGTACAACGAGGTTCATCTGCCGGAGATCATGGCGATCGACGGCTTCGTTTCTGCGCGTCGCTTCGCGCCGCTCGACGGCAACGGGCCATTCGTCGCGGTCTACGAGCTTGACACCGATGACCTGCAGGCGGCTGCCCAGCGGTTGTTCGAAGCCGGTCAAAGCGGGCAGATGTCGTCGCTGGAGCTGCTGCAGATGGATCCCCCGCCGGTGCCGCGGCTCTACCGTGAGATCTACGCGACCGAGCCCGCGCGGGAGACATGATGACCCACGACCGACCGCCGGACGTGCGGCGGCGCATCTACGCGTTGATGGTGCTGATGAAAGCGGCCGACGACCGGCTCACCTGAAGCCCCGCCACCGGCGAGCTCAGCTGCGGGTGCTGGCCGTCACCGACTACGGCATGCCCGGTGTTCGCGTCGACGGCAACGACCCGCCGGCCGTCACCTCAGCGCTCGACGAGGCGCCGCAGCGAGGCCGCGGCCATGCAGTCCGATCCGGTCCCCCGGCTGCGCAGCCACCGTGGCGCAAGGCGCACCGATGGCATCGGCACCGAAATCGGGGTGATCAGGTCATAGCCGCCGCGGGTGAACCCCGATCGCCTGTTGCCGGCACACCCCGGCCGGCCGACAGCCACGGGGAAGAATTAGAACCTGTTCCAGAATGCGGCCGGGCTTGTTACGGTGTCGCCCGTGATCCTTGACAAATTCCGGCTCGACAACAAAGTGGCCGTCATCACCGGCGCGGGCCGCGGCTTGGGCGCCGCCATTGCCGTGGCCTTCGCCGAGGTCGGCGCCGACGTCGTCATCTCCTCACGAACCCAATCCCAGCTCGAGGCGGTCGCCGAGCAGGTCCGCGGCGCGGGCCGGCGCGCTCATGTGGTCGCCGCCGATCTCGCTCGTCCGGACGCGACCGCTCAGCTGGCCGGGCAGGCGGTGGAGGCCTTCGGCAAGCTCGACATCGTCGTCAATAACGTGGGCGGCACAATGCCCAACGCGCTGCTGAACACGTCCACCAAGGACCTCAAAGACGCGTTCACCTTCAACGTCGCCACCGCGCACGCGCTGACCACCGCAGCGGTGCCGCTGATGCTCGAGCACTCCGGCGGCGGAAGCATCATCAACATCACTTCGACCATGGGCCGGCTGGCCGGCCGGGGTTTCGCCGCCTACGGCACGGCCAAAGCCGCCCTCGCCCATTACACCCGGCTGGCCGCGCTGGACCTGTGCCCCCGCATCCGGGTCAACGCGATTGCGCCCGGATCGATCGTCACCTCCGCGCTGGATGTGGTGGCCTCCAACGACGAGCTGCGCAGCTCGATGGAGAAGGTGACACCGCTGCGCCGGCTCGGTGATCCTGCTGAGATCGCCGCGGCCGCAGTCTATTTGGCGTCGCCAGCGGGCGGTTACCTGACCGGCAAGACACTTGAGGTGGACGGGGGGCTGACCTTCCCCAACCTCGACCTCCCCATCCCGGATCTTTAAGGAGCCCACGATGCCCATCCCCGTCGTGCAAATCGGCACCGGCAACGTCGGCGCGCATGCGCTGCGGGCACTGATCACCAACCCGGAATTCCGGCTCACCGGGGTCTGGGTCTCGTCGGATGCCAAGGCCGGCAAAGACGCAGCGGAACTTGCCGGACTTGATGATCCGACCGGCATACACGCCAGCACCGATCTGGGCGCCGTGCTGGCCACCAGCCCACAATGCGCGGTCTACACGGCGATGGCCGACAACCGGCTGCAGGAGGCGCTGGAAGACTACCGCCAAATCCTCGCCGCCGGAGTCAACGTCGTCGGCAGCGGCCCGGTTTTTCTGCAGTACCCATGGCAGGTGATCCCCGACGAGCTCATCAAACCTTTAGAAGATGCGGCACGCGAGGGTAATTCAAGCCTTTACGTCAACGGAATCGACCCGGGTTTCGCGAATGATCTGCTGCCGCTGGCGTTGACCGGCACCTGCCAAAGCATCGAGCAAGTGCGCTGCATGGAGATCGTCGACTACGCCACTTACGACAGCCCGGTGGTGATGTTCGACGTCATGGGGTTTGGTAAGCCCATCGACGAGATCCCCATGCTGCTGCAGTCAGGGGTGCTGAGCATGGCCTGGGGTTCGGTGGTGCGCCAACTGGCCGCGGGCCTGGGTATTTCGCTGGACCGCGTCGAAGAGATGTACGTCCGCGAACCGGCCCCAGAAGACTTCGACATCGCCTCGGGCCACATTCCCAAGGGCAGCGCCGCCGCATTGCGGTTCGAAGTCATCGGTGTTGCCGGCGGCGCGCCGGCCGTCGTCCTCGAGCACGTCACGCGGCTGCGCGAGGATCTCTGCCCGAACTGGCCGCAGCCCGCACAGCCCGGCGGTTCGTATCGCATCGAGATCACCGGTGAGCCGTCGTATGCGGTGGATGTCTGCCTGAGCAGCCGAAACGGCGATCACAACCATGCCGGCCTGGTTGCCACCGCGATGCGCATCGTCAACGCGATCCCGGCGGTGGTGGCGGCCGCACCCGGTATACGCACCACCCTGGACTTGCCGCTGGTGACCGGCCGGGGGCTCTACACACCGGTCTGACACCGCACGCCGTGCCGGAATCGAGCCGCCCAGACCGTCGGCGCGCTGACCGTCCCAGCCGGTCATGGCACCGGTGACCCGCTGAAGTGTGTTTCGATACCCTCAATTTGGTATCCGGCAGGTCGGCAAAGGCGGTGCATTGGCGCAGGAAACCCAGGCCCCGTCGCAAACCGGCTGGTATCCGCTCGGACCTGCGTTCGTTGCCGCAATCGCCTATGTCGACCCGGGCAACGTGGCCGCCAATGTCAGCGCCGGGGCGCAGTTTGGCTATCTGCTGCTGTGGGTCGTCGTTGTCGCCAACGCAATGGCCGCGCTGGTGCAGTATCTTTCAGCCAAGCTGGGGCTGGTGACCGGAACCTCACTACCCCAGGCGATCGGTCGCCAACTCGGCCGCCCCGCCCGGCTGGCGTATTGGTTGCAAGCCGAACTCGTCGCAATGGCAACCGATCTGGCTGAAGTGATTGGCGGAGCTATCGCACTGCGCATCCTGTTCGATGTGCCGCTGCTGATCGGCGGCATCCTCACAGCCGTGGTGTCGCTGCTGCTGCTGACGGTCCGAGACCGTCGCGGCCAGTTCTGGTTTGAGAATGTGATCACCGGGCTGCTGCTTGTCATCGCGATCGGTTTCGCGGCCAGCTTCTTCGTAGCCACACCGCCTCCCCACGACGTGCTCGACGGCATGCTTCCCCGCTTTCGTGGTACCGAAAGCGTGCTCCTGGCTGCTGCGATGCTCGGCGCCACGGTCATGCCGCACGCTGTCTACCTGCATTCGGGGTTAGCCCTCGACCGGCACGGTCATCCCGCGGAGGGAGCCGGCAGGCGCCGGCTGCTGCGGGTCACCCGCTGGGACGTTGGGTTGGCGATGATAATCGCCGGAGCGGTAAATGCGGCGATGCTGCTGGTCGCCGCGCTCAACCTGCACCATCGCAGGCCCAGCGGCACTTCCATCGAAGGTGCCTATGCTGCGGTCCACGACACACTTGGCGCGACGGTTGCGCTGTTCTTTGCCATCGGATTGCTCGCCTCCGGCCTGGCCTCGGCGTCGGTGGGCGCCTATGCCGGTGCGTTGATCATGCAGGGACTGTTGCATCGGTCCGTTCCGATGCTCGGGCGCCGGCTGATCACCTTAGTTCCCGCCGTCACGATACTGGCCAGCGGTGTGGATCCGACCCGGGCGCTGGTGCTCTCGCAAGTCGTCCTGTCGTTCGGCATCCCGTTTGCCGTGCTTCCGCTGGTGCGGCTGACCAGCAATCCCGCGCTGATGGGCTCCCACGGCAACCACCGCGTGACCACGGTGGTTGGTTGGCTGGTCGCCGTGCTGGTTAGCCTGCTTAACGTGGTGCTGATCTATCTGACAGTGACTCGCTGAATGCTGGTTGCCCGGCACGCCTACTTCGCATACGGGTCTAACCTGTGCGCCCGGCAGATGGCGCGGCGCTGTCCGGATGCGAGCAATCCGCGGCCCGCGGTGCTCGCCGACCACGACTGGCTGATCAACCAGCGTGGGGTGGCCACCATCGATCCGTTCACCGGGACCGACGTGCACGGCGTGCTCTGGCAGATCTCCGACAACGACCTGGCCAGATTGGACCGCGCCGAAGGGGTGCCGGTGCGCTATCGGCGCGACCGGCTGACCGTGCACACCGAAGACGGGCCATCACACGCCTGGGTTTACGTCGACCACCGGGTGAGTCCCGGTGCGCCACGGCCCGGCTATCTCGACCGCGTCATCGGTGGCGCCATCCAGCATGGACTGCCGCACCGCTGGATCGAGTTCCTGCGGCGTTGGGATCCTGCGCGGTGGCCTCGGCCGCTGGTGCAGCCTTCGCGGGCGCCGCACTCGCTTTCGGCGCTGCTCTCCGGCACCGGCGTGACGGAAGTCAGCCACCTACGGTCGCGTTTCGGGTTTTTGGCCATTCACGGCGGGGGGCTGGAGCAGATGACCGATGTGATCGCGGAACGCGCCGCCGCGGCGGCCGATGCCTCACTCTATCTGGTGCGGCACCCCGATCGATATCCACATCACCTGTCGTCAATTCTGTTTCGCCCTGAGGAATCACCGAGGCTGGCCGCGTTCCTCGATCACGTCGAGGTGGCGATCTCGCTCCACGGCTACAGCCGGTTCGGGTGCAGCACCCAGTTGCTGGCCGGGGGCCGCAACCGCGGCCTCGCGGCCCATCTGGCCCGTCACATCGCTATTCCCGGCTACCAGGTGATCACCGATCTTGACGCCATCCCGGTCGAACTGCGCGGGCTGCATCCGGACAACCCGGTCAACCGGGTAGTCCGCGGTGGGACACAGCTGGAGCTGCCGGCGCGGGTCCGGGGGATCGGCCCGCGGAGCGCACCACCCGGCGAGGATGGGTTGTCACCGGCGACTTCGGCGCTCGTAGGCGGCTTGGCGGCCGCGGCCCGGTCCTGGGGCTGAGCTGTCCGTGCCGCGTTGCGCGGTCGCGGCCGAATGCCCGAATATTCGGAGGATGGCCCGACAGGACACGCTGACAGCGTCGGCGCGGGACCGTATGGCCCTGCAAGCACTCAATTTCTTCATGGCCGACATGGAGGCCGGCATGGGCCCGTTTCTGGGGGTGCTGCTGGCCAGTCGCGGCTGGACCACCGGCATGATCGGCACCGTCATCACATTGGGTGCGGTCGTCGGGATGTGCACGGTCGGGCCGGCCGGGGCACTGGTGGACACCACCACCCGCAAGCGGGCTGTCGTCATCGCGGTGGGTCTGGCCGCCGTGGCGGCTTCCGCGGTGATCCTGACATCGCGGCAGTTCTGGGTCATCGCTGCCGCGCAGTCCGTCATGTGCATCTCCGGAGCGACGATCGCCCCCGCGGTGATCGGTATCACGCTGGGGCTGGTGGGTCAGGCCGGATTCACCAGTCAAAACGGCCGCAACCAGGCCTATAACCACGCCGGCAATATGGCCGGGGCCGCCCTCGGCGGGCTGCTGGGCTGGGTATTCGGATACCCCGGGGTGTTCTGGCTGGCAGCGGGGTTCGCGGTGGTCAGCATTGTCGCCGTGCTGGCCATCCCCGCGGGCCACATCGACCATCATGTCGCGCGCGGCGAGGCGCCGGCCGATCAAGCACCGGTCAAGCGGCTGCGGGTATTGCTCGAGTCCCGGCCGCTGCTGGCGGTGGCCGGTGCGGTGATGCTGTTTTGGCTCGGGAACGCCGCGATGCTGCCGCTGTATGGACTAGCGGTGGTCGCCACCCACGCCAACCCGTTCACCACGGTGGCCAGCACTGTCGTCGTCGCGCAGACGGTGATGATCTTCACATCGCTGGTTGCGATGAGGATTGCCCAGACCCGCGGCTACTGGCTGGCCATCCTGATCGCGTTTACCGCATTACCGGTGCGCGCACTGCTTGCCGCAGGGGTCATCACGGCCTGGGGCGTCATCCCGGTGCAGATTCTCGACGGAGTCGGGTCGGGCATGCTCTCGGTGGCGGTGCCGGGGCTGGTCGCCAGAATCCTCGACGGTACCGGCCATATCAACGTGGGCCAGGGCGCAATCATGGCCGCGCAGGGCCTCGGTGGCGCGCTGAGCCCTGTGCTCGGCGGGTTTATCGCTCAAATATTCGGCTTTCCAACAGCTTTCATAACACTTGGTGCACTGTCGTTGGGATCGCTGGTTATCTGGCTGGGGTTCGCGCCCGTGCTGCGCCGCGCAGGTAACCACGTGCCGGACGCACCGGCTGCGGCCGAGCTGACCTGAGCGGGGCGTCTGGTTGTTCGGCGCGTAGCATCGAAGCGACCCTGAAACGGAGGTGGCTGGTGGTCAAGGAATTCCGCTTCGGAGTAGGTATCCGTGCGGTCAGGTCGGCCACGGCCCTGCAGGACAAGGCGCGGCGGCTGGAAGGTTTGGGCTTCGACATTATCTATCTGCCCGACCACCTTGGCGCCCCGGCACCTTTTCCCGTGCTCACCGCGATCGCCTTGGCCACCAAGACGGTTCGAGTGGGCACCTACGTACTCAATGCATGCTTCTACAAACCTGCCCTTTTGGCCCGCGACATCGCGGCGGCGGATCTGCTCAGCGACGGTCGGCTCGACGTCGGCCTGGGCGCAGGATACGTGCGGGAAGAGTTCGAGGCCGCTGAGCTGCCCTACCCCAGCGCAGGGCGTCGGGTGGAATACCTTGAGCACGTCACGACCTACCTCAAGCAGCGCCACCCCAATGTGCCGATCCTTATCGCCGGCAACGGCGACCGGCTGCTGACGGTGGCCGCCCGGCACGCCGATACCGTGGGGCTGACCGGTGCCCGTGTGAGCGGGGTCAGCGATCCGCTGGCGGAGCGCGTCGCCTTTGTCCGCAATGCCGCCGGTGACCGGTTCGATCAGCTTGAGCTGAACCTCGCGATTACCGCGGTTCCCTCGGACAATTCCGGGATTCCCGACCTGTCGCTGACCCGCCGTTATGCGCCCACACTGTCCGACGAGGAGCTGCTGACGATGCCGGCGGTGCTCACCGGGTCACCCCGGGACATGGCCGACACGTTGCGGGGCTACCGCGAGACCTATGGGCTGAGCTTCTTCACCGTCCAAGACGGCCATGCCGAAAGTTTCGCCAAGGTGATCGCGGAGCTGCGCTGAACGTGCAGAATAGGCCGCCGGCCGGTCGCCCCTCCCCGGAAACGTCACAGAACGCAGCCGGTACGTGGTGAGCTGGCGGCAAACCTGCGAGTTCCCGTCAACAGCGCAGGTATTCCGACGGCACGCCCGGAACCCAGAGCATCGGCGAACCGGCATACGGTGGCACCGTCGATGCGAATTCAGAAGTTCGGAGAGCACCGGCGCAAAAGCTAACATCCGCCATCTCCGGTCGGGCTCAGGCCTGCGAATTACCCCCAGAGGAAAACTTCCGCGAGATTCAAGTCTACGGCGTAAACGGTATTCGCCAGTAGATTGTCAAGTTGATATGCAATGGTCTCCACGGGGTTACCAGGGTTAGCGGGCAGGCCGGATGAGGTGAACGCATCCGGGTTCATCTCCTTGATTACGAATTCCTCAAAGAAATTAGTCGTAACTGGGACAGGAATGCCAAGAACCGTGTAAGTCCAGTCATGGTCAAGGATCTGCGTAAAAAACCCGTTCACCGCGACGGAGTCCACAGGGTTGCTTGCCAAACCTGCGTTAATCTGCATCGCAATAGTTCCAATGATATCGTAATTCTCATATAACAAGCCGTCATCTTCAACAGTAAACGCGTACCCATCACAATCCTTCACAAACTCCAGAAAGGCGTCTGGGATTTGCGGGGTGAGCGAAGGAAGACCCAGGGCCGCGGCCGGATCGGCGCCAGCTGGTAACGCCAGCGACTGTAGCGAAGCTGCGGCATCTGCCGGGGTGGCTCCGGTGGCCTCTATCACGTCCCGGCCGAGCAGGACCGTCGATGACGCGTTGATGACCTGATCCAACGACCCCCCGATCGGACCATTGAGAGTCCCTTGAACAAATCCGTCAACTGCGGTGTTGACCGAATTCATGACACCGGCCAGCACGGGATCTAACTCCGCCGCCGGATCCAGTGCCCCTCCCACGTCAGCAGCAGCCGCCGTCGCGCTCGCACCCACCCCGGCAGCGTCGGCGGCCACCGCCCCGGCGGTGGCCGCATCCACCAGCGAGGCGATGATCGGGTCGACAAGAACATCCACGACGTCGGCGTGCGCGCTTGGGCCCCCGAGGACGGAGACCAGAACCGTCGCAGTCAGCGGCGTCGCGACACCGATTCCCCGAATGACATCTCGCCACCCTGCCAACGGATACCGCCTGTGAGACAAGGATGAATACCACATAATGAGACCGCTGGTCTCGTGCGCCTGCACGGTATCCATTACCCGCGGTTACTGTCAATACCCGGGCAGCAGGGGAACCGGGATGTCGCCACGCCGGCCTCAGGCCCAGGTGGCGCGATTCCGGTTCGCCCCCACGACTTCAAAGGCCTATCGGCTGCACGCGCGCTCCACTTCGTTACCGTCGCGCCCGCGCAAACGCATCGCCTGCACCGCCGCGCGTCGAATCACTGTCATGCTCGGATTCGGCTTGGGCCGCAACGTAATCGGGGCCTACTTTTCTCAACGGCGGCAACTGAAAGAGCAAGCGGCCTGACGTCATTGCCACGCCGACAAGGCTTACCGAGGCTAATCGCGCCCGGCTGAGCGTCGCGTGGCCCTCGCCGTGCCCGCTACACTGACACGCGCTACACCCATTGACCAGGCCTATCATCGGGCCAGGACGCCCAGAACACCATCGCAAACCGCCTGTCACCCCGAACGGCTAGGTTTAGTCAGGTTTTCACAGACGTCGCAGGCCCCCGTAGCTCAGGGGATAGAGCACCGCTCTCCTAAAGCGGGTGTCGCAGGTTCGAATCCTGCCGGGGGCACGCATTGAGCAGCGCGGATATAATCCCGCGCACGATACGCACAATTGGCATGGCTCCACACGAAAGGAGCCTCGGATGACCACCACCGCACCCACACTGGCGGCCTGGCACGTCTGCCGGGCCAACCTGCTGACCGCCGTGCTCGATGCTTCCCGCGCCGCCGAGATGCTCGACGGAGCCAAAGCCGCGCGCCCGTGGCCTGCTCGACGCCGGGATCACGCACCCCGAACAGCTGGCGACCGTCATCGAGGGCGACCTGCGCGCTGAGGCGACCTGGTGAGCGCGGCGGTCCCGCTGCCCGCTGGGCGTCAGCATCGACGCCCCTCCGCCAGCGGGTCGGCTCGGGGTGGGAACAGTCTGGCCGACGAGGACGCCGGCCGGGTACTTGCGAAATCCGCAGTCTGCGGGTTTGCTGAATATCTCAGCCTGAAAGGTGGGCGATCATACACCGGCTTGTCTCCGCCCTGGCCACTCTGACTTTCGCCGCGGGCGCGGCTTGCACGTCCGCGTGGCCCGCGTACGCCGCCCCCGATCCGCACATGCCCGACCCGCTGCGCGGCTATTGCCCCGGCGGCGGAGCGGGCAACGTGCTCATGGGCGGTTGGTGCGACGGGGAACATTACCCCGATGGGTCGTACTGGCATAAGGTGATGGCTGGGGGTGCCTACTCACTGCCGATTATGGTGCCCGGCCAGAGCGAGCCGGTCGACCTGGGCATGTCATGTGTGATCGACCCCGATAACGGGCCGGTTCCGCAGCCGGCACCCCCCGGCGGGTGTGGCGGCGCGGTGAAGTAGCGTTCGACGGGGTCTATTCGGACCTCAGTGACTATGCTCATCCAACGTCTAAGTCGATCCTTGTGTATCGAGGACGTTGGGCCAGAAAGGCTTTCAGCGATGGTTGGATCCAACGTTCACGTCAGGCTCCGACGTCGTGACAGCCGGCGCATAAATCGTCGAATTCACTGAAGCCAACGCGGTCCTGCTCGCAGAATTCGCAGAGCACAAAAGTGGCGACAGCGAGTTCGCAGTGTACCCGGGGGACGAACACTGCGCGGCAGGGCTGTGTTGTGTCCTTCAACGACACGTTGCTCGGCTGGGATAGCTCGCCCGGTGTGCCGAACGCGCGCACCGGCCCAACACCTCTTCGAGACGGCGCACGACCGAACGGGCCCATCCAGCGACTCTTATCGCTCCGCTGTTACCCGTACGTTGGGCCATACGCTAAGGCGTCCCCGCAGGACCGCTCGAGGCAGTGCCCGTCGGCACGTTTGTCGATCGCCGCGACGGGCAATGCAGTCACGCAAGCAGACGCGTTGGCCGGCCGGCGCGTCTGCGAGGTCTCGTCGGTTCAAACCGCGAGCCGGCGAGGCCGCTCTCCCGGTGCGTCTACACACTCGCTGCCTTGCGAACCCCTTCTATAAACCCCTTCTATACCCGTGTGATGAACCGATTATTATGGCACATAATAGGTTTCATGATAGTTGGCACTGATTGGCTGACCATCGATCAGGGCCGTGCGACGAAGACACTTATCGAGCGCGAAAGAATGTGTTTGGCTCGGCAGAAAGCCTTCTGCCCCGAACCGTTATGCACGTCGGTGTCACCGATACCGACATCAGCGGACCGAACCGGGCTCAGCGCGCGGGGGCCTGCCGGCTATCGAGGAGATCAGGGCCCACATCGAGCAACAAACCGCACCGGCCGCGCTGACAGCACCGATATACAGTCCATAGGCGGCCGCAACCGGCGGCTTGACGTTGATGTTGTAGTAGTACATCGTCAGCGCCATTACCGATAACGAGATGAGCAGCGCAACAACTGATGCCAGTCGCACCCACAAGCCACGGCCGATCATCGCGCCGGCCACCAGCAGCATCGAAGAGAGCAAAACGATCAGCTGACCCACGCCAAACCCGGGGGGAAGTTCGAGGCTGCCGGCACTGCCGCCGATAGCGTTGGCCCAACCGCCGCCGTTGACAGATGTCGTCAGCCACGGCAGAAATGCGCTGGTCGCCAGGACCGCGGCGAACAACGCGACGAGCCACCCGGGGCGCAGTCGGACCATGGTGGCGACATTAGCGTGCGCCCCCAAGCCAACTGCCTTGCACACCCGATGCCGACTGCGAGCAGTCGGCCTCTGACAGACCGACAGTCGGCCACCTGTGACAACATTGTGTCGCGCACGCGCGCCCGGATCACGCCCTGGCGAAAACGTCGACGAAGTTCTGGAGTGATTCGCGGATATCGCTTTTCAGCGCACCGGCCACCACCATCCCGATCGGACCGAACAGTGCCGGACCGCCCAGATGCACGTCGAAGCTGACCACCGAGCCCTCGCCCTGCGGCTTGACCTTAGCCAGCAGCTTGACCTTGACGCCGCCCTTGCCGTCGCCGTTGAGCGTCATCGCTTCCGGCGGTTTGTAATGCACGATCGTCCATTTGATGCGGTTGGGCATACCCTTGACCTCGACGATCGACTCGACGACCGTGCCCTTCTGCAGCTGGTCAGGCAGTTTGCTGCGCCATACCCGGTGGATGGTCAGCCACTCTTTGTAGCGAGACAGATCAGAGGCATACGACCACGCCTTCTCCGGTGCCAGCGGTACCTCAATGGATCCAGAAAGTTTTGCCATGTTCAGTTCGCATCGTTGTTGTCGGCCATGCCAATCAGTTGCTTTGCCCGATCAGGATTTCCCATCCGTTCATCCCTTCCGTCGAAGCTTACCGTCATCTCTGTCGCGGGTTTAAGCCGATGTGACATCTTGAACCCTTTGGCTTGCACATATTCCCAGCATGGCCGGTGGCCATGGCACTGTCCGATTACGTCAGTGCCGCCACCAGTCATCCGGTTCCGCAGGCTGGGCTGGGTTTACGCGCTCACCGGGTTTGGGCACCGCCACACTCACATGTGCGGCGTCGGCTGCGGCCACTAACCGCTCGATCGGTTCGGCCCAGGGGTGCGGTGCCAGCCGGAAGGTGCACCAGTGGATCGGCACCAATAGTCCGGTGTCGGTGACATCGCGGTGTGCCTGGACCGCCTCCTCGGGGTTCATGTGGATATCCGGCCATGCCGAGTTGTACGCCCCGACGGGCATCAAGGTCAGGTCGAACGGTCCGTGATCGGCGCCGATCCGCGCGAAACTCTTGGTGTAGCCGGTGTCGCCGCCGAAGTACACCCGATGGCTGGGACCGGTCAGCACCCACGACGCCCACAGCGTGTTGTTGCGGTTCAAGAAGCGTCCGGAGAAATGCCGCGCCGGCGTGCAGGTCAGGGTGAGCCCGTTGACCGAAGCGTCCTGGTCCCAATCGAGTTCAACGATGCGCTGCTCGGCGATCCCCCACGCACGCAGGTGCGCGCCCACCCCCAGCGGAACGTAGAACGGCGCTCGTTGCATGCGCGCCAAGGCGATCACCGTGTCGAAATCGAGATGGTCGTAATGGTCGTGACTGATCACGACCGCGTCGACCGCCGGCAGCGCCTCCAGCTCTACCGGGGCTGGGTGCATCCGTCGTGGACCGATGAGATCGGAGGGCGAACAGCGATCACTCCACACCGGATCGGTAAGCACGCGATACCCGTCGATCTCGACCAATGCCGTCGAGTGGCCGAGCCAGCTCACCGCAAGCCGGTTGGACGGGCCGGCCGCAGCATCACATGCCGTGAACTTCACCAACGGGATCGGTTTGGGCGGTCGGGTCGCCACACGCCCCCCGATAATCTCCCGGGCGATCAGCTGCACTTGGTCCCGGTCGATGCTCACCATCGACGCGGGATCCAGGTTGACGAAGACACCGTCGCGGTAATGCGGTGAGCGCTGCGCCACCGCGCGGATCAACGCCGGGCGCGCTCCAAGAGCCGCGGGCAGACCGCGGATCGCGCGCAGCACCCACCCGGCGACCGCCAACGCCGCGGTACCGGCGGCCAGCCGCAGCGTCGTCCGCAGCATGACGGTCAGACGCCTTGAAACCTGGGGGGCCGCTTTTGCATGCGGGCCACCTGCGCCTCGATGACGTCCTGGCTGGCCCAGGCCTTGTCGAAGAGTTCCTTGTGGATCGGCTGCGGATCCTCGATGGCACCGTCATCGTTGAGCACCCGCTTGGCATGATGCAGCGCCAACGGTGCCAGGGCTGCGATCTCAGCTGCCCATGCTTGCGCGTCGGCCACCGTGCCGATCCGGTTGGCCATCCCGGTCTGCAGTGCCACCTCGGCGGTCATTTTCTCCGCGGCCAGCAGCATCGCGCGGGCACGCCCGTAACCTGCCAGCGAGCACAATCGGCGGATACTCCAATTATCGAGAGCCAAACCGTATTTCGACGTCGGAAACTGAAAGAACGCGTCAGGCGCGACCACCCGCAGGTCACATTGCATGGCCAGCTGCAGCCCCGCGCCGATGGCTGGCCCGTTGATCGCCCCGATCACCGGCATGGGCGCCGCATCCATGGTCTTGTGCAACGCGATCAGCCGGTCGGGATAGTCGGCGGCAAACGCGTCTCCGGTCAGGTCGGCGCCGGCGCAGAACACCGTGCCCTGTCCGGTCAGCACGACTGCGCGGACACTCTCTGCGGTGGCCTTCTCGATTGCCTCCCGCAGCTCGTCGACGAGCTGCGAATTCAGCGCGTTGCGCCGCTCGGGGCGCTGGAGCTCGATGGTCGTCACGGATTCGACACGGGTGACACCGATCATGGCGACACCATACCGAGCATCGGCCCAGCCCGGCGACGACGCGGCCCAGCCAGCCGGTGCGCAGGAGCCGGCACTGCTGCTACGACGGTGTCACCAGTTCCCAATCGTCCGGCAGCCCATGGGTTTTGACCAGGCCTCCTTCGGCTTCCAAATGCACGGTCAGACCGCCCAGCCGCAAGTCGGTCAACGCGATCCGCCCCCAGGCGGCCGGAACTTGCGCCGCCATCGACAGCCTGCGTCGGGGCACGTGCGGGTCGAGTCCTAAAAACGACCGCATCAGCAGCAGCGGCGCGGCGCTCGCCCATGCCTGCGGCGAACATGAGGTGGGATAGGGCACCGGGAAACGAAACTGCGAGCGCGGGAAACCGCAAAACAGCTCCGGCAGCCGCCCGCCGAAGGTCTCCGCCGCGTCGAGCAGCCCCCCCGCCAGCCGCTCGGCCAGCGCGGTGGCACCGGGGACGTGGCGATACCGCAGCAATCCGGCCACCGCGATCGCGGTGTCATGCGGCCACACCGAGCCGTTGTGGTAACTCATCGGATTGTAGGCGCCCATGGTGGTGGCCAGCGTTCGCAGCCCGAATCCGGAGTCCATCTCAGCACCGGCGAGCCTCTCGACGATGACCGCAGCGTGCTCGTCAGCGGCGATACCGGTCCATAGGCAATGAGCGATGTTGCTGGTCAGTGCGTCGACCGGGCGCTTATGGCGGTCCAGCGCGATGGCATACCACCCCTGTTTGGGCAGCCAGAACGCATCGAGAAACTTCTCCCGCAGCCGGTGCGCGCGCTCACGCCAACGCGCCGCTGCCGAGGCGCTGCCGAACGCCTCAGCGAGTTCGGCTCCCGACGTCAGCGCCGCGTATACGTAACCCTGCACTTCGCACAGCGCGATCGGCGGATCCGCGGCGTGACCGGCAGCGTCGTTGATGCCGTTGAAGCTGTCCTTCCAACCCTGGTTGATCAGGCCCCGGTCCGTGGCGCGCTGGTACTCGACGAACCCGTCGCCGTCGCGGTCGCCGTATTGTTCGGCCCAGGTCAGCGCCGCCTCGGCCGCGGGCAGTAGAGCTCGCACCGCGGCTTCATCGGCTCCCCACCGCCAACACTCCGCCAGCAACATGACGAACAGCGGCGTGGCATCCACCGAGCCGTAGTAGCGGTTGCCCCCCAGCATGTCGTCGCTGGCGGGCCCTCGACGGATCTCATGCATGATGCGGCCCGGCTCTTCTTCCGTGATCGGATCGACACGTCGCCCCTGCACGGCCGCGAGCTGCTGTAATGTGCCGACAGCAAGGCCGACGTTCAGCGGCAGTGCCATCCAGGCGGTGAGCAGGCTGTCACGACCGAACAGGGTCATGAACCACGGTGCCCCGGCCGCGACGAACGCCCTGCCGCCGCCGGCCTCGTCGTGCATGAGCAATGCACCCAAGTCACTTTCCGTCTGGCGCAGCACCTGGGCCAGCACGGGATGGTCGGTTTCGACGTTGGTCGCGGTATCACGCCATGCCTCGATTTTGCGCGCCGGCGCGCTGGACTCCACATCCTCACCGCGCCGGACCCGGGTGCTGATCTTCTGGTTCGCCCACGTCGGTTGCGCCACGATCTCGGTTTGCCAGCACTCTCCCGGTGGCACCACCACCCGCCAATTCAGCGATCCCGGCATGACGAGTGGTTTTCCGCTCGCGGTCACCGCAAGGCCGCGCAGCTGGTCGCCCCATTCGTCCAAGACCAGCTCTCCGTCGACGACGGACATATCCGCTCCGCCCACCGCGGCCCGGCCCTCCTTGACGGCGAACAGGTCGGCGAAGTCGGCGTCGACGTGCAACTCCAGGGACACCACTGTGCTTTCTCGGTCCAAGTTGTGCAGCGAGATGGTCTCGCGCAGCCCGTCGGCGATCAGCCGCTCGCGAACCACTAACAGCGTGCTGTCCACCCGCCCGGAACGGGGCGCCCGCCGCTGGATGAACTGCGCGGCGAACGCCTCGGTCGATTCCACCGACAACGACTCGGCAACCTGGCCGTCAACGCGCAATTCCCAGCGTGACAACACCCGCGCGTCACGGAAAAACAATCCATGGGGCCGGCCCAGCAGCATATCGCCGTGACGGTCGGAAAGGCAGAATGTCGCGCCCTCGACCAGCGTCACCGTCTCGGTGCCAGACCCGATCCGTACCGGCGCTCCGCTGTTGAATGCTGTCAGTGGGGTCACGCAGTGGCTTTCTGACTTTCCTCACACAAACTAGTGCGTGACGGTTCCACGGCTTTGACAACCGGTGCGATCGGCCGACGGACACCCGATGCGGTTCGCGGCCCAACCACCTGCTGGTAAATCCGCTCGTATCCGGAGCCCAGCTGGGCGACACCAAAGTTGGCTGCAACGTGGCGCCGGCAGGCGGCCGGGTCGAGTTCGCGGGCCCGCTCGATCGCGGGCGCCAACTCCGCCGGCTCGTCGCAAATCAGCCCGGTCACCCCGTCGACGACGACCTCGGGAACAGCGCCGCCGCGCAAGGCCACTACCGGGGTGCCACATGCCATCGCCTCAATCATCACAATCCCGAACGGCTCCTCCCACTGCACCGGGAACAGCAGGCACCGCGCGCCCGCCAATAGTTTGCGCTTACTGCTGGCGTCGGCAACTCCAAACACATGATCGTTCTCGGTAAGCAGCGGCCGCACGCACTCCTCGAAGTACACCTTTTCCGCGGGCTCGTTGCATTTGCCGGCAAGCACTAACGGGATACCAGCCTCGTGAGCGGCCTGCACTGCCAGATGCGCGCCCTTATAGGGGGCGAAGCGGCCCAAGAACAGAGCGTAGTCACGTTTCTCAGCCTGGAACGGCCACTCCTCTGCCCGCAGCGCATTGTGCACGCGGCCAATCCAGTTCAGGTCGGGGGCCAGTTCTCGTTGGCGATCGCTGATGGCGATGAGACCGACGTCCTCGCTGAGCTCCCGGTAGTAGGGGTAGAGGTCGTCATCGATCGGACCGTGCACCGTGACCACTGTCGGCACCCCGAGCATGGTATAGACCGGAGCATTGAGTGGGCCAGCGAAGGTGTGGTCATGGATGATGTCGATGCCCTCGGTGGCTGCGATCCTGGCCATGGCACGGCGGACCTTCAGCGCGTGCATGACTTCCGGATAGGGCTCGCCCAGCCGGTCACCGACGGTGTGCTCCCATAACGGTACGAATCGGGCGGCAGTGCCGGGTTTACCCGCCCCGAGCAGCGTGACCTGGTGGCCCCGCGCGACGAGCGCATCGGCGAGATCGGCCACGACCGCCTCGACGCCGCCATACCCGTCGGGCGGAACCTCGAAATACGGCGGGGCGACCAGCACAATGCGCATCGGGTCACAGACTCTGGTCTTGGAGATGAAATCGCCGCCGCGCATAGACATTACCCTCCTCCCGCTCCGCTGATACGCGTTAGCACTCTCCTCCAACGAGTGCCAATTATGGGTCATTCCCGCGCCAATCCGCCAGTCCGGACGGCTGCTGCCTACCCTCATCCCGTGAGCCGGATCAAAACCGCGGACCTGCGCGATGCGGTGCTGGATGATGGCACCTTCGTCAGCTGGGACAGCCAACCGGTGCCGGTGCCGGCATCGGAGTCCTACGCGCGCGAACTGGCCGCCGCGCGGGCAGCAACCGGCTGCGACGAATCGGTGCTGACCGGCGAGGGGCGAGTGTTGGGACGCCGCGTTGCCGTCGTGGTCTGCGAGTTCGGGTTCCTCGGCGGCTCGATCGGAGTGGCGGCCGCCGAGCGCATCACCGCTGCGGTGCAGCGGGCCACTGCCGAGCGGCTGCCGCTGCTGGCATCGCCCAGCTCTGGTGGCACCCGCATGCAGGAGGGAACGGTTGCATTTCTGCAAATGGTGAAGATCGCGGCGGCTGTCACACTGCACAAACGGGCGCATCTGCCATACCTGGTGTACTTGCGCCATCCGACCACCGGCGGGGTATTCGCCTCCTGGGGCTCACTCGGCCATATCACCCTTGCCGAGCCCGGGGCGCTGATCGGCTTTCTAGGTCCGCGGGTCTACCAGCAGCTTTACCGCCAACCGTTTCCGGCCGGGGTACAGACCGCAGAGAACTTGCATCGCCACGGGGTGATTGACGGCGTCGTTCCGCTCGAGAAGCTCAGGCAGACGCTCGATCACGCGCTGACAGTGATCGCTGACGATCCGGGACCTGCACCCACGCCCTTGCCGCCCGAACCGATACCCGACGTACCGGCCTGGGAATCGGTGATGGCGTCGCGGCGGCCGGACCGTCCCGGCGTCGCGCATCTGCTGCGGCACGGTTGCACCGATTGCGTCCTGTTGTCGGGCGCCGGGCAGGGAGAAGCAGCGACCACACTGCTGGCGCTGGCCCGGTTCTGCGGCCAGCCCGCGGTGGTGCTTGGCCAGCAGCGCGTTGTCGGGGGCGTCGTCGGCCCTGGCTCGCTACGGGAAGCGCGTCGTGGCATGGCGCTGGCCGCCGAACTTCAGCTGCCGCTGGTCTTGGTCATCGACACTGCGGGCCCGGCGCTGTCGGCCGAGGCCGAGGAGGGCGGGCTGGCCGGTCAGATCGCCCACTGCCTGGCTGAGCTGGTGACGCTCGACACTCCGACCGTGTCCGTGCTGCTGGGCCAGGGCAGCGGTGGGCCGGCTTTAGCGATGGTGCCCGCCGACCGGGTACTGGCAGCGCTGCACGGCTGGCTAGCACCCCTGCCGCCCGAGGGCGCCAGCGCCATCGTCTTCCGTGACACCGCTCATGCCGCTGAACTCGCTGCGGCCCAGGGCATTCGCTCAGCCGATCTTTTGGCGGCCGGGATCGTCGACGTCATCGTGGCCGAGCACCCTGACGCCGCCGACGAGCCCCTCGAGTTTTCAGAGCGGCTGTCAGCCGCCATCGCCGCCGAGGTCCACGCGCTGCGGGCAATCCCCTCCGCCGAGCGCATGGCCGCTCGCTTAGGGCGCTACCGCCGCATCGGACTACGCTGAGGCCGACGAGGGCCCTGGCCGCCCCGAAAACGGCCCGCGAACCCCAGGCGGGCAACCGGTCGAATCGGCGGTCTAGCGTGGAGCGGTATCGCACGCGCGGTGGACACCCGGCAACCCAGCGGGTGATCCTCCCACAATCACGCGCAGTAATCAGGCAAGATGGGCGACATGGACACAGGTGCGACCTCACCTCGGGTGTTAGTTGTCGACGACGACTCCGATGTGCTCGCGTCGCTGGAGCGCGGATTGCGGCTGTCCGGATTTGAGGTGTCGACGGCGGCCGACGGCGCCGAAGCGCTGCGCAGTGCCACTGAGACGCGCCCGGACGCGATCGTGCTGGATATCAACATGCCCGTGCTCGACGGCGTGAGCGTCGTCACGGCGCTGCGTGCCATGGATAACGACGTTCCGGTCTGTGTGCTGAGCGCGCGTAGTTCGGTCGACGACCGGGTCATGGGCCTGGAGGCCGGCGCTGACGATTACTTGGTCAAACCGTTCGTGCTGGCCGAGCTGGTGGCGCGGGTGCGGGCGCTGCTCCGCCGGCGCGGATCTGCCGCGACATCGTCCTCGGAAACCATCACGGTAGGGCCGCTCGAGGTCGACATCCCGGGTCGGCGGGCCCGGGTCAACGGGGTCGACGTCGACCTGACCAAGCGCGAATTCGACTTGCTGGCGGTGCTGGCCGAGCACAAGACCGCAGTGCTGTCTCGTGCGCAGCTGCTGGAACTGGTGTGGGGATACGATTTCGCCGCCGACACCAATGTGGTTGATGTATTTATCGGATACCTGCGGCGCAAGCTCGAGGCGGGCGGAGCGCCCCGGCTGCTGCACACCGTTCGCGGAGTGGGATTCGTCTTGCGTGTGCAGTGATGGAACGCCATGAGTATGCTGTCGCGGATTCTTACCCGGACGCCCTCGCTGCGTGCCCGGGTGGTGGTCGCGACGGCGATTGGCGCGGCGATCCCGGTACTCATCGTCGGCGCCATCGTCTGGAACGGCATCACCGGCGACCGCAAATACTGGCTGGACCGCCGTCTCGACGAGGCGGCCGGTTTCGCGACCCCGTTCGTCCCGCGCGGCCTCGACCAAATTCCACGGTCACCTAACGACCGCGGAGTGGTGATCACCATCCGCAAGGGCAGCCATGTGACATCCAACTCGAAAGTCACCCTGCCCGAGCTGCCGGCCGGCTACGCGGACACCACCATCGGCGGCATCCGTTATCGGGTGCGTACGGTCGACCTCCCGGCGCCGCAGCCGACGTCGGTGGAAGTCGGGGCCACCTACGACGAGACCATCGCCGAGACCAATGCCGAGCACCGGCGGGTGATACTGGTGTGCGGATTCGCCATCGGCGCGGCGGCGGTCTTCGCCTGGCTGCTGGCCACCTTCGCGGTGCGACCGTTCAAGCGGCTGGCCCAGCAGGCTCGGTCGGTCCACGCCGGCGACGAAGCTCCGCAGGTAGGAGTGCGTGGCGCCACCGAAGCCGTCGAAATCGCCGAAGCCATGCGGGGCATGCTGCAGCGGATCTGGAAGGAACAGAAGCGCACGGAAGAAGCGCTGGCTTCGGCGCGAGACTTCGCTTCCGTCTCGGCGCACGAGCTGCGCACACCGCTGACCGCGATGCGCACCAACCTCGAGGTGCTGGCCACACTTGACTTGCCCGACGACCAGCGCAAGGAAGTGCTCAATGATGTGATCCGCACCCAGTCACGCATTGAGGCCACGCTGGGCGCATTGGAGCGGCTGGCCCAGGGTGAACTGTCGACACAGGAAGACCACGTGCCGGTCGACATCACCGAGTTGCTCGACCGGGCAGCCCACGACGCGATGCGGGTCTACCCGGACCTGGAGGTCTCACTCGCGCCCTCACCCACCTGCATCATCGTGGGGCTACCGGCGGGTCTGCGCCTGGCCGTCGACAACGCGATCGCCAACGCCGTCAAACACGGGGGCGCCACCAAGGTACAGCTGTCGGCTGTCAGTTCGCGGGCCGGCGTGGAGATCGCCATCGACGACAACGGCAGTGGGGTGCCGGAAGACGAGCGCGAAATGGTGTTCGAGCGCTTCTCCCGGGGGTCGACGGCCTCACATTCTGGTTCCGGTCTGGGACTGGCGCTGGTGGCCCAACAGGCCCAGCTGCACGGCGGGACCGCCTCTCTGGAGGACAGTCCGCTAGGCGGGGCACGGCTTGTGCTGCGGCTTCCCGCGCCGAGCTGACACATGGTGAAATGCCCAGTCATACCGCGGATGTGCAGCTTTGAACAGGAACGCCCCACCAGCCCACGGGCATGTGGCTGCCCTGGGGTGACCGACGCGACCGCACACGGTGCGGCGGTGCTGTCAACGCCGCGGCGCGCCCGTCGCGTCGACGGTGCGAGGCTCCGGCCGCGACTCAGAGCGCGTTGATGATGCTGAAGACCGCACCCACGGCGTCGATGATCGGCGTCCCGTCGATGATCGGCGTCCCGTTGAAAAGAACGTCGGGGCTGAGATCGGCGAGACCGGGCAGCTGTGACACGCCGGTCAATGCGTCACGCATGACGGCGTCCACCGCATTAGTGAGGTCGTAGCCTGTGAGGACTTCTAAAACGGTAGTGACCGGTTGCGGCAGCGGCTGCGCGCCCGCGTAGCTCAGGATGTCGTCGACGGGGCCCACCAGGCTTTGCACCTCGGCATATTGCAGCGCGGCGAGCATTTGCAGGGGATCGAGCCTGGGCAGGATGCCGGCGACACCCGATGCGGTCAGGTCGATCGGCCAGGGGCCGACCGCCCCGCCGAAAGCCAAACCGTCGCCTAAGCCACCCGGGTCACCCGGGTTGCCATAGCCCCAGTCGATCAGCACCGACAACTCCGGCGCGATGGCGTCGCCGAGTACCGGGCCGACGTAGGGGATCTGGTCGAGCGGCTCCAGGATGGGCAACTGCTCAGGAATCATATAGAACGTGGTGTCGCCGACCGTGCCGATGCCGATCGCCGAACCGAGCAGGTCGGGGCTCATCGTCGGATAGCTGGGATGCACAATCAGGATGCCGGCGATGGCGTTGGCATCGGCTAAAAAGTTGAAAGGGTACTGCGGGAAGTCCGCCCAGCCGTCGTATTCGCCGGTGTAAATGTCGGTGGGAAATGGGACTTCTGGGGTCGCTCCATTGAGAGGGACATCCAAAAACGGAAGTGTGCCGGCGCCGTAGAAGCGCTCCAAGATACCAGTCAGCGGATCATTGGGATCACCAATGAGCACGACATGCAGGTCGCTGAGGTCCACGCCGGCCGGCGGGTGAGCGATCAGGTCGTCCATCTCGATCGTGGTCAGCGTGGCACTTTGGGAGTAGCCGAACACGGCGACCTCGTCGCCCGCGGCGAGTTGCGGCGTAATCGCGTTGTTCAAGTCGGTGACACCGAGGGCCAACGATTGGCCGAAGGTCAGGCCGCTTTCGCCGGTGGGGGTGACCAGGGTGGGAGTCACCGGGAAGAACTGCTCGGGTGTGTACAGACCCTGGAAGGTATACCCGTCGAAGGTGGGCTGACCGGGAAACAGCTCCTTGGGTGGAGTGAGAAAGAGGGCCTCTACTTCGCTGATATAGCTGGGGGTGGGGTCGGGATTGCCGGTACCGCCCATAATCCATCCCACGTCGGCCGTCAGCAGCGCGAATTCCGCGGTGAGTGCCTTCGGCCCGAACACCAGCGCCGAGGTCAAGCCCACAGCGGTGACACAGCCGATTGAGATGACTACACTGCCCGTCGATCGAAACCGCGGCCATGACATCGGGCGCCTCCTCGCGGTGACGCGCCGCCGACACACCCCTTCATATGCTGATCAGCTGCGCTAGCGAAATTATGTGCTCCGCAAAACACTGGTGCGGCACAAATGACAAAGGTGACCAAAGATCGACCGGATTCGCAGGGCCGTGCCATCAGCCCCGGCGCGCAGAGCCCGCGCCGTGGGGCACACGTTTACCAACGGGCTTCTACTGCGTCTCCGACTCGCTCGCCGCGGATCCATCCCCGGGGTCATCCTGTGCGGCCGTGCTATTCGTCACAGACGGCGGCTGCTCACCTGCAGCAGTCTCTGCATCACCCGCCGAAGGCGTCACCGGTACTTCGCATTTGACGCGTCGAACCGTCAGCGCAAACGTCAGAACCAGCCCGAGCAGGAAGGCCAGTGTGATCATCGCCCAATGTGTATGGGCCATCACCGTTCTCCTATCTCACGCGAGCCGGGCATGTCCGCCAGGGCTTGTTCTTTGCTGGTAAACGGGATTGAAATCCTCGCGATCGCCCAGGCCACCACTGAGCCGGCAACGAACGCAAGCAGATACCACAACCACTGAACGATGAAGTCCATGATGGATTCTCCCTAGCTCACAACGATTTCGACGCGGCGGTTCTTAGCTCGACCATCGGCGGTATCGTTGCTTGCGACAGGGTCGGCCGAACCAAGACCTTTGGCGATCAAACGCTCTCGCGTCACACCTTTGGCAATCAAAAAGTCGGCGACAGCATCCGCTCGGTCAGCACTCAATGGGATGTTGACCGCGTCATCGCCCGTGTTGTCGGTGTAGCCTTTGACGGTCACCTTCATGCCCGGACACTCCTTGAGCGTGTCCGCCACCCGGGTCAGCCTTTGCTCGTCGGCGGGGGTCAGCAAATACCCGTCGCTGGCGAAGGTAATCGGCCCTCCCATCGCCCGGTTGATCTGCGACTGCAGATCAGCACAAGTGGCGCCTGAACCATTGGGACCAGGTGCTTGCGGTGCGGCGGTCGGTCCCGGCGTACCGGTAGGGCTAACCGGTCCCTTGATCTCCATCTTGTCGACGATGTTCAGGTCAGGCCAGGCGTCTTCGGCGGCCGTTTCAACAGCATCTTCCTGGTTCGCCGAGTCCGCGGTCCCGGCCAAAGTGATGGTGTCACCCCTGACGGTGAGGTTGAAATCGGGGATCGACGCCGCTGAGGTGAAAACCGATTCGGCGTCGGCAAAGTCAAGTGCGTCAACGTCTGGATTGATCCCGAGCATGTCGATGATGTTGACTCCCGGACCGATTCCGGTGATGACAGCGTTGAGCAGCGTCGACCTCGCCGAATCATCGGGAAGATCACCAGTGAGGATGACGTCATCACCGCGGCGCGAAATTGACAAAGGCGCCAAATTCAATCCGGGAACCACAACGACAGGCGGTGCCGCGGCCGGCGGCGGGCTTTCGGTTAACGTCGGCACAACGCCGGTTGGTCCGCTGGCAGGTAACCGGGATCGGTCGAACGCCCCGTATCCGATAGCCGCCAGCAGCAGCGGAATCACCACCACGGCAATCAGCCAGGGAAGGCCCGGAGAGCGCCGGTAGAACTTTGCCGTTCGCCGCCAGCCGGTCGCCGCTGGTGATTCGCCGGAATGCGCCATGGAGCCCTCCCTACGGTCGATATGCCGGTGTTGTCCGTACCCCGAGCGATTCGAAGCCTAAGGCAGCGATACCAGCACGATCACTTGTATCACGAAACCCTGAATCGGTTGGCGGCGGCGGTTACCCAGAGCCCGTCGAGCCGCTATCACCACAAGCGCCTCGGCAGGCTCTCCGCCTCAACGCCATCGAAGATGAATTTGCGCACCCCGACGACGTTCACGCCCGAGCGTACGTAACAACCCCACGTTTAGGCGCCACGTTTAAGCGCCGCGGCGCATCGGCAACACGATCACACGAGCCCCGCACACCCCGCGCGAGGAAACCTCACCGGGAAGGCTCGGCAGGGAAGGAGAACAACCATCAGGAGGAAGCGATGACCGTGACCGTGGACTTCGGGGCGCTGCCACCGGAGGTCAACTCCGCGCGCATCTACGCCGGTCCCGGGTCGGCGCCGATGTTGGCCGCCGCGTCGGCGTGGGATGGGCTGGCCGCTGACCTGGAGTCAGCAGCGACGGCTTATCAGGCTGTAATCGGCCACCTGACCAGCGAAGAATGGCTGGGCCCGGCGTCGAGCTCCATGGCCACCGCAGCCAATCCTTATACCGAGTGGTTGTCTAGGACGGCGATGCAGGCGCAGCAGATCGCCAATCAGGCCAGGTCTGCCGCGGCCGCCTACGAGACGGCTTTCGCCGAACACGTGCCACCGGCGGTGATCGCGGCCAACCGTGCCCAGCTGGCATCGCTGATCGCAACCAACGTGTTAGGCCAAAATGCCGCGGCCATCGCGGCCACCGAGGCCCAGTACGGCGAAATGTGGGCCCAAGACGCAGCTGCGATGTACCGCTACGCCGGTTCGTCGGCGACAGCCGCGCAACCGGCGCTGTTTACCCCGCCCCCGCAGACCACTAACCCGGCTGGACAGGGCAGCCAAGCCGCCGCGAGCACCCGGGCGGCCAGCACGGCCACTGGCGGAGCGGGCCACCTGCTATCGCGGCTGACGGAGGCATTACACCAACTCGCATCACCCCTGGAGTCCTCGTCGTCGGCCGATCCGGCGTCCTCGAGTATTTTCGCGCCCGACTCGAACACCTCGACCGCCGGGCTTTCCGGGCTGCTGAACACACTCGATGGGGCGACCCATGACTCCGCGGGAACCTTCTTGGTCGACGCCGGCGACACCGGATTCCCGGCCTCGTTCTTGACCGGAGGGTTAGCGGTCGGGGACACCGGGCTCGTCGGCCCGATCGGAGCCGCCGTCGTTAGTGGGGTGAGCAAAAGCGCCGGCCTCACCGGGGCAGTGGGCGGGGGCCCGGTGCCGGGGGCGGCAGTCACCCTGGCATCGGCGGCCCCACCCGTGCCGGGAGGCGGTCTTGGGGGGGCGGCGGTGTCGGCCGGGATGAGCCAAGCCAGGTCGGTGGGAGCGTTGTCGGTGCCACCGGGTTGGCCCGCGATCACCCCGGCGAATGCGGCGAGCCCGTTGACCACCCCAATGCCCGGCGCCGCTGCGGGTGCCGACCCGCAGGCCGCCTTACCCGGGATGCCCGGCATGCCTGGGATGCCGGTGGCCGGTCCAGCCGCCCGCAGCGCCGGTTTCGGTTTCGGGATGCCCCGATACGGGTTCCGGCCCACCGTGATGCCGAAAACGATCGTCGGGTAACCGCCACTGCCTGGTGTCGAGGCGACCGGCGGTAGTCGCGGTAGTCGGTCACGCCGATGAACGGCCGCATGACCTCCGCTAGACGGACCACTCAGACCCTGATCACACCACCGTGGAGTGCACGTCCATGGCACGCGGTGGCCACATCTTTCCCGGCGCCCCGGATCCTTCGCCGACGGCGACCCGCTGCGCGGCAGTGGAGTGTGGCCACCGCACGCCAGCAGATCCAGGTGTGGGCTCAGCTGCCCGCCGAGGCAGGGCGGGCTCGGGGATCGAGCGTCCCCGCAGCGACGGCAGTGCCGGCCCAGTGAGTGCTACCGCGCCTCGATACCGACGTAGTCCCGTTCGCCATAACCGGTGTAGATCTGGCGTGGCCGGCCGATTTTGCTGTCCCCCTCGTCGTGCATTTCGCGCCAGTGTGCGATCCAACCAGGCAGCCGGCCCAACGCGAACAAGACGGTGAACATCCGGGTCGGGAAGCCAAGCGCACGGTAGATCAACCCGGTGTAGAAGTCGACGTTCGGATAGAGCTTACGTTCGATGAAGTAGTCGTCGGTCAGCGCCGTCTCCTCCAGGTCCTTGGCGATCGCCAGCAGGTCGTCGTCGCCGCCGAGCTTGGCCAGGATCTTGTCGGCTTGTTCCTTGACGATCCGGGCCCGCGGGTCATAGTTGCGGTAGACGCGGTGACCAAATCCCATCAACTTGACCCCGGCTTCCCGGTTTTTCACCTTGCGGATGAATTCGCTGACGTCGCCGCCGCTTTCGCGGATCCTCTCAAGCATCTCCAGTACCGCCTGATTGGCCCCGCCGTGCAGGGGGCCCCACAGCGCGTTGATACCACCGGAGATTGAGGTGAACAGGTTCGCCCGCGAGGATCCGACAAGCCGCACGGTTGACGTCGAACAGTTCTGCTCGTGGTCGGCGTGCAAAATGAACAACATGTCCAGCGCCCGCACCACCTCGGGATCGGGGACGTAGGGCTCGGCCGGCAGCCCGAACGTCATGCGGAGGAAGTTCTCCACCAGCGTGTGCGAATTATCCGGGTACAGGAACGGCTGGCCTACCGATTTCTTGTACGCGTAGGCGGCGATGGTGGGCAGCTTGGCCAGCAACCGGATCGTCGACAGCTCGACTTGACCGTTGTCCATCGGGTCCAGCGCATCCGGGTAGTAGGCGGAAAGCGCATTGACCACGCTGGACAACACCGGCATCGGGTGCGCATTCCGCGGAAAGCCGTCGAAGAATCTTTTCAGGTCCTCATGCAGCATGGTGTGCCGCTGGATTTGGCGGGTAAACGACGCCAGCTGGTCTTTGCTGGGCAGCTCACCGTAGATCAACAGGTAGCTGACCTCGATGAAAGTCGACTTCTCGGCGAGCTGCTCGATCGGGTAGCCGCGGTAGCGCAGGACACCGGCATCACCGTCGATATACGTGATGGCGCTCTTGGTGGAGGCGGTGTTGGCGTAACCGACATCGAATGTGGTGTATCCGGTCTTGGCCAACAGGGAGTCCAGCGCGATGCCGTGGGCTCCCTCGGTGGCGTGGACGATCGGCAGGTCCAACTCCCCCCCGGGATACCGGAGGGTGGCGGTGTCGTCGGTTGCGGCCACGAGAACCCCTTTGCGCTCTGGCTGACATGGCTGATCTATAGCTGAAGGTAGTCGTTATCCTGACGGCGCGCCCGTCGGGGGCGGCGTCAGGGGGTGGGTTGGCGGACGTCGACGGTACCGTATCGAAGACCCGCCCGGCCGCTGTCAGGGCTGCAAGCGCTCAACACGGCCGCCGCTGACTCGAATCCGGTTGTGCAATCGGTTTTCCCGGCCCTGCCAGAATTCAACCACCTCGGGCGCGATGCGGTATCCGCCCCAGTCCGGTGGCACCGGGACGCGCTCCTGGTCAGCGAACCGTGCGCTCACCTCGGCCAGCTGCTCGAGCAGCGCAGCGCGCGATGCGATCGGCTGTGACTGGTGCGACGCCCAGGCGCCCAGCTGCGAGCCCCGCGGCCGTGTCGACCAGTAGTCCTCCACGGCTTGCCGGCTGAGCTTGGTCACCGGGCCGCGGATGTGGAACTGCCGCCCTAACTGGTACCAGGGAAAGGTTGCCGCTGCGTACGGTGTCGCCGCCAAGTCGGCAGCTTTGGCCGACTCATAGCTGGTGAAGAAGGTGAGCCCGTTCTCGTCCGCGCCTTTGCACAACACCGAACGCGTGACGGGCCTGCCCGATGCGACGGTGGCCAGCACCATCGCGTTGGGCTCGGCGACACCGGCACGTTCGGCATCGCCAATCCACTGTCGAAACAGCGCCAGCCAGCCCTCGGCGAGCCAATCCACGTCGAGGTCGCCGCAGCCGTCCTTTTCCGGGCCGTATTCCACTCGCATCGCCGCAAGGTGCTCGCTGTTGGGACCTGCCATCGCGCCCACGCTACCTCGGCCGGCTCGGCTGTTTATTACCAACCGGTAGCGGTGCGTCATGGGCGGGGTGCGAGAATCGCCGTATGACGGTCGTCCCTGAGAACTTCGTCGCCGGTCTGGACGGGGTGGTGGCCTTCACCACCGAGATCGCCGAGCCAGACAAGGACGGCGGGGCGCTGCGCTACCGCGGCGTCGACATCGAGGATCTGGTGAGCCGGCAAGTCACGTTCGGCGATGTCTGGGCTTTGCTAGTCGACGGCAAGTTCGGTCATGGCCTGCCGCCGGCTGAACCCTTCCCACTGCCGATCCACAGCGGCGACGTCCGTGTCGACGTGCAGGCCGGACTGGCGATGCTGGCGCCTATCTGGGGATACCAGCCGTTGCTCGACATCGATGACACCACCGCCCGCGAACAGCTCGCCCGGGCATCGGTGATGGCGCTGTCCTACGTCGCCCAGTCTGCGCGCGGCATCTACCAGCCCGCTGTTCCGCAACGGATCATCGACGAATGCTCCACGATCACAGCCCGTTTCATGACGCGCTGGCAAGGTGAACCAGATCCGAAACATATCGAGGCCGTCGACGCCTATTGGGTGTCGGCCGCCGAGCACGGCATGAACGCCTCAACGTTCACCGCGCGCGTGATCGCCTCGACCGGCGCGGATGTTGCGGCGGCGCTCTCCGGGGCGATCGGGGCGATGAGCGGCCCGCTGCACGGCGGGGCGCCGGCCCGGGTGCTGCCCATGCTCGAAGAGGTGGAGCGCACCGGCGACGCCCGCGGTCTGGTCAAGCGCATCCTGGACCGTGGCGATAAGCTGATGGGCTTTGGGCATCGGGTCTACCGCGCGGAGGATCCGCGTGCCCGGGTGCTGCGCGCGACCGCCAAGCGGTTGGGGGCGCCACGTTACGAGGTCGCCCTGGCGGTAGAGCAAGCAGCGTTGTCCGAGCTGCGGGAGCGGCGTCCGGACCGCGCCATCGAAACCAACGTCGAGTTTTGGGCCGCCGTGGTCCTCGATTTCGCCAGGGTGCCGGCCAAGATGATGCCCGCGATGTTCACCTGTGGTCGCACCGCCGGATGGTGCGCGCACATCCTCGAACAGAAGAGGCTGGGAAAGCTGGTGCGCCCCTCAGCAATCTACGTCGGCCCAGGCCCACGCAGCCCCGAAACCGTCGAGGGCTGGCACCAGATCACGAAGTCGTGACGGCGCGCACAACATCTGTGCCGGTGATCTGAATGGTGTTGCGGGCGGCTACCATAAGGATTTCCGACGAACCGGCCCTGCCGTGGCAACATCCGCGAGTGGGCGGCTAGTTTGGCAGCGTCAGGTGACGGAGACGGTCGGTCAGGCGCCGCCGCGGCGGCACCGGCGCTGCCGCGGCGGCGGCCAGCATATCGGCGATACTGGTGAACTTGTTGCGCGGGCGCCCATCAGCGTTGCCCCTGATCACCTCGGCGGCGTCGATAGCGCGCCAGCCCGCGGCGTCCACCACGTTCGGCTGACGTGCCCGCACCAGTTTGGCGAGTGCGTCTGAGCCAGCTACCGGATCAGAAAGCCGGCCCTCGTTGAAGTCGGCCACCAAGGCCCGGACAGTTTGTAACGAACACGTTTTGTTGGTCCCGATGAACCCGGTCGGCCCACGCTTGATCCAACCCGCCACGTATGCACCGGGTAACGGCCGCCCGGAGTCCGGGTCGATTACCCGGCCACCGTCATTCGGGACGACGCCGGCGGCATCGTCGAAAGGCAGATCGCGGATCGGCTTGCCGCGGTAGCCGATCGACGTCAGCACCAAGCCGGTGTCGATCCGACGCACTTCATCAGTACCGGTGACGACGAACTCCACACCGCTGACCCGCTGCTTGCCCAGGATCCGTTGCGGGGCGAGTTGGTACGCCAGCCGGATCCGCGGCCGCGACGAGGGGGCGGAGCCGTCAGGAAGTGTGCTCAAGATCTCCAGCTTGGTCCTGGCCACCGGGTCGGAGACCGTGGCGAGATCGCGCCGGACACGATCGCGATCGGCGGCGTCGATGACGACCTCGGATGCGGCGACGAGGCCGATCAGCTCAGGAAGAGTAAACGCAGAATGCACCGGTGTACGTCGCGCCGCGATCACCACCTCGCGGACCGCCGAGTTGCGGAAGGTGCTCAGCGCGTGATCGGAGATGTCGGTGCGAGCCAACTCGTTCAGGTCGGCGGTGAGCACACGCGCAACGTCCAGCGCGACGTTACCGTTGCCAATGATGACGACGCGCTCGTAGCGGAGATCCACCGGCAAGGCGGCAAACTCAGGATGCCCGTTGATCCACGCCACGAATTCGGTTGCCGTGCCGGTGCCCGGCAGGCCCATCCCGTCGATGTCGAGGCGGCGATCGTTCGGGGCGCCGACGGCATACAGCACGGCGTGGTGATGCGCGCGCAGTTCGGAGTGGCTCACGTGTTTACCGACCTCGACGTTGAGGAAGAACCGGAAGTCGCGATGGTCTGCGATCCGGTCGAAGAGACGGGTGACCCGTTTGGTGCTCTGGTGATCCGGTGCGACTCCGGCGCGCACCAATCCGTAAGGCGTGGGCAGCTTTTCGAATACGTTGACACGAACGCCGGACTGGGTGAGCAACTCGTCGGCGGCATACATCCCCGCCGGGCCGGAGCCGACGATCGCCACCGTGAGCGGATGGCGGCGCGCACGTATCTCGAGCGGCGGTATCACCGGAGCCAGCTTCGAGGTCGGCGGTGTTTTGACACCCGCGGGCCGCGGCGGATAGTACGAGGCATTGAGCTCGGCGAACGGTATCTGTTCAGGCGTCAGCCGTGTATCGGATGCAATGGCGCCCACCGGGCAGGCATCCACGCACGCCCCGCAGTCGACGCAAGCCACCGGGTCGATGTAGAGCATCTCGGAAGTGGCGAAGCCCGGTTCGTCCGGGGTCGGGTGGATGCAGTTGACCGGACAGGCGAAAACGCACGAACCGTCGTTGCAGCACGACTGGGTGATGACGTGCGGCATGTCGCAGGCCGTCTTTTAGGCGGCCGCGACCAAGCGCCGGCGCTGCGGCTCGCTGCGATACCGGGATGGTTTGCCGTTGATCTTGCACAGCCGCCATATGAGTTTGGCCACAGGATTCATCAACCCGGTGTCGTAGGCCAGCATCCGAACGTCGGCGAACATGTCCTGCAAGAACTTCCGGGACTCCGGTGAGCGGAAGAACAGCTCCTTTTTGACCTCGCGCGGAATGTTGAACTCCTGCCAGAAAGCTTTGGGCGGCACAGTGATGGCCTGACCCAGCAGTCGCATGACCAGCGGAACGTACAGCGAGAGCCAAAACCGCTGGTGTTTGGTCAGATGCGGAACCCGTTTGCGTAAGTAGGCGTGGGCGAAGGAGATATGCCGTGCCTCCTCGGCCACATGAATCGCCATCACCCGCTCCATGATGGGATGCAGTGTCTTGCCCTCACGCAGTACGTTTTTCTGGGCGTGGTCGATAGGCTCTTCGCCGGCGAGCACACCGAAGAAAAATGGAATCGGCAGCGGGCCGGCGACGAGCGGGATCAGCGGCGACAACCAGCGCAGGAACCGCGGCGCGCCCGGAACGTCGGCACCGATGCGATTCACCATCTCCTGAAACATCATGGTGTGGTTGCACTCTTCGACCGACTCGTGCAGGCAGTAACGGTACTCCGGAGAGCCGTTGGGCACCCAAAAGGCGTACTCCATTAGTCCCCGGATGAGCACGGATTCAAATTGCAGGCCCACTTTGGCGACATTGGCCTGCCGCCACATGCCGATCTTGATCTGGCGCTCCAGTGGCTGCGCCCGATACCAGGGGTGGCGGCCCAACGGGTCGGTCGCCGGCAGGACCCAACGGGGATCATTGTCGGTAACTGCGAAATCCGTTGAGTTCCAATCGATGTCGGTGTAGGGGTTGAAATTGCGCCGCACCGACCCCTCGGACAGCGTGGTGAGCATGCTCACGTACTCGGCGTCGTCCCGCACCTCCATGTTGCGGCGCCAACGTTGCACCATGCGTGTCCGAGCCATCGAAAGCCTCCTAAGCTTTACATTTCGGCTTCTTGTGTAGACGGTACCGCAGGTATCGGGAATGATCCAGACTGCGTCCCCGCGCTGTGGCCCAGACGCCTCGCAGCCGGCACTGTGAGGTGCTTCACACCGGTCACTTCGGCGGCATCCCCACCGCTCACTAACCTGGTGGCATGGTTGACCAGCCCACGATTCCCCTTCAGCTTCCCGAGGCCATCAAACCCCGCGACGGTCGTTTCGGCTGTGGCCCGTCAAAGGTCCGCCGCGAACAATTGCAGGCGCTGGCTACCACAGCGGCCGGATTATTCGGCACGTCGCATCGGCAGGCGCCGGTCAAGGACCTGGTCGGCCGGGTCCGGTCGGGACTGGCCGAGTATTTCTCCTTGCCCGACGGTTACCAGGTCATCCTGGGTAATGGAGGTGCAACAGCTTTCTGGGACGCCGCCGCGTTCGGGTTGATCGACCAGCGCTCCCTGCATCTGGCCTACGGCGAGTTCAGTTCGAAGTTCGCCAAAGCGGTCGCCAAAAACCCATTCGTCGGCGACCCAATCATCGTCGAGGCCGATGCCGGCAGTGCCCCGGAGCCGCGCAGCGACCCCTCAGTCGACGTCATCGCGTGGGCCCACAACGAAACATCCACCGGTGTGGCGCTGCCGGTGCAACGGCCAGCCGGTTCCGACAACGCGCTGGTGGTCATCGACGCCACCTCCGGCGCCGGCGGTCTGCCGGTCGACATCACCGAGGCCGATGCGTACTACTTCGCACCCCAGAAGAATTTCGCCAGTGACGGCGGCCTGTGGGTGTCGCTGCTCAGCCCCGCGGCGCTGGCGCGGGTCGAGTCCATCGCCGCGTCCGGACGGTGGGTGCCCGATTTCCTGTCGCTGCCGATAGCGGTGGAGAACAGCCTGAAAAACCAGACCTACAACACCCCGGCGATCGGCACCTTGGTGCTGCTGGCCGAACAAATCGACTGGTTGAACGGCAACGGCGGGCTGGAGTGGGCGGTCAAACGCACCGCGGACTCGGCAGCGCGGCTGTACTCCTGGGCCCAGGAGCGACCGTACACCACACCGTTTGTGGCTGACCCTCGGCTGCGCTCGCAGGTCGTGGGCACTATCGACTTCATCGACGGGGTGGACGCCGCCACCGTCGCCAAGGTGCTGCGTGCCAACGGCATCGTCGACACCGAGCCCTACCGCAAACTTGGCCGCAATCAATTGCGGGTTGGGATGTTCCCTGCAGTCGACCCCGACGATGTCAGCGCACTCACCGAATGCATCGACTGGGTTGTCGAGCGCCTCTGACAGTGCCGGTTCGCCGGCACTTGTCGGCATGCGCCTGCTAATCGGGGTGTTTCGCCCGCGTGTCAGCGCAGTCGACGGCGTTCGCTGCACTAGAGTGCGCACGTGACAGACCTGGCGCGCTGGTCTGCCCAGAGCCTCCCGAGGAGAAGCCATGCGGGAACTCAAAGTCATCGGCCTCGACGTTGACGGCAAACATATTATTTGCGAGGGCGATGACCCATCGGAAAAGTTCAAGTTGCGCGCCGACGAGCGCCTGCGGGCGGCCGTGCGCGGAGACGCGGCGCGGATCGGGCAGACTGAGATTGAGATCGAGGCTTCGAACATGCTGCGTCCCAAGGAGATTCAGGCGCGTATCCGTGCCGGTGCGTCTGTCGAGCAGGTTGCTGCGGCCGCAGGTGTCGATGTCGAGCGAGTCGAGCGGTTCGCTCATCCCGTGTTGCTGGAACGCTCACGGGCCGCTGAGCTGGCAACGGCGGCGCACCCGGTCCTCGCCGACGGTCCCGCGGTGATGACACTACTGGAAACGGTGACGAGCGCCTTGCTGGCGCGGGGCCTCAACCCCGACAACACCAATTGGGATGCCTGGCGCAATGAAGACGGCCGGTGGACGGTGCAGCTGGCTTGGAAGGCCGGCCGATCCGACAATGTCGCGCATTTCTGCTTTACTCCCGGCGCCCACGGGGGGACGGTGACCGCCCTCGACGATGCAGCCAGCGAGCTCATCGACCCAAACTTCAACCGCCCGCTGCGGCCACTGGCGCCGGTGGCCGAACTCGACTTCGACGAGCCTGCACCCTCGCCCCCCGCCGGTGAAACAGAGCACAAACACCCGCCGGCCCGCAGTCGCCGCGGTAAACCACCGGTTCCGGCCTGGGAAGATGTTTTGCTGGGAGTGCGTTCGAGCGGACAACGCTAAAGTCGGGAGGGTGGGTGGCACAACCACGCTGTCGGTGCAAAATGCCCAGCAGTGACGTTTGCGGCTTGAGTTTTTTGCGGGTATCTCACGTGCCCGGCTTTCAGCGATAACGGCACCACATGACGGTTTGCCCGGCCTCGGCTGGTGCCGGCGCGGCTCACCGGGTACCTCTGCGACAGCTGTCACCGGCCACCTGGCAGACCCCGAATCGTTAACCGGCGCCAAGCGCGGTCAGCGTGAGCAACGTCAGCCAGGCTCCCGCGACACCGACCGCCGTTCCCAACACGAACCACCGCAAAACCGGTGTGCGCCGCCATCCCCACAGGGTAGGTGCCAGCCCTCCAGCCGCGACGACGTTAAGGCCGACGGCTAACAGCGGATGGACCCGGATCAGCCCGAAACCCAGCACCACTACCGCGACGCCGGTCACGGCGGCGACGAACCCGGCCACCGTCAAACCCGTCCCCCACGGCGTGGGCTGGTTGATCACAACACGAGCCTCAACGACCTGGGATGGGCAACCGCGCTCACATGTGAACGCGGGTTGCCGACAGGAACCGAGTGCGGGCCGGTAGCGCCACCAGGTGCGGAAGCCAAGTTCTTCGACACGCTTCGATCATCCCCGAACCCGCTCGTAAAACGCCAGAGCGGCGGCGGTGGCGACATTAAGCGAGTCTGTGCCTCGCCACATCGGGATACGCACACGCACATCACAAGCCCGCATGGCTCGCTCGCTCAGGCCCGGGCCCTCGGCGCCGACCAGCACGGCGACGCGCTTGTTACGCACCGCCGCCATGGCCACCGCAAGCGGTTGGGCATGCGGATGAGGTGTCATCGCAAGCAAGTGAAAGCCGTGTTCACGCAAGATTTTCAGATCAGCGGGCCAGTCACGTGTGTGTGCGTAGGGCACCAGCAGCACATGCCCCATCGAAACCCTGACAGCGCGGCGGTAAAGCGGATCAGCACAACCGCCGCCGACGATCACCGCGTCGACCCCCAGCCCGGCCGCGTTGCGGAAAATCGAGCCCAGGTTCTCGTGGTCGTTGACACCCTCAAGCACTGCCACCGTATGCGCACTATCGGTCACCTGCGCCACACTGGGTTCCGTCACCCGGCGTGCCGCGGCCAGTACACCACGATTCAGATGAAAGCCAACGACACGTGCCATGACCTCCGCAGAAACCCGATAGTAGGGTGCGTCGCTGCCGGCCAGGTCGTCGACGAGCTCAGCGAGCCTGCGGTCGGTGCCGAGCAGAGCCAACGGCCTGAACCGCGATGCCAGCATGCGACGCACCGCCAGCACACCCTCGGCGATCACCAGGCCCCGCGGCGGCAGATCCGGACGCCGGTCCGCGCTGTTCAAGTCGCGAAAATGGTCGAGCCGCGGGTCGGCGGGGTCGTCGATGTCGTAAACGTTTACGCCGCCCGTGTCACAGCGGGCAGTGAGCGAAACCCGAGACATTCAAGGGCTTTCGTCGACTAAAGCGAGAATGATGTCGGCGGCGCTGCGCAGTGTCTGGCGCGCGGTAGTGTCCAGGGATGCGAGTCGCTGCGCCAACCATTCTTGGCTGGCGCGGCGTTCCGCTTCCAGCAGCTTCGCGCCGGTGTCCGACACCGACACCAGTACCTGGCGTCCGTCGACGGGATGTCCGGTGCGGTCGACGAAGCCCAGCTCGGCCAACGAGGCGATCACGCGGGTCATTGACGGCGGGCGCACCCGTTCCCGGACCGCCAGCGCGCCGGGGGTCATCGGGCCTTCTGTAGCCAAGGTCGCCAGGGCCGACAGTTGCGATAGCGACACCGGCGATTGCGAACGCCGGAACCGCAGTTGGCGGGCCAGCCGCATGACCGCCAACGTTAAATCGCTCGCTAGCCGACTGTCCCCATCCCTCACAGCGCGAAGGTTACAACGGAACGTCGGGGCTGGGTGCCGTAGTCACCAATCGACTGCACAACCCGCGCTGCGCCGCCTGCCGACGGACACCGCCACCGGCTATGTTGTTGGCGATGCATGCCGAACCTGACCGAGTTCCCGAGCCGCCGCCGCTGCCCGCCGCGGTGCTGGAGGTGTGGCCGATGATCGCGGTCGGCGCGATAGCATGGCTGGCTGCCGCAGTGCTGGCGTTCACCGTGCCCGCCTTTGAGAGTTGGCGCCCGGTGGCGGTTGCCGGACTGGGCACCGGACTGCTCGGCACCGGTATTTTTCTGTGGCAGCGCGATGCCGCCCGCCGCGGTGCGCGCGGGGCACAAACCGGCCTGCAATCCCGCCGGGGACAGATATCAAAGACATAAATGTGCGACCAATGTCCAGACCAAGGAGGTTCAATGGCAGCGCCGCTTTTGCAAGCTCAGGTCGATATCAATGCACCGGTCTCGAAAGTCTGGGCCTTAATATCAGACCTTCGCCGGATGCGGCAGTGGAGCCCGCAATGCCGGTGGATGATGCAGCTCGGGCCGCTGCGCCCAGGCACCCGCACTGTCAACCTCAACCGCCGCAAGTACCTATTCTGGCCCACGACGAGCACGGTCACCGAAGTCATCCCGGAGAAAAAGCTGGCGTTCAAAGTCAACGCCAATGGCACCATCTGGAGTTACGAACTGGAGCCGACCGACCGGGGAACCCGGGTGATCGAGACCCGTCACGCCGAAAACGGTGTCAAACCAGTGTCGAACATGACGGTGAACGCACTTTTCGGCGGAGTCGAGAAATTCGAACGCGAGCTCGTCGACGGTATGAACGCAACACTGGCCAAGATCAAAGCCGCCGCCGAGCAAGGCTAGCCCACCGAGGCGAACGTGAAGATCGCACGATGAGCTACGACTCCGCCGGTCTTTCGGTGATGTCTAGGACACCATCGTCGTAGGGCTCATAGATCGGCGAGCCGCTGCCCGCCACGGCGGGTGTGTCGGAATGGGCGCCGCACCCGTATTCGGCGTCGACAACATGCCCGTCGGCCGACATCTCGTTACCGCATACCCCGAAGTTCGCGCCAAGCGACCCGGCCAGCGGCAGGTAAAAGCCACACGTGCGACACGGCCGTTTGGCGGAACGCGCCATCGCCGAACCCGGCCCGTAATCACCGTCATGCCAGCGTTGGGCGACCTGAGCGCGGCCCCAGGCGCTCATCACCCGCCGGCGCCCCAGCCCGATCTCCGCGGCGGTCTCATCAATCTGCGGGTCTCCGCTCGCGAGGTAGCCCGGAATCAGCCGTGGATCATCGGCCGGCGGCGCGAGGAGATCCCCAGGGCCCAGATCCCCGGGCCTGACCCGCTGTTCCCATGGCACCCACGCCGGTGCCAGCAGTGCTGTGGGCCCGGGAAGCAGGACGACTTCGCTGACCGTGGCGTGGTCGGCTCCCGGGTAGGCGGCGACGACAACGGCCCACTGCCAGCCCTGGTAACCGGGCAGATGCGCGAGGAACCGGTGGGTCGCGGCGGTGGCGTCTTCGTAGGCGACGCCCAGGTATTCCCCCACCGCGTCAGTGCCACTGACTTCTGCGATGGCCGCCCTGGCCTGGTCGACGGCACCGGTCAGCACCGCAGCCAACCCCGCTGGCCACTCGGCCACGGTCGCCGCGCCCAATTCCTCACTGGCCCCGGTCATGCTGTCCTTCTTTTGCCCTTCTTTCCAGTACCTTTCCCATAGTGCCCGACGACAGCACCCGTGAGCCACACCATGCTCGCCTGCAGACCCGGGCGCTCGGCGTGGGAGACAATCGACCTGTGTCTGGACGGCGGCGTGATCATCCCAGCCGTCCGGCGTCTCCCACCAGACGCCGGAGCGGCCACCGAACCGTCGGCGAGCACCCCGGTATGGCGAACTACCCGGCTGACGAGTCCGCCGCCCGCCAACCGCGCCGCCCGCCGCCGATGCCCAGTGCCAACCGCTACCTGCCGCCGCTGTATCAGCAACCCGACGCCTCTCGTCGACGTGAGCCGCCACCACGTGGTCCGGGCTCGAGCGAACGCATTACCGTCACCAGGGCTGCGGCCCAGCGGAGCCGCGAAATGGGTTCGCGGATGTATGGGTTGTTTCAAAAGGCCGCCACCGCCGATGGCGCTGACAAATCCGGGCTGACCGCGCTTACGTGGCCGGTCATGGCGAATTTCGCGGTCGACTCCGCGATGGCCGTCGCGCTGGCAAACACACTTTTCTTTGCCGCGGCCACTGGAGAGAGCAAGAGCAGGGTTGCACTGTACCTGCTGATCACCATCGCGCCGTTCGCGGTCATCGCGCCGCTGATCGGCCCGGCGCTGGACCGGCTCCAGCACGGGCGCCGGGTCGCGCTGGCGACATCGTTCGTGCTACGGACCGTACTGGCGGTGGTGTTGATCGCCAACTACGACGGTGCCACCGGCAGCTTCCCGTCCTGGGTGCTGTACCCGTGTGCACTGGCCATGATGGTGCTGTCGAAATCGTTCTCCGTACTGCGCAGCGCGGTGACTCCGCGGGTGATGCCGCCGACCATCGACCTGGTGCGGGTCAACTCCCGGCTCACGGTGTTCGGTCTGCTCGGCGGCACCATCGCCGGTGGGGCCATCGCAAGCGGAGTCGAGTTTTCCTTCAGCCACTTGTTCGCCCTGCCCGGCGCTTTGTTTGTCATCGTGGCGGTCACGATTGCCGGGGCCTGGCTGTCGATGCGGATCCCACGCTGGGTGGAGGTGACTACCGGCGAAGTGCCGACCACATTGAGCTATCGCCACCGCAGCGAGCAGCCGCGCCGATATTGGCCGGATAAAGTCAAACACGTCACCGGTATACGGCAACCGTTGGGGCGCAACATCATTACCGCGTTGTGGGGTAACTGCACGATCAAGGTGATGGTGGGGTTCTTATTTTTGTATCCAGCGTTCGTCGCTAAGGCACACGACAGCAGCGGATGGGTTCAGCTGGGCATTCTGGGCCTCATCGGCGCCGCGGCCGCGATCGGCAATTTCGCCGGCAACTTCACCAGCGCACGACTGCAACTGGGCAGACCCGCGGTGCTCGTGGTGCGCTGCACCGTTGCGGTGACTGCCGCCGCGTTGGCCGCTGCAATAACCGGCAGTCTGCTCGTGACCGCTCTTGCCGCACTGGTCACATCGGGGTCGAGCGCAATCGCCAAAGCATCACTGGACGCCTCCTTGCAAGATGACCTGCCCGAACAGTCGCGGGCGTCGGCGTTCGGGCGGTCCGAGTCGACACTGCAGCTGGCCTGGGTGCTTGGCGGCACTCTCGGCGTGCTGCTTTACACCAAGCTGTGGGTGGGCTTCACCGCGATCAGCGCGTTATTGATCCCGGGCCTAGCGCAGACCGTCGTGAGCTTCCGCGGTGACTCGCTGATACCGGGTTTCGGGGGTAATCGGCCCGTCCTGGTCGAGCAGGAGGGCGGGCGCCGGGGTGTTCCCAGCGGGGCGGTGCCTTCCGCATGAGACGCGGCCTCCGGCTGCTGGGTGCGGCGCTGGTGGCGCTCGCATCCGCCGGCACCGGGACCGGCACGTGGCTGCTGGTGCGCGACTCTGGCCCGAAACAGCCGGAAATCAGCGCCTACTCGGATGGGCATTTGACCCGAGTGGGGCCGTATCTGTATTGCAATGTGCTTAACCTCGACGATTGCCAGAAACCGCAGACCCAAGGCCAACTGCCCGTCAACGAGCGTGATCCAGTACAACTGTCGGTTCCCGCCGCGATCGGCCGCGCACCGTGGCGGCTGCTGCGCGTCTATGACGACCCGGCCAACCCGGCGACGACGATGTTTCGGCCGGGCACCCGTCTGGCCGTCACTATCCCCACAGTCGACCCGCACCGCGGGCGGTTGGCCGGAATCGCGGTGCAATTGCTGACGCTGGTTTTCGACACCAGCGGTGAACTGCGCGACGTCCCCCATGCGGAATGGTCGGTGCGCACAGCATGGGACTGATCAGCCGGTGACGACGGCACCGATCCGTGCTGCTGCACGCTGAGACGCTACACCGAGTGGCCGGCGGGAACCCGCTCGTTCTCAGGTGGCGGTCCGGGCGGTGTACCATTTCCGAAAGGCTTGCCGCCCAAAGCTTCCCGGCCATGTGCTGTGAGCCACCCGGCCAGGTCTGGGCCTTTCGGCACAATGCCGGTGGGATTGATGTCGCTGTGCACGAGGTAGTAGTGCCGCTTGATCTGCACGAAATCGACGGTGTCACCGAAACCCGGGGTTTGGAACAAGTCGCGCGCGTAGGCCCACAGCACCGGCATTTCGGTGAGCTTGCACCGGTTGCATTTGAAATGCCCGTGGTAGACCGCGTCGAAGCGCACCAGCGTGGTGAATAGTCGGATGTCAGCCTCGGTGATGGTGTAACCCACTAGATATCGCTGCGCCGCCAGCCGTTCGCTGACCCAGTCCAGTGCGGAAAACAAACGCTCGTAGGCGTCGTCGTAGGCCTGTTGTGAGCCCGCGAAGCCGCACTGGTATACGCCGTTGTTGATTTCCCTATAGACCCGCTCATTCACCTCGTCGATCTGGGCCCGCAGCGGCTCGGGATACAGCTGCGGGGCGCCGTCGCGGTGATAGGCGGTCCACTCGGTGGAAAAGTCCAGCGTCATCTGTGCGAAGTCGTTGGTCACGACCTCGCCGCTGGGTATGTCGACAATCGCCGGGACGGTGATTCCCTTCGGATAGCCGGGAAAACGTTTGAAGTACGCATCCCGTAGCCGCGGAATTTTCAAGACAGGGTCGACACCATCCGGGTCAAGGTCGAATGTCCAACTGCGCTCGTCGTGAGTGGGCCCGCAAAAGCCAATGGACATAACCTTTTCCAGTCCGAGCAGTCGACGCACTATGATCGCGCGGTTAGCCCAGGGGCACGCGCGTGCGACGATGAGCCGATACCGCCCCGCCTCGACCGGATAGCCGTCACGCCCATCGGCGGTGATGCGAGTGGAGATGTAGTCGGTGTCGCGGGTGAACTCACCCGTCTTGGCGACGTAGGAACCCATGTCTGTTCTGCTACCCGCTCAACGTTTCCGGCATCCCGCGCTGGCGTCAGCTGATCAAGATCGGGGTGCTGTCAAGAACCGCCGGGCCACATTGGTCTCGGTGGACGGACCGGGCTCCCAGTGCGCGATCCACGGCCCGGTGCCTTCGGACGGGTCGATGATTCCCTCCTCCAGCCAGGTGTAACGACCGTCGAGCACATGGCGTGCCAGCCCGACGTCGGTGCTGTCAGTGTTGGTCCAAAGCGCGTGGAACAACGTCTCGACCCGCAGAGTAGCCTGCCGACAGAAAGCATCTGCGAGCTCGTAAGCCTGTTGGCCTTCAACCGGATCTGCCACCCGCTGAAACTCGGCGCGCACGCACGCGGCCGACATGGCGAACAATTCAGCGCCAATGTCAACGATGCGTCCGAGAAAGCCCTGCTTTTGCTCCAGCTTCGCTTGCCAGCGGGCCATCCCGTAGAACGTGTTGCGCGCCAGCTTGCGTGATGAGCGCTCGATAAAGCGCAAATGAGTCGCCAGCCTACCAAACTCGCGGTAGGACGTCGGACGCTGTCCCTCTCCGAAAACCAATTGCGGCAACCACTTTGCGTAGAATCCACTTGCACTGACGGCGGCCTTGGCTTTGTGCCGCAAGTCGGCTTTGGGGTTCGCGAGTTCCCCCGCGGCCGTGAGATGGGCGTCAACCGCCTCCCGCGCGATCAGCAGTCGCATGATCTCACTGGATCCTTCAAAGATCCGGTTGATCCGCAGGTCACGCACCGCCTGCTCCGCCGGCACCGCCCGCTCCCCGCGCGCGGCCAGCGACTCGGCGGTCTCGTAGCCGCGGCCACCGCGGATCTGTACCAGTTCGTCGGCAATCACACAAGCGATCTCGCTGGACCACAATTTCGCCAAGGCGGCTTCGATTCGGATGTCGTTACGGCCCTCATCAGCCATCTGACCGGAGAGTTCGAGTACCGCTTCGAGCGCGTAACATGTTGCCGCAATGAAGGCGATCTTGCTGGCGATCGCCGCGTGTTCGCCGATAGGCTTACCCCACTGCACTCGTTCGCACGCCCATTGACGCGCAATTTTCAGCGCCCACTTCGCAGATCCGCTCGCCATTGCGGGGATGGATAACCGACCTGCGTTAAGGGTCGTCAGCGCGATCTTGAGCCCATCACCCTCACGGCCGATCAGGTTTTCACGCGGAACCCGCACCCGGTGGAAGCGGGTCACACCATTTTCGATCCCACGTAACCCCATGAACTTGTTGCGCCGCTCCACGGTGATGCCCGGCGAATCGGCCTCGACGACAAACACGCTGATGCCGCCGCGGTGGCCCTCACTCTTGGGCACCCTGGCCATCACCACGAGCAGGTCCGCGACTGTGCCGTTGGTGGTCCATAACTTCACACCGTCGAGTTCGTAGGCCTGCCCACCCTCGACCGGTGTCGCAGTGGAGGCCAGACGCGCCGGATCGGAGCCAACGTCAGGTTCGGTAAGCAAAAATGCCGAGATCGCTCCGGCAGCGCATCGCGGCAGGAATTTCTGCTTCTGTTCCTCGCTGCCGGCAAGTTTGAGCGGCTCGGGCACCCCGATCGATTGGTGGGCCGACAGCAAAGCACCGAGGCTGGGATGCACTGTCGAAACCAACATCAGCACGCGGTTGTAGGCGATTTGGGACATGTCCAGTCCGCCGTATTGCGATGGAATTTTCAGGCCAAAACAGCCGAGTTCGGCAAGACCTTTGACATACTCGTCTGGAATCCGCGCCTCACGCTCGATGACGGCGCAGTCGACGGTATCGAGGAATTCCCGCAGCTTAGCCAGAAAGGCCTCGGTGCGAGCCGTCTCGTGGCCCGCCGGCCGGGGAAACGGATGGATCAGCTCCAACGGAAACCGACCGAGGAACAATTCCTTGGCGAAAGAGGGTTTTTCCCAACCGGTTTCGCGTGACTCCTCAGCTAAGGCCCGTGCCTGCTCCTCGGTGACCTGCGCTTGCTGTGCCATTCGGATACCCCTTCGTTTCGGCCGACTGTCGTGAAGGCTCCGTTCCCAGTCTGCTTACCGGGCGCACTCCGGTACACCTTTTCCGGAGATCCGGGGCAACCGCCGGGGTCAACCCCTACCACCTCCATACCCGCTGCGGGGATGTTTCCACAAATGCGTCTCGCTACCGAGTCGACGGGCTCCGGCGCCGGTGGCCCCGCCCCGGGCGATATCGCACGGACATCGCCGCCCGGCCGCGGGTGGGCCGAGACGGCGCCCACCGTACGCGCCTCCTGACTGAACGGGCCACTTCGGCGCCGCGCAGACATTAACGCGGGGCCGTGCGTGCCGCGCTGTCCGGCGGGTCCGCGCCGGGCTAAGCGTCAAGCTCGCGGGCGACCGCCTTGACCACCTCGGACACCCGCCGGGCCGTCTTGCGGTCGGGGTAGCGGCCCTTGCGCAGTTCGGGCTGCACGGTGGTCTCCAACAGGGTGATCATGTCTTCAACCATGCCGTGCAGTTCGTCGGGACTGTGTTTGTGCTCGGCGTGACTCTCCCGGCGCGCACGGACAAGACTTGGCGGAGGGTCAATCAGTTTGAGGCTCAACGCCTGTGGGCCGCGCCGACCGGTGGCTACGCCAAATTCGACTCGCTGGCCTGCCTTGAGCCCCTCGACACCCGCCGGCAACGCCGAGGCACGGATGTAGACGTCCTCGCCGTCCTCTTGTGACAGGAAGCCAAACCCCTTCTCAGGGTCGTACCACTTCACCTTGCCAGTCGGCACTGGTCTCACCTGCTTGTCTGACGGGTCCCTAGCATCGGCTGCACAATGAAGCGTCCCGCCAGCGCAGGACGCAATTGCTGATCCTACTCGGACGACCGCCCCTCGAGCACCCCTCTGAGTCGCTAGGCTGAGACCATCCGGGAGGAAAGATGCGCCTCATACTGAACGTCATCTGGTTGGTCTTGGGCGGCCTCTGGCTGGCGTTGGGTTACCTGTTCGCGGCACTGGTCTGTTTCCTGCTCATCATCACCATTCCCTTCGGTTTTGCTGCCCTGCGCATTGCGTCGTTCGCGCTGTGGCCGTTCGGACGCACGATCGCGCCGAAGCCGAGCGCCGGGACCGGCGCGTTGATCGGCAATGTCATCTGGGTGCTGTTGTTCGGGATGTGGCTGGCCATCGGGCACCTGGTCAGTGCCGCGGCAATGGCGATCACGATCATCGGCATACCGCTGGCGCTGGCCAACCTCAAATTGATCCCGGTGTCGCTGGTGCCACTGGGGGTGCAGATCGTTCCCGTCGGCTCACCGGAAACCCGATCCGAAGGGATGCCCGCATGACGGTGACCATGTTGGGTGTTCCCACGGTGCGACGGGTCGCAGCCGAGCGCCCGCCATTCGGCACGATGCCCACCACCGGTCCACTGGTGGACGCCTTCGGCCGCGTGGCTACCGATCTGCGGGTGTCACTCACGGACCGGTGCAACCTTCGATGTCGATACTGCATGCCGGCGGAGGGTCTGCAGTGGCTACCCGGCGAGCAGCTACTGCGGCCTGACGAGCTGGCCCGGCTGCTGAATATCGCGGTCACCCGCCTGGGCATCACCAGTGTGCGGTTCACCGGGGGTGAACCCTTGCTGGTCCGCCACCTCGAAGAAGTTGTCGCTATGGCAGCTGATCTGCGGCCACGTCCGGAGATTTCGATGACCACAAACGGTGTGGGGTTCGCACGCCGGGCAGCCGCCCTCGCCCACGCCGGCCTGGACCGGGTCAACGTGTCGCTGGACACGGTGGACCGCACCCGCTTTGCCGCCATCACGCGCCGAGACCGGCTTTCGGACGTCGTGGCCGGCTTAGCGGCCGCCAAGGCAGCTGGTCTGGAGCCAGTCAAGGTGAACGCGGTACTCGATCCGGTGACTGGCCGTGACGACGTGGTTGATCTGCTGCGGTTTTGCCTCGAGCACGGCTACCAGCTGCGCGTCATCGAGCAGATGCCCCTCGACGCCGGCCATCAGTGGCGCCGGGACGCGACGCTCAGCGCAGACGATGTGCTGGAGGCGTTGCGGCCCCATTTCCGGTTAGAGCCAGACCCGTCGCCGCGTGGTTCGGCCCCGGCTGAGCTGTGGTTGGTGGACCCGGGTCCGAATGGGCCGGCCGGAAAAGTTGGTGTGATCGCCTCGGTGTCGCACGCATTCTGCTCCACCTGTGACCGCACCCGGCTGACAGCCGACGGCCAGATCCGTAGCTGTCTGTTCGCCCGCGAGGAAACCGATCTTCGCCGCCTACTGCGCGAAGCTGCAAGCGATGACGCGATCGAGGCGGCGTGGCGCGCGGCAATGTGGGGTAAACCTGCAGGCCATGGCATCAACGAGCCCGACTTCATCCAGCCAGACCGTCCCATGAGCGCCATCGGTGGTTGATGTGTCCGACCACATCCGGGTCACCGTACGGTATTTCGCCGCCGCGCGCGCGGCGGCGGGCGCCGAATCGGAAACCGTGACGCTGCGCCCCGGTGCCACGGTCGCCGAACTGGTGGACAGCCTTGCCAGCCGAGGTTCTCGCCTGGCGAGGGTGCTGAGCCGTTGCTCGTATCTCTGCGACGGCATCGCCATCCGCGATGACCTGCTAGCCTCACGGCCCCTCTGTTCCGGAGCCACCGTCGACGTGCTGCCGCCCTTTGCGGGTGGCTGATGTGCTGTGATTTGCACCACATCACGGAATGATTACGGCTCGGCTACGAGCCGGTAGCGAAGTCTCTGAGCTGCGCGGATAGTGTAGCTTCCTGGTCTTTTGTGGCACCGCAGCGCTCGAAACGCCGGGTTTGGATAACACATGACTCGCCGGCTTTAAGCCGCTACCGTCATGCACGGCTTGCCACCCTTTCCGAACGGCGAGCTTCCCCGCGCCTATTGCGCCGAGCTCCATCCGTAGGCCCGGGGAACGTCGACAGCGGATGGAGGCCGGGGGACCCACGGTCCATCGGACCCGATGAGGAGCCATTCTCCGGCTCCTAGGGGTGAAGTTCGGCGTCGTTGGGACACGACGCGGCCGGGCGACCTCTCCAGCCCGAACCCGACAGCTGACCTCGTAGGCGCCCAGAGAGAGGATGTCAGCGGCGTATGAGTGGACGGCACCGTAAGCCCACCACCTCGACTGTGAGGGTCGCCAAGATCGCCTTTACCGGAGCAGTGATCGGCGGCGGCAGCATGGCCTTGGCCGGACAAGCGTCGGCGGCAACAGACGGCGAATGGGATCAGGTGGCCCGCTGCGAGTCGGGCGGCAACTGGTCGATCAATACCGGTAACGGCTATCAGGGCGGGCTGCAGTTCAGCCGGGGAACCTGGGCGGCTCACGGCGGTGGTGAATTTGCGCCATCGGCCAACCTCGCCAGCCGTGAACAGCAGATCGTCGTCGCCGAGCGGGTGCTGGCAACTCAGGGTCGTGGGGCGTGGCCGGTGTGCGGTGGCGTGCTGTCACATGCGACACCGCGCAGTGTCGTCGCCGATCCGCCGCCGGCGGACCCGCCGGTTGACCAACCGGACCTCAACGGGCAGCCCATAGAGATGAACGCCGCATCGCCGGACGAGGTGCCTCCGGCCGAGGAACCCGCCTCCTCGGCCCCTGAGCCGGCACCGGCGGCCGAACCGGCCGCCGGCGAGAACCCGGCACCGGTGGCCGAACCGGCCGCCGGCGAGAACCCGGCACCGGTGGCCGAACCGGCCGCCGACGAGAACCCGGCACCGGTGGCCGAACCGGCCGCCACGGCTTCGGAACCCGCCGACAGCGAACCGCACGCAAGTCGGGCGGTCGACGCCGAGGCACGCAACTGGACCGTCACCGACAACCCCGCTTCCGCGGCCCGGGCCCAGAAAACGGAGTGGGCGTTGCACACGGCACCCCGTACAGCCGAGTCGGCGGAGCCCCCAGCGGGCCCCGCGGATTCAGGGAGCGCAACTCCTCCCGATCCCGGTTACCTCAAGCAGCTCTGGCACGCCATTCAGGCGCAAGGCGTGAGCGGCAACGACGCGCTGGCTGCCCTCGCGCAGCACCCGCCGACAACTGCCGCACCGGCCCCGTAACTCCATCGGCCCGGGCCGGCGGCTCAGGCCGAACCCACCCACTCATCTGTTCCGTCGGCGAAAAACTGGTGCTTCCATACCGGCAACCGCGCCTTGATGGTGTCAACCAGGTTCGCGCAGGTGTGAAACGCCGCCTGCCTATGGTCGGCTGCGACCGCAGCGACCAGGGCCGCGTCACCGATCGCTAAGGCGCCGATCCGGTGGCTGGCCGCAAGGGCCCGCACACCACGGGCCTGCGCGGCGACCTCGGCCAACACTTCGGCGAGCACCTGCTCAGCGCTCGGATGTGCGGAATACTCCAGCCGCAGCACGCGGCGTCCGCCGTCGTGGTCGCGGATCATGCCGACGAATCCGACGATCGCGCCGGCGGCGTGATGGCTCACCAGTTCCTCGTGTTCGGCCAGCACAATCGGCTGGTCGGTGACCGCTGCGCGCAAAATCCGTGTCAACGCCGGTGATCTTTGCCCGCGAGTTGGTCTAGTGCGTGCCCCAGCACGTCGGCGAGTACCGCGAGACCGTCGCGTACCCCGCCGGGTGAGCCGGGCAGGTTGACGATCAGCGTCCGTCCCGCCACACCGCACAGTCCGCGCGAGAGCACGGCCGTCGGCACCTTCGGCAGACCCGCGCGCCGGATGGCTTCCGCGAGCCCGGGCACCTCGTAGTCCAGCACCGCAGCTGTCTGGGCGGGAGTGTGATCGCTGGGCGCGATGCCGGTGCCACCCGAGGTGATGACGAGGTCGACTCCGGCGGCGACAGCATCGCGCAGTGCCTGCCCCACCGGGTCGCCGTCGGCAACCACCTGCGGCTTCACTGGTGTAAAGCCTTGCGTGGCAAGCCACTCGGCGATGATGGGTCCGCATTGATCGTGGTATACACCGGCCGACGCACGGGTCGAGGCAATGATCACTCGCGCGGATCGGCCGCCCATCAGCGCACCCAGGTCCCGCTGCGGCCACCGGCTTTGCGCAGCACCCGGATGTCATCCACCCGGGCAGCCGGGTCGACCGCTTTGGTCATGTCATAAAGCGTCAAACCCGCTACAGCCACGGCGGTCAGTGCCTCCATCTCCACACCGGTACGGTCGGTGCTGCGCACCGTTGCGGTGATCTCGATATCCGTCTCCCCGACGCGGAAATCGACATCGACGCCGGTAAGCGCGAGCTGGTGGCATAGCGGGATGAGGTCGCTGGTGCGCTTAGCGGCCAGGATGCCCGCCACCCGCGCGGTGGCCACCGCGTCACCCTTGGGCAGGCCGCCCGCGGAGATCAGCGATATCACCTGCGCGGACGTACGGAAAACACCTGCGGCCACGGCGGTGCGCTTGGTGGCTCCCTTATCGGTGACGTCGACCATGCGGGCAGCGCCCCGATCGTCGAGGTGGGAAAGCTGACCCACCTCCGATCCCGCCGCAGCCTTCGACATCGGAACCGGCCTATCGGTTGACGACGGTGACCGGGTGAACGTAAGGCAGGTCGTCGGCAGGCAGCGGGAAAACCAGGTCGCCGAACGGTGACAGCGCACCGGTCCGGTCGGTCCGCAGTTCGCTCACTGCGTGATCGTTGGGATCCGTCGTCGGCCAGCCGTTGTCGACGTACCTCGTCTTACGCGCTTTCTTCTCAGCGATGTCAGCCACGGCTCCATTGTTGCAGGTCTGTATTCCGGTGCTCCGGTCGAATGACCAGTGAGCGCCTCGGGGCCACACCACACCGTCCCATAACCGGCCGCTTGGCTGCCGGATCGGGCCAGCGCGGCTGCTTTACGCTGGTCAGCGATGACCGAACACACCCCGGACATCCCGCTGGGGTCCTGGCTGGCCAAATTGCCCGACGAGCGGCTGGTGCGCCTGCTGCAACTGCGGCCCGACCTCGCCCAGCCGCCGCCGAGCAGTATCGCGGCACTGGCGGGGCGGGCGCAGGCCCGCCAGTCCGTCAAGGCCGCAACCGATGAGCTGAACTTTTTGCAGCTGGCGGTGCTTGACGCGCTGCTGGTGCTGCATGCCGACACCGCGGCAGTGCCGGTGGGCAAATTGCTCGCCCTGATCGGCGAGCGTGCACCCGAAAAAGATGTGCTCGGCGCGCTCGATGACCTCAAGGAACGCGCCCTGGCTTGGGGCGACACGACGGTCCGGGTATCTGCCGACGCCGGCGCGGCGCTGCCGTGGTACCCGGGACAAGTGACATTGGAAGACACCTCACGCACCGGTGACCAGATCGCCCAACTGCTCACCGAACTCGACGCTGCGCAGCTCGAGGTGCTGAAAAAGCTGGTCGACGGTTCTCCACTTGGGCGCACCCGCGACGCTGCGCCCGGCGCTCCGCCGGACCGGCCGGTACCGCGGCTGTTAGCAGCCGGGCTGCTGCGCAGAGTCGACGCCGAGACGGTGATATTGCCGCGCCATGTCGGGCATGTGCTACGCGGCGAGGATCCGGGTCCCACGCAGCTGGCCGCCCCTGACCCGGTAGTGAGCACCACCCCAGCCGCCGACGTCGACGCCGCCGCGGCCAGCGCCGTAATCGACTTGCTCCGCGAGCTCGACGTCGTGCTCGAAACCCTCAGTGCCGCACCAGTTCCCGAGCTTCGTAGTGGCGGGCTGGGGGTACGCGAAGTCAAACGGTTAGTCCGGGTTACCGGCATTGAGGAGTCGCGCTTGGGGCTGATCCTCGAGGTGGCCGCCGCCGCGGGACTGATCGCGGCCGGCGTACCTGATCCGGAACCACCCGACAGGGGCGGGCCCTACTGGGCGCCGACGACCGCCGCTGACCGATTCACCGAGATGTCCGCCGGCCACCGCTGGCATCTCCTGGCCTGCACCTGGCTTGACTTGCCGGCCCGCCCGGCGCTGATAGGAACTCGCGGGCCAGACGCCAAACCTTATGCCGCACTATCGGATTCGCTGTACTCCACGGCTGCTCCGCTGGATCGCCGACTGCTGCTGGACCTGCTCGCCGAACTGCCCGCGGGGGCGGGTGTCGACGCGGTGACGGCGTCTCGGACCCTGATCTGGCGGCGCCCACGCTGGTCGCGGCGGCTCCAGCCGGGGCCGGTCGCCGACCTGCTGCGCGAGGCGCACTCCCTCGGGCTGGTGGGCCGTGGGGCGATCAGCACGCCGGGCCGGGTCCTGCTGGATCAATGCGCCGACGACGACGCCGCGATCCGCGCCATGACACGAGCAATGCCCGAACCGATCGACCACTTTCTGGTGCAGGCTGATTTGACGGTCGTGGTCCCCGGGCCGCTGGAACGTGATCTCGCCAAGCAGCTCGCCGCTGTCGCCACTGTGGAATCTGCCGGCACCGCAATGGTGTACCGCATCAGCGAACACTCCGTCCGCCATGCACTCGATATCGGCAAAACCGCCGGCGAGTTGCACGAGTTCTTCCGAAATCACTCGAAAACACCTGTACCGCAAGCACTTACATACCTTATCGACGATGTCGCACGTCGCCACGGGCAGCTTCGGGTTGGGTTGGCGGCATCGTTCGTACGATGCGAAGACCCGGGCCTGCTGGCACAGGCCGTCGCCGCCGCGGACGGCCTGCAGCTGCGGGTGCTGGCCCCGACTGTGGCGGTGTCACCCGTACCGATCGCTGAGGTGCTCACTGGATTGCGCCACGCCGGTTTCGTCCCGGCCGCCGAAGATTCCTCCGGCACCATCGTCGACGTTCGGGCCCGCGGAGCACGGGTGCCTGCTCCGCAGCGCCGGCGGCCGCCGCAGCCGGTGGCGTGCCCGAACGGCGACATCCTGAACGCGATCGTCGCGGTGCTGCGTAAGGTTGCCGCGGCACCATTCGCCGATATGCGCGTCGACTCTGCTGTGACGACATTGCTGCTCCAGCGAGCGGTCCGCCAACAGAGCACGGTCGTGATCGGCTACGTCGACGCGGCGGGTGTGGCCACCCAGCGGGTGGTGTCGCCGATCAGCGTGCACGGCGGACAGCTGGTGGCCTTCGATTCCACCTCTGGCCGGCTGCGCGACTTCGCCGTCCACCGCATCACCTCGGTGATGTCGGCCGAGGACGGATAATCGAGGCGATGACCCGCGCCGGGGACGAGGCAGCGCGCAGCGACGAGAAGGAGCCGCGCCGATGAGCAACGGACCGTTGATCGTGCAGTCCGACAAGACGGTGCTGCTCGAAGTCGACCACGAGCAGGCCGCCGAGGCACGCGCCGCCATCGCACCGTTCGCTGAGCTGGAACGCGCACCCGAGCATGTGCACACCTACCGCATCACCCCGCTGGCGCTGTGGAATGCCCGCGCTGCCGGCCACGACGCCGAACAAGTGGTCGACGCGCTGGTCAGTTATTCGCGCTACCCGGTGCCGCAACCGTTACTGGTCGACGTGGTCGACACCATGGCCCGCTACGGCCGGCTGCAGCTGGTCAAGAACCCGGCGCACGGCCTGACGCTGGTCAGCCTGGATCGTGCGGTGCTCGAGGAGGTAGTGCGCAATAAGAAGATCGCCCCGATGCTCGGTGCTCGCATCGACGAGGACACCATCGTCGTGCATCCCAGCGAGCGCGGCCGAATCAAACAGCAGCTACTCAAAATCGGCTGGCCAGCAGAGGATCTCGCGGGCTACGTCGATGGCGAGGCACATCCCATCAGCCTGCGCCAAGACGGCTGGCAGCTCCGCGACTATCAGCAAATGGCCGCCGAGTCGTTCTGGTCCGGCGGCTCGGGCGTGGTGGTGCTCCCGTGCGGCGCCGGCAAGACAGTGGTCGGGGTGGCGGCGATGGCCAAGGCCCGCGCGACGACCCTGATTCTGGTCACCAACACCGTCGCCGCCCGGCAATGGAAGCGTGAACTGCTCGCGCGTACCTCGCTGACAGCCGACGAGGTCGGCGAATACAGCGGTGAGCGCAAGGAAATTCGGCCCGTCACGATCTCGACTTATCAGATGATCACCCGCCGCAACAAAAAGGGCGCCTACCGTCACCTGGAGCTGTTCGACAGCCGCGACTGGGGACTGATCATCTACGACGAGGTGCACCTGCTGCCGGCACCGGTGTTCCGGATGACCGCGGACCTGCAATCGCGGCGGCGGCTGGGGCTAACGGCGACGCTGATCCGTGAGGACGGCCGCGAAGGGGATGTCTTCAGCCTGATCGGCCCGAAACGCTATGACGCACCATGGAAGGACATCGAGGCGCAGGGCTGGATCGCGCCGGCGGAATGCGTCGAAGTGCGTGTGACGATGACCGACAACGAGCGCATGCTTTACGCCACCGCCGAACCTGAGGAACGCTACCGAGTCTGCTCGACCGCGCACACGAAAATCGCTGTGGTGAAGTCTATTCTGGACAAGCATCCCGACGACCAGAAGCTGGTGATCGGAGCCTACCTGGATCAGCTCGACGAACTGGGTGAAGAGCTCGGCGCTCCAGTGATCCAGGGCTCCACCAAAATCGCCGAGCGGGAGGCGTTGTTCGACGCTTTCCGCCGCGGCGAGGTATCGACGCTGGTGGTGTCGAAGGTGGCGAATTTTTCCATCGACTTGCCGGAAGCCTCGGTAGCGGTGCAGGTGTCCGGAACGTTCGGTTCACGCCAGGAAGAAGCCCAGCGGTTAGGGCGGTTATTGCGGCCGAAGTCCGATGGTGGAAGCGCCACCTTCTACTCGGTGGTGGCCCGCGACAGCCTCGACACCGAGTACGCGGCGCATCGGCAGCGGTTCTTAGCCGAACAGGGCTACGGCTACGTCATCCGGGACGCCGACGACCTGCTGGGTCCCGCGATCTAGCCGCCGAGCAGAAACACACCAGACGCAGACGCTTTCATTTCGCGGCGCTTCTGATGATTTCGTGTCCGGTTCCCACTAGGTGGCCAGGATGGTGGCCGCGGCGGTGCCGGGAGCGCCGTAGACCTGTGCGAAACCGACCCGCGGTGTACCGCCGACCTGGCGGTCCCCGGCTTGGCCGCGCAATTGGCGCACAAGTTCATGCACCTGGCGCAGCCCCGAGGCACCGATTGGTTCGCCGTTGGCAATCAGGCCGCCGTCGGTGTTGATCGGCAGCGCACCGGTGATCTCGGTGGCACCCTCGGCCAGCAGCTTCTCCTGATCGCCATCGGCGCAGAACCCGGCTTCGGCCATGTGGATCACCTCCGCCCCGGCGTCGGTGTCTTGCAGCTGGATGACGTCGACATCCTCCGGGGCGACCCCAGCCTCTTCGAAGGCCGCCCGCGATGCGTACACCGTCGGCGACGCATCCTCCTCGATCGGAGCACAGGTAGCGTGCACCTCGTAGGCTCCGTAACGGCGGGTGCGGATCTCGACGGCCTTGACATACACGGGTTTAGACGTGAAGCGGTGCGCTATGTCGGCGCAGCACATGACCACCGCGGCGGCCCCTTCATCAGGAGCGCAGAACATGTACTGGGTCAGCGGGTAGTTCAGCACCGGCGAGGCGAGGATCTCCTCCTCCGAGAGCGGCTTGCGCCGAAACGCGTTGGGGTTCAACGACCCGTTCCGGTAGTTCTTGGCGGCAACCTTGGCCAGCGTTTGTGTCGAGATCCCGTGCTCGTGCAGGTACCGGTTGGCCTTCATTCCAAAGAACTTGGTGGTGATGAACTGGCCGTTCTGCGCATACCAGGCCGGAAGCGCCAGCTTCGCCGGGTCGTCGGTGAAAGCCCCGCGCGGATGCTTGTCCATGCCCACGGCGATACCGATGTCGTACTTGCCCAACCGGATTGTTTCCGCGCACACCTGGATCGCCGTGGCTGCGGTAGCGCAGGCGTTGAACACATCGGTGAAGGGAATACCGGTCAGGCCCACCAGCCGCGTCACAGCGTCCGGGTTGGACACCTCGTGACTGCCGCCGACGCCGAACTGGATGTCCTTCCACTCAAGACACGCATCGTCCAGCGCAGCCTGGATCGCCTCGGCACCCATCTCCATCGCAGACTTGCCGTCGAACCGGCCGAACGGGTGCAGACCCACTCCGATGATGGCGACGTCATTCACCGCGGAACTCCTTTCGCCTCAGACCGGCCGGAAGGCGAACGTGACGATCTCGTTGCCCTCCCCGTCGGTAGTGAACGGGATCATGGTCAGCTCGACCTCCATGCCGAACCGCAGTCTGGCCGGATCGTTTTCAGTCAGCCGCCCCTCGACACGCACCACATCGCCGAGCTGAACCAAACCGACCCCGAACGGAGTGAAAGCCTCGCCGGTCGGACCCGCGTAGGGAGGCCCCGGCGGAAACCCCTGGGTCGTCCACGCCACCAGTGTCCCGCGGCGCGGCAGCAGCAGGTCGGACATCGTGGCGTGGCTGCAGCGCGGGCATCTTTGCTGAGTTGGGAACGTGGTGGCGCCACAGTCCTCGCACCGGCTGCCGATCAGTTGCGGGTGTTCCTCAGGCCAGGTGGAGATGTCAGGTGCCAGTGCCTTCTGCATCGAGCGATCCTCCGTCATCGCCGGGAACGTCGCCAAGAATAATGCTGGTCACCAAACTACAACATGGTTATCTAAAACGTAAATCGCGTTCTCCAGAGGTGCGCACGAGCTTAGCTGAGGGCTGGAATCACCTCCCGTTCGAACACCTCGATCCCGGAGCGGTCGTAGGCGGCCTCGGGGAAATAGCAGATCACATAGTCACACCCCAGCCCGCGCAGGCGCTGCAACCGTTCGATTACCTGCTCAGGCGTGCCCGTCGCCGAGTCCGGGCCGGTGCCGCCGGCGATCATCGCGTCTGCGGCCGCCTCCGGCACGCAGCCGACCACTCGGTCACGAACCCGCCGCAGCCGTTCAGCGACATCGGCGGCTGAGGTGCCGATAAGCGCGGTGACGTTGACGGAGCGCACGATGGCGTCGAAGTCGGTGCCCACGTCACGGCAGTGCCGCGCCAGCGCCTCCGACTTGCGGGCGAAGGCCGCGGGCTCGGCCGTGTAGTTGGTGTAGTGCGCGTATTTCGCCGCGATCCGCAGCGTCACCTTCTCACCACCCCCGGCGATCCACAGTGGAATACCATTGTTCTGCAGCGGTTTCGGTGCGATGATCGCGTCGTCGGCGTGATAGTGCTCACCGTGGAAGCTGACTTTCCCGTCGCGCCAGGCCGCGCGCATGATCTGCACGCCCTCGTCCAGACGGGCCAACCGCTCGCGGGCCGACGGAAAGCCGTAACCGTATGCTCGCCACTCATGTTCGTACCAGCCGGCGCCGATGCCCATCTGCACGCGCCCGCCGGAGATGATGTCGACGGTCGCGGCGACCTTGGCCAGATAAACGGGGTTGCGGTAGCTCATCGCCGTGCACATCTGGCCCAACTTGATACGGGAGGTGGTCGCCGCGTAGGCGGCCATCAGCGACCACGCCTCGTGCGTGGCTTCGCCCGTTGGCATGGGAACGGTATGAAAGTGGTCGTAGACCCACAGCGAATCCCACGCACCGCCGTCGGCGTAAGCCGCGAGGTCACGCATCACCGTCCAGTGCTTCTCGGGTGCGATGCCGACCAGATCCAGCCGCCAGCCTTGCGGGATGAAAAGTCCGAAGCGCATAGCATGTGACTCTAAAGCCTGGCCGTATTCCCCAGCGCGGTGAGCGCGCCATCGGGCCCGCGGCCTGTCACCATCTCATCGAGCGCGTGGGACACTGCGGGCAGCAATCTGGCCGGTGCCGGGCTCGGCCAGCGCGAAGTCCACCATGAACACCGTGTGTGTGCCCGACATGGCCCGCTTCCGGTGGGGCACTCGACGTTTGACACGATCGCCACAGGCCAGCCAGCACTCGCCAGGAAAGGACCGTCCGAATGGAGCTTACCGGTATTGGAGTGTGGAGCAGCCAACTCCGCTACGGCGACCCATCGGAATCCGCTGAAACAGCAGCGGAGTTGGAGGAATTAGGGTTTACCGCGCTATGGATTCCCGATGTCGGCGGACCGGTGTTCGACGCGGTGCAACGCCTGCTTGCCGCGACCAAAAGAACAGTGGTCGCAACGGGGATCTTGAACCTTTGGATGCACTCGGCGAGCGATGTCGCCGAATCGTATGCGGCGCTGACCGCTCAGCACGGCGAGCGTTTCCTGCTGGGGATCGGCGTCAGCCACGCTCCGCTGATCGACGCGGTCCAGCCGGGGCGATACCGCCAGCCGCTGGCGGCGACGGCGTCCTTCCTGGATGCATTGGACACAGCGCAACAACCCGTGCCCGAGCAGCAGCGCGTGTTAGCAGCGCTCGGGCCGAAGATGCTGGCCTTGGCGGCACGCCGCTGCCGCGGAGCGCACCCGTATCTCGTCACGCCTGAGCACACCGCCACAGCCCGTTCGATTTTGGGTGAGAGCCCGCTGTTGTTACCGGAACAGACCGTGATTGTCTGCGACAGCGCCGACGACGCTCGCGCCATCGGAACCGACTGGCTGCGGGCCTATCTGGCGCTGCCGAACTACGCCAACAACCTCCTGCGCAGTGGGTTTTCGGCCGACGATCTCGCGCACGTGAGCGATCGGCTATTTAGCGCAGTCATTGCCTGGGGTGACGAAGAGGCCATCATGCGCCGGGTTGCTGAGCATCAGGCGGCTGGTGCCGACCATGTCTGCCTGCAGGTGCTGGTGAGCGATCAGAGAGCCTTTCCCCGTGCCGAATGGCGGCGCATCGCCGCAGCGTGTGCTGGTTGACCGGACCACGATGTCGGTTGGCGCGGCCGCTGCGGACTCGATGGGAATACTCTTTTTCACTGCAGCGTTCCCGCGGTGCTTCAAATAGCGCCGAGCGAGTAATACCGTAGGCTAATGGCGTCACGGCACATGGTGTTTCGGGCTTTTTACGCGCTGGGGTTTACTCCGTGGGACGGTCATCCGCAGTCGGCGACGCTTCGTGAACTCGTCGAGGGAAACCACCGGCTGCCACCCGGATCGGCGCTGGATGTCGGATGCGGCACCGGGGACGCGTCAATTTATCTCGCCCAACATGGCTGGCAGGTCACCGGCGTCGACTTCACGCCGAAGGCGCTGCGTAAGGCGCGCGCCAAAGCCCGGGCCGCGCAGGTCACGGTGAACTTCGTCGACGCCGACGTCACACATCTGAGCCAGGCTGGAATCGGTCCGGGTTTTCAGTTGATCGTGGACAACGGTTGCTTCCACGGGATGAGTGGCAGCGATCGCGAGCTTTACGTTCAGGAGATCACCGCCGTCGCCGCGTCGGGTGCGCGGCTATTCATGGTGGCCTTCAGACCCAGCGGCCGTTTCGGGCCGGCCGGCGTCGAGCAATCCGAGATCGAGCGCCGATTCACACCCGCATGGTCGCTGCTGTCGGCGACCGACGAGCCACGGCCGCCAGACGCAAACAGGTTCTCCGCCCGATTCCGGGCGCGCAGCTACGTGTTGCAGCGCCAGGCCTGAGCCCTACGTCAGTGACTCGGGAGGCAGGAACCGCTCACCATACTTAGCGGCCAGTTCACGCGCGCGGGCGACGAAACCCGCCCTGCCGCCGGGGTAACCGGCGATGAACTGCGCGGTACCGCCGGTCCACGGCGGGAAGCCGATGCCCATGATCGACCCGATATTGGCGTCGGCCGTCGATGTCAGCACGCCCTCGTCGAGGCACTTCTGGGTTTCCAGCGCCTCGGCGAACAGCATCCGGTCGATCATGTCCTGCAACGGCGGCCGCGACGAACCGGAGTTGAACGTCTCGCGCAGTCCCGGCCACAACCGGGTGCGCTTGCCGTCGGCGTATTCGTAGAAGCCCGCACCTTTGAGCTTGCCGGGCCGGCCCAGCTCGATCATCGTGGTGACGACAGCTTCGGCCGGGTGCGGGGTGTAGGTCTGGCCCGCGGCCTCGACCCCCTCGCGGGTGGCCTTGGCGATCTTGGCCATCAGCTCCAGGTTGAGTTCGTCGGAGAGCTGTAGCGGCGGCGCCGGGTAGCCGGCCTGGCTGCCGGCGTGTTCGATGCTGGCCGGTTCCACACCTTCGCCGAGCATGGCGATCGCCTCGTTGAGGAACGTGCCGATCACCCGGCTGGTGTAGAAGCCGCGGCTGTCGTTGACCACGATCGGGGTCTTGCCGATTTGCATCGCCAGGTCGATGGCCTTGGCCAGGGTTGCGTCAGAGGTTTTGTGGCCCTTGATGATTTCCAGCAGCGGCATCTTATCGACCGGGGAGAAGAAGTGCAGGCCGATGAAGTCCTCGGCCCGCTTGACGCCGGTGGCCAGCTCGGTGATCGGCAGCGTCGAGGTGTTGGAGCCCAGCACCGCGTCGGGCGCCACCACCGGTTCGATCTCGCCGAACACCTGGTGCTTGAGCTCAACCGATTCGAACACGGCCTCGATCACCAGGTCGGCGCCGGCGGCGTCGTTTACATCGGCGGTGGGGTGGATGCGGGCCAGCAGCGCCCGCGACTTCTCCTCGGTGGTCTTACCCCGCTCCAGTGCTTTGGCTTCCAGCTTTTCCGAGTACCCCTTGCCCTTCTGCGCGGCCTCGGCGGTGACGTCTTTGAGGATCACCTCCATGCCGGCCTTGGCGCAGACGTAGGCGATTGCGGCACCCATCATGCCCGCGCCCAGCACCGCGACCTTTTTGAACGTGGTCTTCTCGTAGCCCTCCGGCCGCGAGCCGCCGGCGTTGATGTGTTGCAGGTCGAAGAAGAACGCCTGGATCATGTTCTTGGCGACCTGCGAAGTGACCAACGACGCAAAATAACGGCTTTCGATGCGGGTGGCGGTGTCGAAGTCGACCTGTGCGCCCTCCACCGCGGCGGCCAGGATGGCCCGCGGCGCGGGCATCGGTGCGCCCTTGAGCTGGCGGCGCAGGTTCGACGGGAAGGACGGCAGGATCGCCGCGAGCGCCGGCGACGACGGGGTGCCGCCGGGCATCGTGTAACCGGGCTTGTCCCACGGCTGCACGTGGGCGTCCGGGTTGGCCTTGATCCACGCCTTGGCCGCGGGCACCAGCTCCTCGACGGTGGGCAGCACCTCATCGATCAAACCGATCTCTTTGGCCTGCGCCGGTTTGAACCGGGTGCCTTGGGCCAAGATGTTGACGAACGCGTTCTGGATGCCGAACATGCGCACGGTGCGGGTCACCCCTCCACCCCCGGGCAACAGACCCAGTGTCACTTCCGGCAGACCGATCTGGCTGCCCCTGACGTCAGCGGCGATGCGGTGATGGCATGCCAGAGCGATCTCCAATCCCCCGCCGAGCGCGGCGCCATTGATGGCCGCCACGACCGGCTTGCCGAACGTTTCGAGGGTGCGCAGCTGTTTTTTGACCCGCTCGACCGTGTCGAAAAACGCTCCCGCGTCCTGCGGCGTGGCCTTGATCATCGCGGCCAGGTCACCGCCGGCGAAAAAGGTCTTCTTGGCGCTGGTGATCACCACACCGGTGATCGAATCTTTCTCGGCGACAAGGCGATCGACGGCCTTGCCCATTGACTCGATGTAGGCCTCGTTCATCACGTTGGCCGACCCAGCGGGGTCGTCCATGGTTAGTGTGACGATACCGTCAGCGTCCTTGTCCCAGACAATAGTGTTGTCTGCCATGTGTTTTCGCAGCCTCTCAGACTCGCTCGATGATGGTGGCCACACCCATACCGCCGCCGACGCACAACGTGACCAGGGCACGCCGCGCATTGCGCCGTTCCAGTTCGTCGACCATGGTGCCCAGGATCATCGCGCCGGTGGCGCCCAGCGGGTGACCCATCGCGATCGCACCGCCGTTGACGTTGAGCTTCTCGTCGGGAATACCTAAGTCCTTCTGGTACTTGAGCACTACCGAGGCGAACGCCTCGTTGAGCTCGAAGAGGTCGATGTCCTCCAGTGTGAGACCGGCCCGGTCGAGCACCTTGCGGGTGGCCGGTTGGGGACCGGTCAGCATGATCGTCGGCTCGGCGCCGCTGGTCGCGGTGGCCACGATACGCGCCCTCGGGGTCAGGCCCTGCGCTGTGCCGGCGGCCTCCGACCCGATCAGCACCAACGCCGCCCCGTCGACGATGCCTGAGCTGTTGCCGCCGGTGTGGACGTGGTTGATCTTCTCCACCCAGTGGTATTTCTGCAGCGCGACATCGTCGAAACCACCTATCGCGCCGATGGTCTCGAACGCCGGCTTGAGTTTGGCCAGCCCGTCCATCGTGGTGTCCGGCCGCATGTGCTCGTCGTGGTCGAGGATCACCAGCCCGTTCTGATCGCGCACCGGTACCACGGACTTGGCGAAATACCCGCCCGACCAGGCCGCAGCGGCGCGCTGCTGAGAACGCAACGCGTAGGCGTCGACGTCCTCGCGGGAAAACCCTTCGAGGGTGGCGATCAGGTCGGCGCTGATGCCCTGCGGCACGAAGCCGATGTCGTAGTTGGTGGCCGGGTCCAGCGCCATCGCGCCGCCGTCGGAGCCCATCGGCACCCGGCTCATCGACTCCACACCCCCGGCCAGCACCAGGTCGTCCCACCCGGAGCGCACCTTCTGCGCGGCCATGTTTACGGCCTCCAGCCCCGAGGCGCAGAATCGGTTGAGCTGCACGCCCCCGGTGGTATCGGGCATACCGGCCGCCAGGACGGCGGCCCGCGCGATATCCGCGCCCTGGTCGCCGACCGGTGAAACCACACCGAGGATGACGTCGCTGATCATGTTCTCGTCCAGGTCGGGGTAGCGATTGCGCAGCTCGTTGATCAGGCCGACCACCAGGCTCAGCGGCTTGACCTCATGCAACGACCCGTTCTTCTGCTTGCCGCGCGGCGTGCGGATGGCCTCGTAGATGAAGGCTTCTTCGGACATGGCTCGTTCCTCATACCAGGTGCGGGCTGGTCACAAATGACGTTACTGTTCAGCCCGTCACCCTAACAGGCCCGATCAACCTGTTGGTTGGTCCTTCGTACGCGAGCTAACCCTTCGTCGGTTTCTGCGGCGGGTCTTCAATTGGTTCGGGAGACCCGGAGGAGGGTCCGGCGAAGGTGTTGGCTCATTGCCGGTGAGTAGGAAATGTGCGGCGATTCCCGCGGTGCGCTCGATGTGCTCGAGCTCGGCCGTGTCCATCGCCGTTTCCCCGCGTAGCCGGCGATAGACATACATTCGGTCCCAGCCGGTCAGTTCGCTGAACTGTTTTCGGCTGATCATTAGCTCGGCGAGTTGACCACGCAAACGCCGCGCCACGGCTTGGGTCAGTGTTTCCTCGCCGCCCTTACCAGCAGCAGAGTGTGTCGTCATGACCACATTATTGCACGCCCAGCGATCATGTGACAAGCCTAGCGTGCGGGCATGATGTTTGCCCGCGCGTTTTGACACGCCGAGTGAGCGGCGTGGTCATTGACAAATGCACGCTGACTGTTACATTTGTCACCCATGGCGCAATCCCACGTAGCGGGCAATATCCGTGCAGAGTTGGCCCGCCGCAACAAGACTCAGGCGGATCTGGCCGCGCAGCTAGGAATGCAGCGCCAGAACATTTCGCAGCGGTTACTCGGCCGTGTCCCGTTCCGTCTCCATGAACTGCAGGCCATCGCGGACTACCTCAAAGTCCCGCTTACGACCCTCATCACCGAGGACTCGGTCGGAGCCGGGGCTGCGTCCGGGGATGAGCTTCGGGCTCACACCCCGGGCGCGGCCCAAACCCAGGGTGGCGACGCATGAGCGCCGACCTGGTCGCTGTCCCGGTGCCCGGCACCGATGTGCCGATGCAGGCATCACTGGTCGACGGTGAGCCGTTCGTCGCGCTCAAGCCCATGTGCGAAGCGCTCGGGATCGACCACCGTAGCCAGCGCGCCAAGCTCGACCAGGCGAAATGGGCAGTTGGGGTGATGATCACCGCAACTGGATCGGACGGCAAGACGTACCGCATGTACGGGCTGCACGCCGACTGCATCCCCATGTGGCTGGCAACCATCGCCGTCAACCGCGTGGCCGAGCATGCCCGCCCGGTGCTGATCGCCTATCAGCGTGAGGCTGCGCGGGCGCTGCGCGACTTCTTCTACCGCGGCGTCGCAGTCCAGCCCAGCGGCATGTCGCAGCTCGACGTGTTGCGCGCAGCACTGGACCAGATTGAGGCCGCCCAGCGCGACGCCGCCGAAGCCAAGGCCATCGCTCAGCGCGCCGACGACCGGCTCGCCGCCATCGAAGGCCGCCACGACTGGCTTTCGGCGCTCGCCTACGCCCGGCAGGCCGGGCTGCCGACCCACACCCGCTACCTGCGGCGCCTCGGCAAGTGCGCGGCGACGATCGCGCGCCGCCACGGTGTTGAGCCAAATCCGGTGCAACACCAACTGTTCGGGATGGTCAACAGCTTCCCGGTGTGGGTGTGGGAGCTGGCGGCAGAGGGGTTCGAGCAATGATCCTCGACACCATCACCGCCGCCGGCGCGCTGCTGGCCGGCTTCCTCTGCCTCATCGGCTTCGAATACCTACGCAGGACCAGCCAGTGAGTACGGAGCGGATGGCTCGCTTCGAGCGCTACGAGGTACCTGGCAGCACGATCGCGGCGTCGTATCGCAGCGTCGACCAGCTCAACGAACGCGTCGCCCCACTCATCGCCCAACGAGACCGACTGCAGCGCGAAGTCGTGGCGCTACAAGCGCAGCGCGATCACCTCACGACGCAGGCTTACGCGAACCGGATGACGCCATGAACGTTCATTCAAGCTGTCCGGCTACAAGATCGGGGTCTGCTTTATCGCCCGCGCTCGACGCGCCATTCAGCCGCGGCTGGACGAAAAGCAATGACCGCATGAGCGTCTTGGAGTCCTTGATCGCGCAGTGGCGCCGCTGCGGCGGTGACAAATGCAAGCGGGCGAAATGCCCGCGCTGCGAACGCGGCCTCCGAATCACGATGGCGCGCACACAGAAGGAGGGATCGTGACGCCCAAACAGCTTCTACGCTCTTCTCTCTGCCTCGCACACCTGCCGGTTGACCTGATCACCGAGTTCGGCTCATATCCAATCCGATTGGCACAGGCGATCGCCGCCGGCGTCGCGCTCGGCTGGAAATACACCCGGCCGAGCGACGGCGAGACGCTGATCATCCGGCCCTGGCATACCGACCATCCAGCGAGGCGGGCATCATGATCGGGCGCCTGGTCGGCCTCGTCGAGGACATCCGCAACATTCTGCAGACTTCGCTCGCCCCGGTGGAGAGACCCGGCGCGGCGAGCAAACGTCCCGCGCCGGATCCGGCCATTGCCGAGGCCGCCGGCGCGGGGCATCCAAAACTTCTGCGCGCCGCCGCCCACCAGCTCGCGGAATGGGCCAAGCACATCGATTGCCCCGCACCGTACTACTGCTGCTCGCTCGCCAACGACCTATCCCGCGCCGCCGACCGATTGCAAGCCCACAAGTAAATCGCCCCCGGCCGGGATCAGCGGCCGAGGGCACCGACAACAGGAAGTTGGTCCGGATGTCAGACACAGAATACACGCAACCACCCCGCGACTTTCAGAAACTGCCGCCCGGATACTTCGCCGCGCTGGAGCGCAGCCGGCCGGCCGAAGTCTCGCCATTCGACCGCATACGCCGCGTCCGTCCAGACGGCTTCGAGTACTGGTCGGCGCGCGACTTGATGCCGCTTCTCGGCTACGAGAAGTGGGAGCGCTTCGCTGACGCGGTGGAACGCGCCGTCGTTTCGATGGCTGCCCAAGGTCACGATGTCGACGCGAACGTTTCCCGGCTGCGGGAACCGATCGCTAAGACCACTCGCGAAGATTTCCACCTCTCGCGCTTCGCCGCCTACCTGGTGGCGATGAACGGTGACCCTCGCAAGACCGAGGTGGCCGCCGCGCAGGCGTATTTCGCGATCCGGACCCGCGAAGCCGAGACAGCCGCGCCAGCACTGTCTGGTCCTGAACTCCTGGCCCATGCCGTGCTGGAGGCGCAGAAGATGCTCGCCGCCAAAGACGAGCGAATCGCCGAACTCGAGCCCAAAGCCGAGGTCGCCGACAAGCTGCTAGACGCCGACGGTGACCTGTCTGTGCGTGACGCTGCCCAGTCGTTGACGCGCGCTGGGATCAAAGTCGGGGAGCGCCGCCTGTTCGCCGAGCTGGACCGCCGCGGCTGGATCAGACGCGCTGTCGGTGACGGCCGTTACCGGGTCATGCAATCCGCCATCGACGCCGGCTACATGTCGGTGCTGCCGCAGTCGCACTACCACCCGAAAACCGGCGTGCTCGTGCTCGACCCTCCGCAACCCCGAGTGACGCCGAAGGGGTTGCAGCGGCTGCTGTCTGACTACACCAGCCGAGTCGGGGTGGTCCAGTGATCGCCGATCTGCTGACTGCCGCGCTGGCGGCGGTGAGCGCGGTGGCTTGCCTTGTTGGTTTCGAGTGGCTGCGCAGGTCGGCATGAAACCGGCGGTGGATGTTGATTCGCTGGCGCTCAACGCGGCTGAGTGCCGAATCCTGGCCGCAGTGTTCGGGTTTGCCGACACCGCCGAGTTTCAGGTGTTCGCGCGCAAACAGCAGCGCAAACACGCGTCTCAGCAACTGAGGGGGCAGGTGGCGCGGTGAATGTCCTCGACTCGCTGATCTCGCAGTGGCGGCGATGCGGTGGTGACAAATGCCGGCTGGCGCGGCACGGCAAGTGCAAACGCTGCAAACGGGGAGCGCGGATCACAGCCGAACGCGCAAAGGAGGCGGCGTGAGGTTCAACGACTGGTTGCGGTTGCCGTGCGACTTGCTCACCGAATACGGCTGCTACCCGATCCGTTTCGCCCAGGCTGTTGCCGAGGGTGTCGCGCTCGGGTTGCGGCGCGCGTCTTCCCCTGCCGCGGCTGACGTGGCCCTCGCCGCGGCGGGGGACCACCAACCACGGCAACCGTCGTCACCGCCGCGCTTCGGCAATCCGAAGGTGTTGCGTGCCGCGGCGACCCAGAAGCCTTTTTCCCGGAAAAGGGCGCCAATCCCGCGGCGAAACGGGTTTGCATGGTGTGCGAGGTTCGCGTTGAATGCCTGGATTACGCGCTAACCCACCGGGAGCGGTACGGGATTTGGGGCGGCCTGTCGGTAAACGAACGCCGCGGACTGCTCCGCAAGGCGTCACCGAAATCTATTGACCATCAAGCGTTTCGGAGCAGAGCGTTGTGATGTTCGCGGCTGGTGACAAGGTTTGGTGGTGGCACACGCCAGTGTGCAAGCGGCGCGCCGTGGTGGTCGAGCCGTCCGAGCGGCTCGTGGGTGTGCGGCCGGCCGGGGAACGCGAACTGCTGTACGTGGACGCGCGCCAACTGCACAGCGAAAACAGTCCGATCCCGCTTGAGGACGGGGTTTACGCGGGCATCCCCAACAGTGACTATCACAGTGACCGTGACAGCCTGTCAGCGTCCGGGGCGCGGCTGCTGCTGTCCGCGCCCGCGAAATACGCGTGGCAGCTTGATCACCCACCCGAGCCGGCGACCCACTTTGACATCGGGACTGTTGTGCACACGCTGGTGCTCGGCTGCGGCGACGAGATAGAGGTCGTCGACGCCGAGGACTGGCGCAGCAAGCATGCTCGGGAATGCCGCGACAAAGCCCGCGCGGCCGGGCGCGTTCCCATCCTGCGCGCTGATTATGACGCCGCGGTCGACCTGCGTGACGCAGTCAAAATCCATCACCGGCTCGCAGCCGAGCTGTTCGATGCTGGCGAGCCGGAAATGTCGATGTGGGTGAGAGACCCGGCGACGGGTGTGCGGCTGCGCGCCCGACCGGATTGGATGACCCAACGCGACGGCCGTTTGTGGCTAGTGGATTTGAAAACGTGTCAATCCGCTGACCCGCGCGAATTCGGCCGCAACGCAAACAATTTCGGCTACCACGTGCAAATGGCGTGGTACGTCACGGTGGCGCGCCTGCTTGAACTCGACCCGAACCCGGTGTTCGTGTTCGTGCTGGTCGAGAAAACACCGCCGCATCTTGTGTCCGTTGTCGAGCTTGACGCTGACGCCTACCAGCTCGGCTACCGGAGCATGCGGGAGGCCATCGACGTATTCCGGGCCTGCCGGGACTGGGATGAATGGCCCGGTTACGCAGCTGACAGTGAAATCGTTCCGGTTGCGTTGCCGCAGTGGGTATTTCGTCATCAGGGAAAGGAGTCACGGTGAGCGGTTACCAGCCGATCGTCTCGAAAACACCGGCGCGTATGGGCGCGTTCGACGAGCGGGACACTGATTTGATCCGCTACCTGGGGCTGAATCCGGCCAAACCGGAGGATCGGGCCGCGGTCGCGGTGTGCCGGCACTACGGGTTCGACCCGCTGCTTAAACACGTTGTCGTGATTCCCCGATCCGGGGTGTACATCACCCGCGACGGGCTTTTGCACGTGGCGCACCGTTCCGGCCAGCTCGACGGCATCGTTGTCGAGCAAGAACCCGTGCTCGACGGTGAGCGCGGCGAGTGGGTGGCACGAGTGTCGGTGTGGCGCAAAGACATGAGCCACCCGTTCACCTATCCCGGCCGCTACCCGGCTGACGGCGGCAACGATCGTTACGCGCCTGAGATGGCGCTGAAAGCCGCTGAGGCGCATGCGCTTCGCCGAGCGTTCGAGGTGGCTGGGCTGCCGGCGTTGGATGAGCAGCGTGAACCCGCCAACGAAACACCCCACACGGGCCGGTTGTTCGCTGACGTTAGTGGCGACGCCGAACAGCCTGCGTCGAAAGCCGCCGAGTCGCACCGCCGCAAATGGTTGAACCGCATGTTCGCGCTACTACACGAGGTGGACTGCAATGATCGCGGAGACCAGCTGATTGTGCTGCGCCACCTAACCGGGCGCGAAGACCTTGATCACCGCGACGGTCTCACCGACGAGGAACTGCGCGATGTCGTCCACACGCTCAACGAGCTTCGCAAACGAGGCAATCTCAGTGGCCGGGTGAAAGAAATCCTCAACACCGCGGCGATTGCTGCTGAGGAGCAGCTGGTTAAACGGGAAAGCGAGCTGGAATGAGCCGCCGCGCCGCCGAACGAAACCCATTCTGGACCGGCCGCGTTGTCGCGGCCGTGCAGGATGCCCTGTCCCGCAAATGCGGGATGTGCGGCGCGAACGTTGGCGAGGACTGCAACAGCATCATCGACGGCGGTCCGCTGCCCGGAAGAATCGTCCACCGCTACCGGGTGGGGGCGACATCGGCTCGTTGTTCAGCGGGGCCGGCGGCCTAGACCTCGCCGTCGAGGCCGCGTTCGGTGGTCGCATCGAACCTGACCCCAACCCAAGGAGGAGAGCGCCTAATGCCGCGTATTCGCACGATCAAACCGGAGTTCTGGGATTCGCCCGACACCGCAGCAGCCGACCTGCGGACGCGGCTGCTGTACATCGCCATGTGGAACTGGGCCGACGACTACGGCATCGGCGATGCGACCCCGGTTCGGCTGATCGGGTTCGCGTTTCCCAACGACGAGATACCAGTGTCGGATTATCCGAGGATTCTCTCGGAAGTTTCGAGAGCTTACGGAGTGGTGTTCTTCGAGCACGCCGGGCGCCGGTATTTCGCCATCCCGGCCTGGGATGAGCATCAACGCACCGAGAAAAAAGCAAAGGCCAACGACAGCTTGCTAGCGGCGGCTCAATCCGCTATAGCAGCACGTCAACGACATGAGTCGGAATCTCCGACGCTTTGCCGCGGATCATCCGAAGAATTCCGCGGAACTTCCGGCCCTGGAACAGGGGAACAGGGGAACAGGGGAACAGGGGAAAAAGACGACGACTCACCAACCAACGCAACCCACCACAACGCCACCACCGTCGAAGCCATCGTCGTCGAAAACGCCGCCAGACCCGCGCGCAACCATCCCAGCAGCGCTGCCCGCACCGTAGTGCGCCAAACCCTCGGCCACGCCGGATACCCGCGCAGCACCATCGACCGGCTCGCCACCCAAGTCGACCGACTCACCCGTGAAGGCCAGCCCGACACGCTCATCCGCCAAGCACTCACCGCCTGGGACCGGCGCCCCAACTGCGAACGGCCCGAATACCTGCCAACCGTGCTGTCCGATGTGCTCAAAGCCAGCCGCGCATCACCAGCCACCAACGGCCACCAGCTGCAAGGCGCGGACCTTCGCGCAGCCGAAAACGAAACGTTCAAACGCCAGCTGCGACAGCTACGACAGCAACAGGAGCTGCCATGATCACCGCCGAAGACGTGCTCGACGCACTCACCAAAGCCGCCGCATACGACACATCCCACACACCGAAAACCTCGAACATACTCATCGCCGCGTGGGTCGAGCACTTCCAGCAGTACGCCCCAGCCGTGCAACGCGCAGACCTGCTGGCCGCAGTCAGCGAATACCACCGCGAACCCCGCGACCGGATGCTCCAGCCAGCCGACCTGTCGGCGATCGCCCGCGCGTTACGCCGCGACAACACAAGCGACGAACCGCCGCCCGCGCCGCCTGCGGCCGAACCTGCCGACTACCCACCGCACTGGACACCCACACACCGCGTCAACGCCTACTGGGCAGCCCTGAACGCTCACACCACCCCAGCCAGCCAAGACGAGTGGGAAAACCTGCTCAAACAAGCCGCCAACCAGGAGCACGCCCAATGACAGCGCAGCATGACACGGCCATCGACGCACTCGACTGGCGCACACCGCTATGAGCAGCGCACCACGCACAGCACCAATGGCGTCACCCAAACGTAGGCGAAGCTCACCGCTGTCCGACGCGCGCCGACAGCTCGACTACGCCATCAGCGCCCTCATCGATCCCAAACCACAGCACACCGGCACGAGAATCGTGTGGCTGGACAGCCTCTACGACCAGCTCCGCGAAGCCGTGCCCGGCACCAAACGCGACCGCACCGGAATCGCAGCCTCCCAACCACCCGCGTGGATCGACGCCCTCGACCTGCTACGCGAAATCGACGCCACAGTAGCCCACTGGGAGCCCTCCTGGCCGCAAAACCACCGCAACCCAGCCGGACTATCCACCCCAGTGACAATCTTGCGTCTACGGGCCATACAGAGCCGAAAATGGCGCCCCCACGACGTCGCCGACATCCACGACAAAACCGGCGCGATCAGAAAATGGGCCGAACGCATCACCAACATGCTCACCGACACACCCGTCAAACACCTGCCCGCGGCCTGCCCGGCATGCGGAAAGAAAACCATCTACCGCCATGACTCCGCCGGTGAACTCGTCCGCCAGCCAGCACTCCAAATCACCACCGCCGGCTGCGTCTGCCAGCACTGTCGCACCACCTGGGGCCCTGAGCGGTTCCTGTTTTTAGCCAAGGTATTGGGCTACGAGCTTCCAGCCGGCGTACTGGAATAGAGCAAGAGGGTTTCTTGTGTGCCGGCGGCGCAGGGTAAACGGCCCGAGCCGGATGCTTTAAACGCCGTCTGCCCGCTGGAGTGCTCGAATGAACACCGTTTTGTCTAGCCCGATCTTGACAGATTTGTCTAGTCCAGACTAGACTGGTAGTATGCCGAAACGGACAGAAGTCATCAAGAAAATCCAAAAAGCAGCCAAAGCGCGCAACATGCAATTCACCATCAAACGCCACGGCGGCAACCACGACATCTACGACCTCGACGGCGCGCCAATCCCCATACCACGCCACCGCGAAATCATCAACCGCGACGCCGAAGGCATCTACAAAGAATGCGAGATCAAACTCGGGAAAGGATGGTGGCGATGAAAACCTACACGGCGATCGCCAGCCCCGACGAGGGCAGATGGTGGTTCATCCGCATTCCTGGCCTCGGAAACAACCCCGATGAAGGACTACCGACCCAGGCCCGCCGGCTCACCGACGTCGAGCCGATGGCACGCGACCTCATCGCCGTCTACCTCGACGTGCCAGAAGACTCATTCAACGTCGAAGTCAAAATCGAACTGCCCACTTCCGTCAGCGCACACCTGCAGCACGCCGACGAACTGCGACGCCGCGCCGCCCAAGCACAAACCGAAGCAGCCGCCGAATACCGGGCCGCCGCCCGAGAACTGAAAGCCAACGGCCTAACCGTCCGCGACATCGGCAAAGTCCTCGACGTGTCACACCAACGCGCCCAACAACTCGTGCACTCAGCCTAATTGCACGCCTGTAATTCATCAGCTAACATCTGAAACCACGCCACACGTGTCCCCAAAACCGGGTGGCGTTTCTCATCGTAGACGTTGAACCGGCCTCGCGCGACCACAGCCCAACACCTGGGAGCTTCCCATGCCCAACGCTGCTGTCGCGGGATTGATCGCCCAACGACTCCTCAGAAAGCCCGCCACGCCATGCCCCGCCCAGACGTCACCAAACTGCTCGCCGAGTCCTGGCACAACCTTCCGCACCCAGACGGCCGGCCACGCAGGCTCATGCACTTCAGCCAATTCAATCAGTCCAAAGAATCCCAAGGCCGAATCCGCAAACTCGCCACCGACCTCGCCGAAGCCGCACAACACACGCTGGAGCGCCGCGGCTACACCATCAACCACCGCGACGACCCCAAAGCAGCCGACCAAGACGGCTACAAGGTCGCCAACATCTACTGCCAACACTGCGGCAAACGCCTGCTTTCACTCACCGTCGACCACGACATGAAAGCCCATCTGTCACAGCTTGCAATCCGCTCCATCACGCAGGTCAAACCGGAGTGCCCGCACGAATGACGACGCCGATCACGCCGGAGCAGGTGCAACAACTACGCGAACGCCTCCAACAAATGGCGGCCATGCAACAGCTACCCACAGGGTCCGCGGCAGCCGCCCGGATCTACACCGTCGACGAAGGCATGCAGCTCGCCGAACACATGGCACAAGCACTGCACAACCACGACCGGCTACCCATCACCACCACCGTCACCCACAACGACGACGGCACCCTCACCATCCACGTCAAACCCAGCGCATAGCAGCCACCCAATCCGACGGCATCCGATGGCACCCCACAAACTCACCACCAGCCAACGCGGACTGGGATACCGACACAAACAACAAGTCGCACGCCTCAAACGAAACCACGTAGACGGCACCCCATGCTGGTGGTGCGGCGAACCCATGTACCTCAGCCAAGGACTATCCGGCGACCACAGCCTGCCCCGCTCAGCAGGAGGCAAACTCGCCGACCGGCTGCTACACACACACTGCAACAGCGAACGCGGCGACGGCTCCCGCGACCATTTAAGACCAGCACTAACCGGCAAACCTAGCAAACACCCAATCCTCGACCTAGGACACCAAGCCCTGCAATGGCCGTGGTGAACACCGCCACCGATCAACCAGTCAGCAAACCAACCCACATCCTCTGACCACCGAAGATGGGCGCATGGCAACCACCCCCGAAAAAATGTTCGACCACCCCCCCACCCCAGCGACCCGCACCTGGGTCACCAATTTCTCTCCCCGAAGCAAAAAACATGGCGGTGACGGTCCGGTGAGAGTGCGTCGGCAGACGTTGGCTGGTGTGGCCGGGCGTGGTGATCGCGCGGCCACGTTGCGGGCGCTGCGCGACAAGTTGGCCGCTGAAATCGACGGTTGCGAGTCGTCGCGTGATGTTGCGGCGCTGTCTGCGCGATTGATGGACGTTCTCGCGCAGATCGACGCCGTTGAGAAGCCGCGAATCTCCAAGAGGGACGAACTTGCCCGAAAACGTGCTGAGCGTCAGCGAAAAGCCGCTGCTGGGCGACCAGACGCCGCGGATTCTGGTGGTACCGCCAGCGGTGACAAGCGCGGCGGCTGAGGCTGTCGAGTTCGCGGCGTCGGTGGGACTGGTCCTTTGACCCGTGGCAAAAGCTCATCCTTGAGCACAGTCTAGGCGAGCTGGCGGGCGGCAGATGGTCGGCGTTCGAGGTCGGCTTGTGTGTGCCGCGGCAGAATGGCAAGTCGGTGTTGGCTGAGGCGCGGATTCTTGCCGGGCTGTTCTTGTTCGGCGAGGAGCTGATCGTCTACTCGGCGCACCTGTTTGACACGGCGATGGAGACGATGCGCCGGCTTGAGCAGTGGTTGGACGCGTCGGGTGAGAAGTTCACGGTGAGCCGGTCAAACGGTAAGGAGGGTTTCGAGCTCGCGACGGGGCAGCGGGTGAAGTTCAAGACGCGCACCAAGGGCGGCGGCCGCGGTTTGTCTGGTGATTGCGTGATTCTCGATGAGGCCATGATCCTTGAGTCCGCGTCGATCGGTGCGCTGATGCCGACGCTGGCGGCGCGGCCTAACCCGCAGCTGTGGTACATGGGCAGCGCTGTGGACCAAGAGGTCCACGACAAGGGGTATGTGTTCGCCAGTGTTCGCAAGCGGGCGTTGGAGGGCAGCAGTCCGAGGCTGTGTTATGCCGAATTTTCGTGTGAGGAGGGGGCCGATCCCGCAAGTCCAAGGGAGCGTGCCCGCGCCAATCCCGGCATGGGTTATCGGATAACGCCGGAATACATTGAAGACGAGTATCAGGCGCTCATCCACACACCGAAAATCTTCCTCGTTGAGCGGTTGGGGATCGGTGACTGGCCGACGCTGGCCGAGGTCACGCAGCCGCCTATTGGTGCTGATCTGTGGGGAAGCCTGGCTGACCGGGCGCCTGCGCTCACCGGTCTTTATCCGCAGGTGCTTGGCGTGGACCGCGATCCAGTCACCAAGCAGTGGGCAATCTCTGGCGCGCAATTCTTAAGCGGCGGCGGTGTGCACGTCGAGATTGGTTGGAGCGGGTCGGGTGCACCGACTGAGGTCGCGGAGCGGATCGTCGATGTTGTTACAGAGGCTGATCCGGTGGCGCTGGTGATCGACCAGCGTTCCCCCGCTGCGGTGTTGAGGCCGTATCTAGTTGAGGCGGGCATTGAACCGCACATGACGAATGCCTCCGATTTGGCGATGGCCTGCGAGGGTTTCCTCGAAGCGGTGCTGGCTGGGCAGATCAGTCATCCGGGACAGGAGATTCTGGATTCGTCAGTCGTTTCAGCCGTCAAACGAGAGCTGCCGGGTGGCCGTTTCGCGTGGGATAAGTCGCCGGGCGGCCAGATTGTGCAGTTGATGGCGGTCACGTTGGCTCATTGGGGTTTGTTGACATTCAGTGTGCCGCCGAAGCGGGCTCCGTCCCCGCTGATGGAACGGCAGGAGCCGAAGTCGTCGCAGGACGTGTTTGAGCGCGAGTTCGATGCGATGAGCGTGCGTTTCTAGTCCTGTTTTAAGGCTAAAGGAGGGAATATATGGCGCCGAAGCGCAGTATTCCCGCTACAGCACCACTTAGGACCCCCGCGAAGCGTCTTCCGCGGCGTGTAGCTGGACATAACACGAAGACAGCGGTGCCGGTAACTGAAGCCGGGTTCGCTAACCCGTTCCCTGGCATGCTGTCGGCGTTTTCACAGTGGGACCAGTTCGAGCAGGTTCCAGAGCTGCTGTGGCCGAACAGTGTCCGCACGTATACGCGCATGTGGCGGGAAGATTCACGCCTTGCCAGCGTGTATTACGCGATCGCGTTGCCGGTGTTGCGCACCGCGTGGCGAATCGACCCCAATGGTGCGCGCGATGAGGTCACCGAGTTTGTCGCCGCTAACCTCGGGCTGCCTATCGTGGGCGCTGACGAGTCGAAGCCGAAGCCTCGTATTAGGGACAGGTTTTCGTGGTCGCAGCATCTTAAGCTGGCATTGCGGCATTTGCAGTACGGTCACCAAGTGTTCGAGCAGGTGTATCGGATCGGAGAGGATGGCCGCGCGTATCTGCGCAAGCTGGCGCCGCGGCCGTCGTCCACGATCGCGTATTGGGACATCGATTTAGACGGCGGCTTGATCGGGATAACCCAATTCCCGCCCGGCACATCGTTCGGGACTCCCCTGGGGGTGACCGGAGGCATGCAGGGGCTGCAATTGCAGATTCCGGTCAATCGCCTCGTGGTGTATGTGCGCGACCCAGACCCCGGCCAGTGGATCGGAAACAGCCTGTTCCGTCCCGCCTACAAGCATTGGCTGCTAAAGACGAGTTCATTCGTATCGAGGCCACAGCTGCGCGGCGTAACGGTGTCGGTGTCCCGGTGGTGATCGCGCCCGAGTCGGTGTCGGAAGCCAGCGTCGGCGATCAATCGCTGCAACCGTACTTGGACATCGCACGCCAGTATCGGGGCGGCAACAACGCCGGTGTGGCATTGCCGTTCGGCGCCCAGTTCAAACTGGCCGGCGTCGAAGGCAATTTGCCCTCTGGGTTTATCCGTCAGGCCGTCGAGTATCACGACAAGCAGATGGCTCTGGCCGCACTGGCACATTTCCTCAACCTTGACCGCGGCGGAAGTTACGCGCTGGCCAGCGTTCAGGCTGACACGTTTAGCGAAGGCGTCCAGCAGGTCGCCGACGATATACGCGACACCGCCCAGGCGCACATCGTCGAAGACCTTGTGGATATCAACTTCGGTGAGGATGAGCCGTGCCCGATGCTGGTGTGTGAGGAGATCGGTTCACGCCAGGACGCTTCGGCTGCCGCGTTGCAGATGCTCGTCAACGCCGGCCTGATCACCCCCGACCCGCGGCTGGAAGCCTTCGAGCGCCAGCAGATGGGTTTGCCTGCCGTTGACCCGCAACTTCAACGCGAAAATGCTGCGCAATACCCGCTGCCCGCGCCGCCGGACACTGAGCCGATTACGGAAGCCAAACCGGAGCAACCGTTTTCGTCGCGTGCGAAAGTCACCGCCAACGCCAGGCGAACGCCGCGGTCGAGGAGCAACCCTAAAGGAGCACTGAAACTATGGTGAACCTCGTAACTGTTCCCGGTGTGGAGCTGATGCGCACGGGCAAGTGGAATCTGTCTACCGGCGAATGGGAATGCACCGAAAAGGAAATAGCGGCCGCGATCGAAGCCCATGAGAAAGGAATCCTGCGCAAGCCTGTAATCAGGCTGGGGCACAACGATCCACGTTTCTCCGGCGACCCGGCTGTGGGCTGGCTGGACAATCTGCGGGCATCTGAGGACGGTCGCGCGCTGATCGGGGACATGGTTGGTGTCCCCGAGTGGCTGGCCGAGATTCTTCCGTCCGCATACCCGTCCCGGTCGATTGAAGGTTTGTACGACTACACCGCACCTGATGGCAGCGTGCACGAGTTCGTGTTGACCGGGTTGGCTCTGCTGGGAGCGACACGCCCTGGTGTCGAGTCGCTGCAAAGCCTACAGGACGTTGCCCGACTGTATGACATCGCCGCCGCCGGGCGCATGGGCGGCAAGGCAATCGAGCTGGTGATCGAGGCCGCCGACACCCCGAAGCCGTACGGGAACGTGAAGTATGCGGACCCGAAGAACGGCAAATACCCGATCGACACCGCTGAGCATGTTCGCGCAGCATGGTCGTACATCAACATGCCGAAGAATCAGAAAGATTACAGCGCAGCGGAATTAGCCAGTATCAAGGACCGCATCAAGTCCGCTGCGAAGAAGTTCGGCATCAAAATCAGCGACGACGACGACGATGACGACGGCGGCAAGACCGAAGCAGCAACAAATTCTGACACAGAAAGGGGCTCCATAGTGGCTCTCTCACCCGATATTGCGGAGGCGATCGGTGTTGACGCGTCGGCAGACGAAGACACCATCCTCACTAAAATAGCGGAGCTGAAACAACGCGCTGACGCGGCGAAGGTCACCGCCAGCGGCGCGGATAACGGCCTGGTGCAGATCGAGCAGGCTCAACTCGACGAGCTGAAAGCAGCCGCCGCCCAGGGTGTGGAGGCCCGCGCCCGGCAGATCGCCGAAGAAGATGAGCGGATCGTGATGGCGGCTATTCAGCAAGGCAAGATCGCGCCCGCCCGCAAGCAGCACTGGCTGGACTCGCTGAGAGCAGACCGGGAAGGCACCAAACAGGTTCTCGAAAGTTTGGCCGCTGGTTTGATTCCCACCAGCGAGATCGGCCATCAGGGTGTGCGCGGACAGGTCGGTTTCGAAGCAGCGCCCGACCCTGAGCAGGAAGCCAAGGAACGTGTGCACGCGCGGATCATGGCGTCTTTGGGTATTCCCACCAAGAAAGCGAGCGTGAACTGACATGGCAGGACAGGATTATGTGCCCCTCTACGTCGCCGGCACCCAGGCGTCGTGCGTCGCCGGGTCGGCGGTGACAGCGGGACAACTGGTGCAGATCACCGGTGGGACTCTGGTTCCCGGCACGCCCGGTGTTGCTGGCGGCCAGCCTAATTCAGGCACCGTCACCCCGACCGTGGCGCCCACCTCGGACGCCACATCCGCAGAGGTTGGTGTCGCGGCGAACAACGCGGTCGCCGGGCAGCCGGTGAGCGTCTACTTCGGTGGCGTTCACGTGCTCGCCGCATCCGGATCGATCTCGGCTGGCGATCCTGTTCAGGCAGCAGCCAGCGGGGCTGTTGCCGACGCCAGCTCGAACACTACGTATTCCCAGATCATCGGAAGGGCTTGGAGCGCCGCGTCGAATGGTCTTGCTGTTGTGCGCCTAGCCGAGCATTAACGGAAGCGAAAACCCCCAAACCGGCGAAAAACCGTTTTCGCCGGTTTTCTTTATCCACGAAAAACTGTTGCGCGGCACCAGTTTAAGGAAAGGACCAGGTCGAGATGCCGTTCCTCGAACCACCCGGTTTCCCTACCGGGAATCTAGCAACCCAAGATGTCTACTCGATCAGCCGCTATCTCAACGATCCGTTGATGGTATTGCGCGCCCTTCGGACGATAGCCGACCAGATTTTCGTCGGCGATAAGGTTCTGACGGGCCAGTTCTACACCGAAGACGGCGCGGTGATCTACGAGCAGATCGAGTCGATCTTCGCCGCGAACACCCCGCAAGCGGTGCAACCCGGCGACGAATACCCGCTGTCTCCGATTCCCACAGGTCCGGCGCAGATCGCAAACGTGGTCAAGTGGGGTCTGGACACGATCATCACCGATGAGGACATCAGCCGGCAGAACTTCGACGTGCTGTCGCGGGCATTCACGAAGCTCGTCAACAGCATGGTCGCGCAAGTCGATTCGGTGGTGATGTCGGCTGTGGTCGCCGCCATCACAGCCACACAGCCCGCGTCGAAGCCGTGGAATGGCAGCTCAGGCGCCCCGAACATTCTGCGTGACATCCTCCTCGCCGAGGAGCAGATGAGGGCGCTGAAACAGGGCTACATCGCTGACACGGTGCTCTGTGACCTGAACACGTTCGCCACCGCGATCTCCGACCCGACGCTTGCGCTGCTGTTGCCACGTGAAGATTTCGGTCACGGGGTGCGTGAAATGCCGGTGTTCCAGGGAATCGGCTTCCAAGCCAATATCGCGGGGAAGAAATGGCTATCAACCCCGAACTTGCCGACCACACCGTATGTTGCGGTTCTCGACGCAAAGGTGTTCGGCGCGATGGTTGACGAGCGGCTGCCTGCGCCCGGCTACGTTGGCGCACAGTCCGACAACAGCGGCGACGACGACGGTCGCTCCATGATTCAGGTGAAGACGATGCGCGAGGACAAACAGGACCGCTGGCGTATCCGGGCCCGGCGCGTCACTACTCCCATCATTATCGAACCCAAAGCCGGCGTCCAAATCACGGGATTCTGACAATGAGTGGCTACCGTGTGATCGCTCCTCTGGTTGTGGCCAAAGATCAGACAGGCCGCAACCATCACGTTTACGCCGGCGGCTGGCTGCCGTGGCTTGATGATGAGCAGCGTGCTCATTTCCTCGCCCACGGGCTGGTCGAGGAAGTGGACACACCCGCGACCGTCGCCAGTCCCGGCAGTGAGCAGCCCGAACCGGATGAGCCGAAAAAACCGCCGCGGGTCGCCCCCAAGGAGACGTGGGTTGAATATGGCGTCGCCCAAAACCACGACCGCCGTGCACTGGAAGCACTGTCCAAACAAGAACTCGTCGACCTTCTAGGCTGACAGGCTGACAGGATGACCGCGCCGGCAATCAGCGTCGGCGAGACGGTGACCGAGATCGCGTTGCCTCCCGTTGCGGCGGTGCTGGTGCTCAACTCCAGCGCCGGTTTGGGGGATAGGAACGCCGCGCCGAATGTTGTGGTCAATGCTGGCGCCCCGGCCGCGCTAGAACCCCAGCAGATCGGTATCCGGTTGCTGCCAGGCCAAATATGCCGGCTGCCCCTCATTGACTCGTGCAACGGCCAGCAGTTGCCGTTGTACGCGATAGCGGACGGCCCCGGCGCACAGCTTGAGCTGCGGCTTATCGAGGGCTGGTGAATGTGAATGATTCCGTTTCTCAACTTGCAGGAGTTCCTGGCGTTGTGGGACGGGCCGCCGCTCACCGCGCAGCAGCAGGCGATCGTGCACCTGCTGCTGCAGGTGGCGTCTCAGTGGATATACGCCAACGGGCCGCAAGGCGCAGGGTTGCCATCGACCGACCCGACCGCGCAGTTCGTTGTGTGGGATGTGGTCAGCTCAGCCGTGCGCTATCAGCGGTACAGCAAGCTCAGCCAGTTTTCCCGCACCGTTGGGCACCGCATTGAGGGTGGCAGCTTCACCGACCCGATGAAAGCGCTCCAGTTCACCGACAACCACAAGATGCTGTTGGGGATCCCGTTGGAGGCGCTGCCCATGTCATCGTGCCGCCCAAACGATTTTTACGCCGCGGACCAAGAGCAAGGGTGGCCGACCCAATGGTCGGACCAGTTCGGTAACCTCGGCTGGGACTGGTGGGAATACGACAATGACTAGCTATCCCGGCGCCGACACGCTGGGCGTGGTCACGAAAGCGCCCACCGGTCGAGTTGACGCGATGAATCAGCCGATCACAACCGAGTCGGTGGTATGGGTCTACGGGTGCGTATTTGAGCCGGTCACACACATTTCCGCGATCGAGAAACAAACGGACACCATCACCAGCGCCGAGCAGGCGTGGGCGTTCCTGCCATACGTTGCTGGTGTCGGCGTGCCCGGTGTGGACGACAACGGCGACCAAGTCGCTGCGACGATCACTAACTCGTGTTGGATCAGGCCGCGACGCGCGGACCCGCAAGCCCAGCGCGACTACAAGGTGCTCGGGCTGCCGCAAATCCACTACGACATAGATGGCCTGCCCGATCACGTGTTGGTCAATTGCGAATGGAGGGCAGGGTGAGCGTCGAAGACGAGTTCGCCGCCGGGCTGGCCAGCGCGGAAGTGCAAGACGCGGTGGATGAGCTGGCGCGCGAGGTGTGCGAGCAGGTGAAGGCGCTCACCCCGGTTTTCGGTGACCGGCCACCGCACCGGGCGGCGCCAGCAGAAGGCGAAATAGGAGATGCCCGCAACGCTGTGCACGTCGAGCCGCTGCCTGACGGCGGCCGCCGTGTCATCTCCCGCGACAAGAAAGCCGTGTGGATTGAGATCGGCACCAGCCACATGCCCGAGTACGCGCCGTTCACCAAAGCGGCCGCCATGTTCGGCGCCGAAGGCGGCCCATCGTTTTCGTCGACCGGCCGCGACTCGATGGCCGACGAGGGTGTCGCGTACGCGCACGCGCATCTGCGCGCAGAGCTGGAGCGTTTCGCGAAACTGTCCGCGGAAGGCGCCGCGGCGCATGAGATCGCGGCCGCTGCCCGCGACGTGCGGCAGGCCCGCATCGCACGCTCGGCCGCGTTCAAAGCAGCACGATCACGTGGCAGGCGCGGCCGGTGAGCCTCAACTACGGCACGACGCCATCACCGACACAGGTCGGCATCGGCGTGTTGCTGCCGCTCGGCGCAGCAGGTGTCGGTGAGCGCCCCAGCCGGGAGCCGGATCCGGTGACAGCGAGCCAGATGTCGCGCTGCCGTACTACCTCGTCAACGGCATCGCCGGCAACGACGACAAGTACTGGTGCAACGCGATCATCAGCGTGCATACGCTGGCCGCCACGATAGCCGAGTGTGACGAGTGGGCGTGGAAAGCCCACCACCAGATCATTAGCCTCACAATGGGGGACATTATTAGGCTTCCTAGCGGCGAAACCGCGACGGTGAGCGGTCTTGGGCCGCGAACACATCAGATGCCGGTCTACCAACCCTACGAAGACCCGTTCATCAAACGGTACTACGCGAGATACTTTCTGCCTTTGCGCTTCTCCGCATAGTTTGCGCAAAACCCGCTGCGCGTCTTGCTGTTTTCGGCTTTGACGCTATCGCGCCCCGAAAGGAAATATCATGACACTTCCCGCAACCGGCGGCACTTGGGCCGAAGTCCTCGAAGACAACCTGAACCCGCTGAATGTTCGGTACTGGCAGATCACCCACGGGCTGATCCGCGACTACGATCCGACCGGCACGTTCAACCTGGCGTCACCGGCTGTCGGGCTCGGCACCGTCCAAACCGCCAGCGGACCCGCGCAGCTGTTCACACCGTTCGCCGCCGACAACGTGTCGATCCGTGGCGACCTGTTGGTCACGTCACCGAACAGTGCTGTGAACTTCTACGACCTCGGCCTGCTGAAAGAGGACGCCACCGACTGGACCCCGGACCAAACGCTGCAGCAGACGCCATCAGCGCAGCTGGTGCGCTCGGTGCGTAACGTGCTGACCAAGCTCGACGACAAGGTGAACTTCACTCCGCTCGAGTCGAACCCGCTGATCGACTACCTGAAGTTCGAGCTCCCGCTGACGGGGATCCCGGCGCTTGGCACACCTGGCTACGGTGTGGCTCGCGGCAACACCGATGTGCCACGCGAGCGCACGCTGGTGCTGATCGGTGTTGACACCGACGCGAACCTGGTGGCGCGCGTGTTCCCGCGCATCATCACCGACAAGAAGGGCAAGAACGAGCTTGCCCGCAAGAACCCGGATTCCTCGGAGCTCACCTACGAAGTGCTGCCGGACCCGTTCACCAAGCAGACGATGTGGGTGCCGCGCCGGCACGGCATGGCTGGGAGCGGGCAATCTGCAGTTTGAGACCGCGGTTCCCACGGTCACGCCGGTGACCGGCCTCAATGCGACGATCACGTTCCCGACACCGATCGACATCACGTCCCCGGTGTACTCGGTGCAGATTCAGCAGACACCGACCGGCGCGTGGTCGGCGGCAACCCTGTCCGGTTCGCCGTCGGTGTCGGGCGGCCTGACGACGTTGACGATTTCGGGCCTGACCGCATCGACCACGTATAACGCGATTCAGGTGACCGCGACAGGGGCCAACGCCACAGTGACCGGCCCGCAGTCGGCTCCGTTCACCTCAACCGCGTCCTGACACAACGCAACACGAACATTCGCGCCGCGGCGGCCGGTTTGTCTCCGTGGCCGGGCCGCCGCGGCGATCCACGCAGACCCGCGCAGAGGACAAACAGGCAGGAGACACATTTATGCAGGAGCAGGTTTCCCACAGTCACGATTCGTTCGAGGCGGCGCGCGCACAGGCCGCCGAATACATGGGATTCACCGCCAGCGAGCGCATCATCACCCCCAAAGGCGAGGTATTCGAGATACCCAACCCTTCTTTGCTCGACGACGAGCAGCTGGTCGCTACGACGCTTTGCAGCTCGAAGTGGAATCGTGGGACCGCGAGGACGACGAAATCGACGAGAACGGGAAAGTTATCCGCCGCGGCGAACTCAAGGAACCGAACCGCAAAAACGGTGTGCTCGTGGAAAACTACAACATTCAGTTAGCGCGGGCGATTTTCGGGGACCGTTACGAGGCTTTCCGGGCGGCGGGCGGTCGCGCTGTCGACGTGACCCTGATCTGGCAGAAGATGGGCCGGGAGCTTGCGGAGCGGCGCAAAGCCGACCAAAAGTGACCGAGGCGATCAAATTGTGGAGGCTGTTTCCGACACAGATTGAGGCCGACCTACAGATTCATTGCCGGAGGCGGATAGCGGAGTGGCATCAGGGCACGATGAGCAGCCGAGAAATGCTCGCGCTGCTCGACGGGCTGCCAGAGAACTCCAAATTTAAAGAAGCATCCGAGCGCACCTTCCGTGTCGCTGAATATGTCGGCGAGGACAAGCAGCTCACCGGCAAGTTGCTAAGAATTCCGGCCGCCGGGGCTCCTCCCAAAGACGTGAAGGTGATCGCCACCTACATCGACTGGACGTACGACAGGAAACTGTTGGCGCGCATGACCCGTGAGTTGGCGGCTTTACGCGCGGACCGTGGCGCTCCGCAACCAGACATCGCGGCGCTGTTGGAGCCATTGGACGCGATCTTGCTTGAGCGCAAGGAGTTAGAGCGCGCTGAGTTAGTGCGGCGCGCTAAAAGCCACATAAGCGTCGGCCTCTACGGTATGAAAGGCGGTGAGTGAGCCGTGCCGGTCTATTTAGATGTCAAGTCACGGCTCGATGTCGCGGCCGCCCAACTGGCCGCCCGCGAAGCGAAAGCGATTTTCAGCCGCGCCGGTGACGACATCGGACGCGGCCTCGGCGGCGCGCTGACACGAGCGTTGTCGGCGATCGACGGCAGCGCCGCGCGCGCCGTTGCGCGGACTGCAAGACGAATGTGCTGCGGCAGCCGCCGAGGAAGAAGCCGCGCGGCGCATGATGCGGTCGATGGGCCAAGTCGAGGTGGCCCAAAAGCGGCTCAACGAGACCACCGCGAAATACGGCGCCGACAGCAGCAAGGCCGCTGCAGCCAACGTGGCGTTAGCCGACTCGCATGCCCGCGCATCGAAAGCACAACGTGATCACGTCGATGCGATGGTCGCCGCCGAGGCCGCGCACAGCCGGCTCGGCAGCGCGATGGACAAGAGCGCGACCTCGGCCAGCCGCGCCGGCCAGGTGTTCAACGCGATCGGTGTCGCCTCCGTAGCTGGCCTCGGTGTGGCGTTCGTCGAAACCACTAAGAAGGCCGGCGATTTCCAGCAGGCGATGATGAAACTGCATGCCTCGGCCGGCCTTCCAGCACAGGACTTGAAAACCGCCTCCGACGGCATTCTGAAGCTGGCCGGCCAAGTCGGCTACACCGGTGAGCTGGCCGAGGGCATGTACACCATCACCGGCCGGATACCGGCCGCCGACGGGTTCAAGGTGTTGCAGGCCGCGGCGCAGGGCGCCAACGCGGAGCAGGCGCCGCCTCGAGGTCGTCAACGTGCTGACGACGTCGCTTCAGGACTTCCACATCCCGGCCGACCAGGCGGCGAAAGTCATGTCGCAGCTGGTGACCGCGGTCGGCGAATCCAAGGTTCCCTTGCAGGAATTCGCGGGCGCGCTACACACGATTGAGCCGACCGCCGCACAACTGCACCTCTCATTGGCTGATGTGTGGGGGACGCTGGCGCAGATCACCCAGTCTGGTACGTCGGCGGCTCAGGGCGCCGAGCAAATGAACAACGCGATGCGCGCCCTGTCCGGGGCGGACGCTCCGCGCGGCAGGCGATGCAGTGTGGGGATTGACGCAGACGACGTGTCAGAAGCTCGGCGGCCCGAACGGGCGCGGCCTGGCGGGCACGATGCATACTCTACAACACACGCTCGCACAGAAGGTAGACCCGTCGACAAAGCTGCTCAACACCGGCGATGTGCTCAAGAGCGCGCAAGCGGTCAACGACATGAACGAGATGCTGACCAAGATGTCGCCGGCCGCGAGGCAGGCCGCTGAGGCGTTGCACAACCACACAATTGGGCACCGCGAATACCAGATGGTTGTTCGTAAGTCGAACGAGCAGGACGCGACGCAGCTCAAGCAATACCAGGCGCTCGACGACAAGGTCGAAGGCTTCAGCAAGCGGCTAACCGGCGGCCGGCAGACCCTGGAGACGCTGAACCAGGCACTCAACGAAGTGACCGGAACAATGTCCGCCGCCGCGGTCGCGCTGCAAATCACCGGAGAGCACACCGACGAGGTCAACGGCAGGATCAAAGGGATCGCCGAGAGCACCCAGGAGGCGGACGGAACGGTCAAGGATTCCACGAATCCCAGGGAACTCTCAACGCGAAAATGCGTGACGCGAAGGCCGCGTTCGGGGCGGCCGCGATTGCGATCGGTAACGACTTCCTGCCCGCCGCGACGACCGCCCTGAACGTCGTCAAGGACGTAGCTAACGCCCTAGCGCAGCATCCAGGCATCATGCATGGCGTCATCGACGCGCTCGGCGCGCTGGGCGGCGCGTGGGCGATATTCAAGGCCGCCAAGATCGCCGAAACCGTTCTCGCGCCAATCGCCAGCGGGCTCGGCACGATCGTCGCCGAGGAGGACGCGGCCACCGCCTCGACGGGGCGCCTCAGCGGCGCTTTGGGACGTCTCGCCAAGGGGGGCGCCTTGGCTCTCGGCGCGCAGCTTGGCGGTGACGCGCTGCAACACGCGACGGGTCCCAGCGGGTTCTGGCACGGCGCGGCCGTGGTCGGCACCGATGCCGCGACCGGTGCCGCCCTCGGATCGGTGTTCGGGCCTGGGGAACCGCCATCGGCGGCATAGGCGGCGCGGGCGTAGGGCTCTACCATCAGCTCGCCGGCCACTCCGGCGGTGGCCCGCTGCGCGCTCCTGGGCCGAAAGGCAAAGACTCGGCGCTGTTTTGGGGCGCAGACGGCGAGCACGTCCTCACCGCTGACGACGTGGACGCGATGGGCGGTCACGGCGCGGTGTACGCGTTCCGGCGCGCGCTGCACCGTCAAGGCGGGGGAGCCATCGGACCCGACGTGCAGGCCGCTTACTCGATGATCGGCACGCCCTACAGTCAAGCCACACGCCACGACTGCTCGGGGATGGTGGGCCGCGTCATCGCCGGCGCGCTCGGCATCCCTAACGTCGGATTGCCCACCACCGTCAACATGGGCCAATGGCTGGCGTCGCTGGGGTTCCGGCCCGGCATCGGCGGCCCTGGCACGATCAGCGTCGGCTGGTACGACCACGGCGGCGGCAACGCCGGGCACGCCGCCATGACGCTGTCGGACGGCGAGAACGCCGAAGCCGGCGGCTCGCACGGGAACTTCGTCGGAGCGGGCGCTGCGGGCGCGAACAGCCCTCAGTTCGACCATCACATGTTTTTGCCGATCGGCGACCTGCAAGGCCCACCCGGCTACAGCGCAGGCGGCGGCTTCGGCGGGGGCGCCGGAGGTTTCGGCGGCGGCGGCATCGGCGGGCCGGCATCCCGGCCGGCGCAACGCCCGGGACCGGGCCCGGCGGCCAGCCGGGCTACTACACGCGCGACGACGAGAAAGTCGCGGCCGCGCGGGAACGGCTGCGACATCTCGACAACGAGATTCACGACGCCGAAGAACGCCGCAACGAACTCAAAGCAACCGCCAAGCAGTCCGAGCGGGATCGGCTCGACCACGAGATCGAGCACCTGCACCGAGCGCGATCTGGCGCAGCGCAAGCTCGAAGACGCCGAGCGGGCGCGCCACCGCTGCGCGGTGGCGCGAACAGTTTCGGCGGGTTGCGGTTCGGCGCACCGCTCGCGGAAGGCTTCGGCCTCTCCGGCGGGGTCAAAGGCTTAGGGGAGTGGCTTGTCACCTTCCTCGCCGACCTGGCGATCGGCCCGATAGAGGGCGCCATGCTGGGCAACGCCATCCGCTCCAGCGCAGTGGGCGCCGACTACGGCTTGGACGCTGGATTGACTTCGGCGCTCCCGGCGGTTACGCAGACCTCGGCGACTACGGCACACCGCTGCCGCCTAGCAGCGCCGCCACGGCCGGATGGCGAGCCGGCGGCGATACGGCCCCACCGGCCGATGGTTCGCCGACCGGCACAGGCGCCGCGTCGGCTGCGCCCGAAGCATCTTCCGCACCGCCGACGCCAGCACCACCGACGCCAGCACCGCCGGGGCCAGCGTCACCGGCGCCGGCGATGTTCCAGCCCCCGCAGCCGGCGCTGACCCACGGTCCCCTGCCTCAGCTCGGGCCGTTCCCAACGCTGCCCGGCGTGGTTGATGGCCGCCGGGATCCCGGCGCCTCAGCAGCCGGTACCTCCGGCAATCGAGACATATCTCGGAGTTATTACCGGCCGGGCGTCTGGGCCACGCTTGAGTCTGCCGGGAATGCTCGGCGGCCCAGCGACAGCCCCGCCGAATCGGCAACAGCTCGATCTGTCAAACGTTGGCGGCCCGCCCACGGCACACGCGCCGATACCGATGCCACCGCACCCGATGGGGCCCCATCCGGGCGGTGAATCTCGCGCCGATGGATGCGCCGCGCTTCGCTGCCGGCGGCCCGGCCGGCACCGACATCATCCCAGCGTGGCTGTCGCCGGGCGAACACGTGCTCACCGCCGACGACGTGCGCGCGATGGGCGGCCAGGACGCGGTCTATGCGTTCCGTAATGCCCTGCATCGCAATCACGGTGGTGCGGTCTATTTGGTCGGCGGCGGTGACCCGACGCAGCCGCCGCCGACGCCGAAACCACCGGCCGCGCCGCAACAGAAGTCAGGCGGGCAGCCTCATTTGCCGGTCGGCGCGCCGAAATCGCCGGGCCGGGCAACAAAGGCACCCAGGCCAGCGAAGTGTCGGCCGAGGACCGCTCAGCGCACACCCCGGAAGGTGTGGCTAAGCCCGGCGCCCGCAGCGGTTGCCCGACGAAGGGCTGCCACCATCACCGGGGCTCGGCGGGCGGCCTGATCGGCGCCGCCGAATCAGCAGCGGCGTCGGCGGCGTCGATGGGCGCAGACATGGGCACATTCGGAGGAGCCGGGGGAGCGGCCGGGGAGCGATGCAGGTGGTGTTCCAGGATTTGAACCGCACCGCCGGATACCGGGCAGCTGGGCGGCATCGCCGCCGAAGGCGTTCTCAGCACCTTGATCCCGTCCGATAGCCCGCTGTCGCAGTGGGGCAAAACACTGCCTGGCCGCCTGTTGACAGGTATCGCGGGTGTGCGCCCATCAACGCCGAACACCGCGGGACAGACCCAGCAGCCGCTCACCCCGGCCAGCGGCGGCGACGTGCACAACGGGGACCGGATCGGCTCGCAGTTCAACGCGCCGATCGTCGTGCAAGCCAACAACCCCGACGAGTTCCGTCAACGGTTAATGACCGAGCAAACCGCGCAGTCCAACACTGCCGGACGCCAATTCCCAAGGCCGTACGGATTGCCGCGATGACGACCTACCCTCTGATTTACGCCACCAACGACGCCACGATTCTGCCCCAGGGCGCAGCCGATCTGCTGGACGGCGCAATGCCCACTATCAAGTTCACCAGCCCCGACGGAAACTCGAAGTTCACGCTGTGCGGGCCGGAGGCGCCGTGGCCCGGAATCCAAGACGGCATCCTCTTGGTGGACGGATTATCCGGTGTCACACCAGGTTTCAAGCACATCGACCTCAAAGGAGCGCGGCAGCCCGGCGTCACCTGGACCTACACCATGTATGACACCTGCAACTTGACGATGCGTTTGCAGGCGCATGCCACCACCCCGCAAGGCATGTCGCGCCTGGTGTCGGAGTGGATCGGTGCGTGGAACCCGAATCTGCAAGGCTCGCTGGAATATTGGACGGTTGACCGCGGCTATTGGTGGTTCCCGGCTGGGGCGAGCCGTGGGCGGATCAGATCGCAGCTGCCGCGGCTCGTGCTGCATCAGGAGTTCACGCAGAAGATCCGCAACGATCTCGCGTTCTGGCTCGGTGTGCCGTGGACAGACACCTTCCGCGTGACACGTCGGGGTGGACCGGCTCGGGCTCCGGCTGGTTGCAGTTGGGCAACATCGGTGACCAGGACGGCTGGCCCGCCATCCTGTGCTACGCGGGAACCGAAGACGGGGCCACGTTCAGTTTCGCCAACGGCCCCGGCTCGACAACGATGATCACGTTCGGACCACTGAACGCCGGTGACATTGCGCTGATCAACACTTTATCCCGGCTGCCGCGCGTCGTCGACCTCACCCCGCCACGGTCGCAGGCGCCGCAGTCGGCGTCGCCGTCGCTGCTCGACACGCTCATCAACTTTGTCAGCGGCAACAACGTGCCGCCGCTGCTGCAGCAGTTCGAGTCGGCGTTGGGGCGCTGCCGCAGACCGCCCGCTGGCGTCGCTGATCACCGGCAACTACACCAACCCGATTCCCGGTGTGGCGCAGCCACAATACGCGCAGCCAGCGGCTATCGCGTGCTCGATCACCGGCGGCAACCCGGCATCGAAAATGGTCGCCTCTATCACACCGATGAGGGTGTGGCCGGAATGAGCAGCCTTGACCAGCAACAGGTTACGCTGACCGGGCCCGATCCCGTCGCGGCGATGTCGAGTGCGCTGCAATTGGCCCGGCCGCACGAATCCGTGCCGATCAACATGGATGTGCGGCTGTTCGACAACTATTACCGCACCGAATACCAGTGCGGCGACTACATCGAAGTCACCTGCACCTTCCCGCGTCTGAAACTGCCCGACGGCACATTGACGCTCAAAGGACAAGACCCGCTGGCCGAGCTTGCGATCACTTGTCAGACAACGGTCGTTCCCGTGGTGATCGATTTCGAAGGGGAGCCGGCCGCTGGTCGGGCGCATCGACGTCGCGCACGACAAAA